>CAYPYK010000053.1:0-15937 GCA_964414665.1 uncultured Intrasporangiaceae bacterium | reverse complement strand
GACGATGCGATCCCGTACAGCGCCCACAGCGCAAACCCTGGCAGGAGGACGAGCAGCTACCCGACCGAGACATCATCCGACGAACCTCGCTGCACCATCCGGCGGAGCTGCAGCAACGGAGCCAGGGCCATGAGCATGGCCCAACTGGCCGCGGCGAAGGCGAGAGTGGTGACCACGAGCGCGATCCCTTCGATCTGCGTTCGTACCCTGGGGTCACGTCCGCAGACTGCGGGGGCGCTAACGCAACCACTGCCACGCTAGCCCACCGGACGCCAACAGCCGCACTGCGGCCGGCCGGCTGGCGGTGGAAGGACTGTCGGACGGTCTCAGATGCGAACCGCGCTCAGCCGGCGTGGAGGCTGGCCGCGACGGCCAGCCGATCGACCACGTCCTTCATCTCGTGGCCTGAGTGTCCTTTGACCCACTGGAAGACCACGTTGCCCCGCTGGTTGACCGCGTGCACGAGCGGTTCCCGGAGATCGCGATTGGCGACCGGGCTCTTCTGTGAGTTGAGCCAGTCGCGCTTGAGCCACCTCACCCACCAGCGGTCGCGGAAGCAGTTGACGACGTATGTCGAGTCGCTGACGACAACCAAGGGGCCATCGAGTGCGGTAACGGCCTCAGGTGCCGCTCGGATCTCATACGCTGGTTCGTGCTGGTCGCCTCACAGCCGGAAGCCCAGGTGTCCCGGTCGACCGCCCGGCCCGGGATTGCCGGAACAGGCGCCATCGGTGAAGACCGACACCGCGCCCTGGGGGCCAATCTCAGGCTGGTGACGACTGCCGACAGCCGGGGTCGCCCAGCGAGGTACCGAAGCGAAGGGCCCACGCGGCGCCGGTGACGCGGGTGCGAACCGCCGGCTCCGCCGAAGGTCGGGCGCTTCCGTCTTGGCGGTGTTGGCGCCATAATGGCTCCATGCCGAACATCCAGATCAAGGACGTCCCCGAGGACACCCACGCGGTCCTGCGACAGCGCGCCTCGGCGGCGCACCAGTCGCTGCAGGAGTACCTGCGCTCCAAACTGATCGCGGAGGCTGCCCGGCCGACGCTCGACGAGGTCCTCGACCGCGCCGGCGGGCGGGCCGCCGCGTCCCTGCCGCTGCGGGACGCGGTGAGCGCCCTGCGGTTCGAGCGTGCTCGTCATTGACGCCCCCGTCCTGGCCGTCGCGCTGATCGACGATGGCCCGGACGGCGACCAGGTCCGGGACCGGCTCCGCGGGGAATCCCTGGCCGCGCCCTCGCTGGTCGACCTCGAGGTGGTCTCGGTCTGGCGCGGCCTGGCCCGCGGCGGGCACCTGAACGCCCGACGAGCTCACCTCGCCCTCGAGGATCTCGAGGAGATCCCGATCCAGCGGGTCGACCACACCGCCCTCCTCGAGCGCTGCTGGGAGCTGCGGGACAACCTGACGGTCTACGACGCCGCATACGTCGCCCTGGCCGAAGCGCTCCAGGTCACCCTGCTCACCGGTGACGAGCGCCTCGCCAGGGCTCCGGGCCCGACCTGCCCGATCGAGGTCATCAAGGCAAAGCCCCCATCGCCCTGAATTGCCGCGACGCGCGCGGTCGATCCTGCCGAAGTCCGGACCGTTCTCCGCCCGCCCCAAGCGGCCGCCGGGCCTGGCGAGCACGCCAACGGTGGCCGATGATTGTGCCATGCGCCGTGTGGTCGCAAAGGTCGCGCACGAGATTCCGGATCGACCTCCCCTTCAGCTCACCGTCGGTCAACGCGTCGACGTCGGCGATCGAGACACCGAATGGCCCGAGTTCGTCTTCGTCACCGCCGCACAGGGATCCGGATGGGTACCGGCGCGACACCTGTCTGCCCCGTCAGGCCACGCAGTCGTACGGACCGAATACGACACCACCGAACTTCCGACACGCGTCGGCGAGCTGCTTCATGTCGTCGAGGATCTCACCAGCGGTTGGCTGTGGTGCCGCCCGCGTGAGGGTCACGAGGGCTGGGTGCCGCTGACAGCGCTCGACGTGGGCACCTGACGTGCCTGACGCGACTCCGGCAAGCGCACGGTCATCAGCGATGAGGATGGTCGGCTCGCGGCGGAGCGCAGGTCGGATCGGTGCGCACGGATCGCTACATGGGCGTACTAGCAACTCCCCGATGAACTCCGGGAGGCAGTGTCGTATTGGGGCAATGGTGCTCGTCGTAGGGGTAGAGGTACGCCTGCGAGAGGCGGCCCCCACATCACTCGAGGAGCGCATCATGACCGCTACCTACACCTTTGATGTCTTCTGCAGCCTTGACGGCTACGGCGCCGCCAGCGGCAACTGGACGGGCTACTGGGGCAGGCAAGGCCCCGAGCTGCTCGAGCACCGCCTCGCCTTGTACGGCCCGGAGCAGCGGATGGTCTTCGGGGCCAACACGTATCGGGCATTCGCGCAGATGCTGGCCTCGAGCTCCGAGGGGTCCGAGGTGCGTGACCCGTGGGTCACCAGGATGAGAAACATGCCGGCAATCGTGGTGTCGACCACACTGGAAGGACCCCTTGACTGGCCAGATGCGACCGTCGTGAGCGGCGACGCCGTCGATGTCGTCGCGCGACTCAAGGAGGAGTCGGAGGTGCCGTTGCGCTCGCACGGCAGCCTGTCGTTGAACCGCGCGCTGATGGCCGCCGGTCTTGTCGACCGGGCACAGGTGACCATCTTCCCTGTGATCACCGGTCAGACGGGACTGGACCCGATCTTTCAGGGCGCGGCCGACTTCGACCTCGAGCTGATCGAGAGCCGGACGCTCGACGGCAACACCCAGGAGCTCATCTACCGACCCAGCCTGCATGTCTGAAAGCCCATCCACGCACCGTCGCCTGTGACTCGGGGTGAGGAGCCGACAGGGCGAAGGTGGATTCGATCGGGCCGGTGACGCTGCCGAAGGCCCTCCAAACCACCCCTTGACAACGGAGGGGTGCCGAAGAGGCGCAGCTTGCTACTCGCGCCCATGCGGACGACGGACGAGTCTGCTGGTCGAAGCCGCTGCCCTGATGGCCGTTGTTGGGGTTGACCGGCTCAGCGAGGTCTCTCCGATCTAGCAACCGCTGTATCCGGTGGCACGGATGATCTTGGCGGGCACGCCTCCGACGATCGTGTGGGGGGACGTCCTTGGTGACGACGGCTCCGGCGCCGACGATCGTTCCGTCGCCGATAGTCACGCCCGGCACGACGGTCACGGAGACTCCTAGCCACACGTTGCGTCCGATCAGAATCCGGGGCTGGGGTCATATCTGCGCGCCGGTCGGGGTCGATGCTGTGGTTCAGGGTGGTGAGGGTGGCGCCGTGGCCGATGAGAGTGCCGTCTCCGACGGTGATGCCGCCGGTGTCCTGGAAGCGGCACCCGAGGTTGATGAAGACGTCCTTGCCGAGGGTGAGGTTCTTGCCGAACTCGTAGTGGAAGGGTGGGAAGAGCGTCACCGACTCATCTGGCCGCTTGCCGGTGAGCTTGCCCGCCTCAGGACAGAGCCAGCCCGGACAGACAACCATCAGCCCCACAACCTCGCCACCGTCGCGGTCTGATGCCACAGCGTTCCTGCCGTCGGGCAGCCGTAGGGAGCCAGGTCCGTCCCAGACCAGAGCCGGGCGGACTTCGTCCACGGCCTGCCCACCGAACTTCACTAATGTGAAAGGCATCAACGACGGCGACCGCGTCCTGCAGCTCGTCGTCGATGGTGTTCTTGTACCCCTGAACGGGTCGAGCGTGGCGATCGTCACCCCTGCCGTGAACGCCTCCCCTCGTTCCTGCAGCCAGCCCAGGTACTCCCGCCCGGACCGGCCAGGAGCCAAGTCCAGCAGCCGTGCTCGCGTCTTGCCCTTCTCGTCGCGGGTCAGGTCGACCATCCCGGTCAGCTCCTTCGGACCCCGCTTCACCGGGCTCACGTGGTGCCACACGTGCTCCCCCGCAAGCGGGGGCACCCCCGATCCACGCCCAAGGTCTCGACCCCGTCGAATCGGGTCGGGTCGGCGTCCATGGCCTCGAGCAGGGGCTTGACCGCCCGCCACACCGTCTTCCACG
This sequence comes from uncultured Intrasporangiaceae bacterium, assembly GCA_964414665.1. GTDB lineage: Bacteria > Actinomycetota > Actinomycetes > Actinomycetales > Dermatophilaceae > CAVSJJ01. The sequence goes on along the minus strand of CAYPYK010000053.1, from coordinate 11,920 downwards.
ACGTCCCGAGCTGGCGGGCCAACCCCAGCACCGAGGCATGCTCGCGCCGCAGCTGCCGCGCCGCCCACCAGCAGGCCCGCGCCGTCAGCTACCCGCGGGGTCGGGCCACCGCCTCGTCCTGGGTCCTGGCCGGCCTCGACCAAAGCGTCTTCAGCCCACCCCGGGAGCGGCCCAGAGCGTGGTCAGGCGGCTGCCCGGGCGCGATCCGAGAATCCTTGTCGTTCGATCCTGTCCCCGACTCGCACGCCGAGACCCCGGCGACCCACACCCTGCGGCATCACCGGTTCAAGGACAGTGCACAACTCGTCGCTGATCACGCCATCACGAAGCATGGCCCCCCACGATGTGGAGGCCCGTCGCTGGGCTGCCCAGCGTGGCCGCCTCCACGCGATGCAAGGTTCGGACTGGATCTGGCGCAGCTCCCGCGCCGCTGTCGACGCCTACAAGCGGATCAAGGGAAGGGGGACTGCTGTAGAGGCGCTGTGACCCGGCGCTGGGGCGGCTGTGGGCGCCCGGCCCTATCCTCGGACGGAACCGAGACAAGGACACCGTGTGCTCACCTATGACGAGATCGCCCAGCTGCGCGACCGGCATCCGGCGTGGCGGCTGCTGCGTGCCACGAACGCGCCGCTCGTGGTGGCCTTCCTCGGTCGGGTCTTCGTCGAGGAGAACGTGCGGACCATCGCCCGGCAGGAGCTCGTCACCCGCCTCGACGACGAGCTCTATGCGCTGCGGGCGACCCACGGCGAGGAGTCCTTCCCCAAGAGCCCGGCGGCATACCTCACCGACTGGGCCGGCCCGGAGCAGGGCTGGCTGCGGATGTACTACCCGGCGGGCAGCGACGACCCACATCTCGACGCGACCCCGGCGCTGGAGCGGGCGGTCGCCTGGGTGGAGGGCCTCCAGGAGCGCGCGTTCGTCGGTACCGAGTCGAGGCTGGAGACCCTGGTCGGCCTGCTGAGGCGCATCGCGGAGGGCACCGACTCCGACCCCGAGCGGCACCTCGACCGCCTCCTGAGACAGCGAGCCGAGCTCGACGCCCAGATCGAGCGCGCCCGGGCGGGCAGCGTCGACCTCCTCGACGACACCGCGGTGCGCGACCGGTACCAGCAGTTCGCCGCCAACGCCCGCGAGCTGCTCGCGGACTTCCGGGAGGTCGAGGCCAAGTTCCGCGCCCTCGACCGGGAGCTGCGCGAGACGATCGCCACCTGGGACGACTCCAAGGGCACCCTGCTCGACCATGTGCTCGGTGACCGCAACGTCATCACCGACTCCGACCAGGGCCGCAGCTTCATCGCCTTCTACGACTTCCTGCTCTCCCCCGTCCGGCAGGAGGAGCTGGCCCGGCTGCTCGACCAGGTCCACGCCCTGTCCACCGTCGACGCCGACCCCAGGGTCCGCCGGATCGACCACGACTGGCTGTCTGCCGCGGACCGCACCCAGGCGACCGTCCGCCAGCTCTCCGACCAGCTGCGGCGCTTTCTCGACGACCGGGTGTGGCTGGAGAACCGCCGCGTCATCGACCTGCTGCGCAGCATCGAGGCCCGGTCGCTCGCCGCGCGTCGACACGACGTCGACGTCACGATGGAGCTCGACGCCGTCCGCACGCAGGTGACCCTGCCACTGGAGCGCCCGCTGTATGTCCGCCCGGCCCCGCCCGAGATCGACAGCACGATCGCGGCCGCCGAGGCGGTCGCGGACCCGGAGCAGCTGTTCGCCCAGAGCCACGTCGACCAGGCCCGGATCACCGCGGCCGTGCTGGCCGCCCTGGGGCATCGGCGCCAGGTGTCGCTCAGCGAGCTCGTCGACGGTCACCCGGTCGAGCAGGGCCTCGCCGAGATCGTCGCCTACCTCGGCCTCGACGCCGACGACGTCGCCGTGGTCTTCGACGCCGAGCGCCCGGTCGAGCTGCGGTGGACCGGTGCGGACGGCGAGCAGCGGTATGCCGTGATGCCGACCGCGCTGTTCGTGCGCGCCGCCGGCGGCCCCGCCGGCGGCCCCACCGGCGGCCCCACCGGCGGCCCCACCGGCGTTGCGCTGGAGGAGGCGTGAGCACCACTCCGGCGCGTCCGCCGACCCCGGACGCCATCGAGCTCTCCCGGGCGCTCGTCACCCTGCTCAAGGGGGTCCTCTACCGCGACGAGAACGCAGCCGTCTGGTCGCTGCTGCAGCGGTATCGCGCCCAGGTCGAGGACCACGCCGGCGTGCTCGGACTGCACGTCGTTGTGGACGATGCCGAGGGGTATGCCTTCCTCAGGCAGGTCGACTTCGACGACGCCGACGTGCCCCGCCTCGTCCCGCGGCACCGGCTCTCGTTCCGGGTGAGCCTGCTCCTGGCGCTGCTGCGCAAGCGGCTCGCCGAGTTCGACGCCAGCAGCGCCGACCCGCGGCTCGTCATGACCCGGGAGCAGGTCACCGACCTGATCCGGGTGCACCTGCCCGACTCGACGAACGAGGCCAGGGTCGCCGACTCCGTCGACACGTTGGTCACCAAGGCCGTCGACCTGGGCTTCCTGCGGCGGGTGCCTGGGCAGGACGGTGCGGTCGAGGTGCGGCGAGTCCTCAAGGCCTACGTCGACGCCCAGTGGCTCAGCGACCTCGACACCCGGCTCGCGGAGTACCTCCTGGCCGCCGAGGAGGACAGCGCCGATGGCTGACGAGTTCGACCAACACCTTCTGCCGTTCACCGCGACCGACCTGCCCGGGTTCAGGCTCGAGCGGGTCGAGCTGCTCGGCTGGGGCACCTTCGACCACGCCGTGTGGGAGCTGCGCCTCGACGGCCGAACCTCGCTGCTGACCGGCGACATCGGGTCGGGGAAGTCCACCGTCGTCGACGCCATCACCACCCTCCTGCTGCCGGCGCATCGCATCGCGTACAACAAGGCGGCCGGAGCGGAGACCCGCGAGCGCAGCCTGCGGTCCTACGTCCTCGGGTACTACAAGTCCGAGCGCAGCGAGACCACCGGACAGTCCCGTCCGGTCCCCCTGCGGGACCACCGGCGCCACTCGGTCATCCTCGCCGTCTTCCGGCACCGCGAGCTCGACCTGTCCGTCACGCTGGCCCAGGTCTTCTGGTTCCCCGACGACCGCGGCGGCCAGCCCAACCGCTTCTACGTCGTCGCCGATGCCGACCTGACGATCCTCAGCCACTTCGCCGACTTCGGCCACGACATCCGCGTCCTGCGGCGCCGCCTGCGAGAGAGCGGGGCCACCGTCAAGGACACCTTCCCCGACTACGACCGGGTCTTCCGACGGGCCCTGGGCATCCCGTCCACCCAGGCCATGGACCTGTTCCACCAGACCGTGTCGATGAAGTCGGTCGGCAACCTCAACGACTTCGTCCGCACCCACATGCTCGAGCCGTTCGACACCGCCGAGTCCGTCCGGGCCCTCGTCGACCACTTCGAGGACCTCACCGCCGCCCACGACGCCGTCGTCCGGGCCCGCACCCAGCTCGCCGCGCTCGACCCGATCGTCGACGCGTGCGACGAGGCGGGGCGCCTCGACGCCGAGGCTGCGGCGGTCCGCGACGAGATCGACGGCGCCAGGTATGCCGGTGCCCGCCTCGCGCACGACCTGTGGACGGCCGAGGAGGGGAACCTCGCGGCCCGGGTGGAGGGTATCGAGACGAGCATCCGGTCGGCCAAGGACGGGGTCGAGGGCCTGCGCCGGCGCGAGCAGGGCCTGCGCGATGCCCGGGCCGGACACGGTGGCGGCCGGGTCGGCCAGCTCGAGTCCCTTCTCGAACAGCACACCCAGGCCCGGCAGGAGCGTCAGACCCGGCTGGCCCGGCTGGGCCGCGACCTCGAGGCCGCCGGGCTCGACCAGCTCGGCGACCCGTCCGGTTTCGCGGCCCTGCATGCCGCGGCACGGGCGCGGCATACCGAGCTGGAGGCGGCCAAGACCGGCCTGGACGCCCGGGCCACCGAGCTGGCCGTGGCGCGCCGCGACCTCGACCACGAGGCGGGTGAGATCAAGGACGAGCTGGCCAGCCTGCGGCAGCGGCGCTCGAGCGTTCCCCGTGTCCAGCTGGAGCTGCGCGCTCGCTTGTGTGCCGACCTCGGTCTTGCCGAGGATGCCCTGCCGCATGCGGGGGAGCTCATCCAGGTCCGTCCCGACCAGGCCCGGTGGACCGGCGCCGCCGAGCGGGTGCTGCGCGGCTTCGGACTGTCCCTGCTGGTGCCCGAGGAGGCGTATGCCGCCGTCGCGGCCTGGGTCGACGAGCGCCACCTCGGCACCCGGATGGTCTACCACCGGGTCGGGGACGCCGCCTCGCCCGGACCTGCGCGCCGGGGCACGCTTGCGGTCAAGCTGGAGGTCCGCCCGGGTCCGCTGGCCGGCTGGGTGACCGCCGAGCTCAACCGGCGCGCCGACCACGTGTGTGTCGAGACGCCCGCCGAACTGCGCGATGTCGCCCGGGGCGTCACCGTCAACGGCCAGGTCAGGACCGGCACCCGGCATGAGAAGGACGACCGGCGCCCCCTCGGCGATGCCGCGGACCACGTCCTCGGCTGGGACAACACCGCGAAGGTCGACGCGCTCATCGACCGGGGACGGCGGCTGCAGGACCGGATCGCCGACCACGAACGCGACCGGCGCGAGCTCGACGGGCGGCTGACAGCGCTCGGGCAGCGTTTCGACGCCCTGACCCGGGTCGTCGCCGTCGAGGACGTCCGCGACGTCGACTGGTGGGGCAGCGCCCGGCAGGCCGCCGCGATCGAGGACGAGCTCGCGGTGTTGCGGCAGGGATCGAGCGAGCTGGCCCGGATCGAGGCCGACCTGGTCGCGGTGGGCGATGACCTGGCTCGGGCCGAGGAGCACGTGGAGCGCCTCGTCGGCGAGCGCGGCGCGGTGCTCGACGCGCGCGACCGGGCGGGGCACAACGCGGCCACGGCGGAAGAGGCAGCCGGGTCGATGCCCGACCACCTCGCCACGGCGGTCGAGCGAGCGATGGCGCAGCTGAGCGACCGAGAGGTCACCGCCGCCGAGGAGGTGTCGTCCCACGTCCAGTCCCTGACCACGGAGCTGTCCGCCCGCCTCGACGGCCTGACCAGGACCCTGGCGAACCACCGGTCCCGGGCGGAGCGAGCCATGACGGCGTTCCGCAGCGAGTGGCCGGCCGAGACCACCGAGATGGACGCCAGCATCGAGGCAGCCGGTGAGTACCGCGAGCTGCGCGACCGGCTCCGCAGCGACGACCTGCCTCGCTTCGAGGCCGAGTTCAAGGCCTACCTCAACGAGAACGCGATCCGCGAGATCGCCGCCTTCCAGGCCCGGCTGAACCAGCAGGCCGACGACATCGCCCGGCGGGTCGCCACGATCAACGACTCCCTCCAGGACATCGACTACAACCCCGGCCGGTTCATCCGGCTCGAGGCGCACCCCACCCCGCTGATCGAGGTCAAGGAGTTCCGGGCCGACCTGCGCGCCTGCACCGAGGGAACGGTGCACGGCGAGGTCGACGACCTCTACACCGAGGCGAAGTTCCGCCAGGTCCAGCAGATCGTCGCCCGGTTCGCCGGCCGCGAGGGCCGGACCGAGATCGACCGGGCCTGGACCGAGCGGGTCACCGACGTCCGCAACTGGTTCGTCTTCGGTGCCTCCGAACGGTGGCGCGGCTCCGGCGCCGAGCACGAGAGCTATGCCGACTCCGACGGCAAGTCCGGTGGCCAGAAGGAGAAGCTCGCCTACACGATCCTGGCGGCCTCGTTGGCCTACCAGTTCCGGCTCGAGGAGCCCGATCCCCGCGCCAAGACCTTCCGCTTCGCGGTCATCGACGAGGCCTTCGGGCGCGGGTCCGACGCCTCCACCAGATATGCGCTGCGGCTGTTCGCCCGGCTCGGGCTCCAGCTGCTCGTCATCACCCCGTTGCAGAAGGTGCACACCATCGAGCCGTTCGTCGAGCGGGTCGGTTTCGTCGACAACCCCACCGGCGGTGGTTCGCGGCTCCAGAACCTGACGATCGGCCAGTACCGAGAGCAGCGTGCCACGGCGATCGCCGGCGCCGGACCGCGCGCCGACGCCGATGCGCCGGCGAAGGCCACGCCATGAGCGGTGCAGCACCCGGCCGCCGGGCTAGCCACGGTTCGGGATGGGCCGACCTGGCCGCCGTCACCGCCGCCCTGCGCCGGCAGTGGGAACGAGGCGACCTCCTGCGCTGGATCGCCTCCGGCGAGTCGTGGCAGCCCCTACGGGTGCCCGTCCGCGGCCCGACCGCGCGCGAGCTGAGTGACCAGTTCCCCGCTGCGCAGACCTGGGCGGCCGACTGGCACCGCGCCGCCGCACCGTCGCGGGCCGCCGCCCCGTCGCGGTTCCGCCTGGAGACCCGGTCCGTCGGCGGACGCCTGGTCGGCGCCAACCAGCTACCGAGCGCGGTGGTGTTCGACCGGCCCGACGCGGTGTGGAGCCTGCTGAAGGTCGGCGACGAGGTCGCGGCATACGAGCACGTCCTGGCGACCACCCGAGGGCAGCTGCCGGACCTTGCGGGGTGGGTGGGCGACCACCCGCACCGGGCCCTCGACGTGGCGCCGCGGTGGCCGCTCATCCTCGACGCCCTCGCCTGGCTCGTCCCACGGCTGGGAACCGCGGTCTACCTGCGCCAGATCGACGTGCCCGGAGTCGACACGAAGCTCATCGAGCAGCACGCCGCGCTCCTCAGCGAGCTCATCGACATCGCCGCGCCGGGCCGGGCCGTGCGGCCCGACGCCGGCCCGCGAGACCTCGCCAGGCGCTACGGCTTCCTCAGCAAGCCGCAACGGATCCGGATCCGCAGGCTCGACGGGCGTCCCCTCGCGGGCAGCTTCAGCGACGTCACCGTCGCGGTCGACGAGCTGGCGGCAGATCCCCTGGGGGACGGGACCGTCCTGATCGTCGAGAACGAGATCACCTTCCTCGCCCTCCCACCCCTGCCGGGTGTCCTCGCGGTCTTCGGGTCCGGGTTCGACGTGCTCCGTCTCGGGCGGGTGCCGTGGCTCGCCGAGCGCCACCTCCTCTACTGGGGGGACATCGACACCCACGGCTTCGTCATCCTCGACCGTCTCCGCGGCTTCTTCCCCCACGTCGAGTCGATCCTCATGGACGAGCAGACCCTGCTCGCCCACCCCGGCCAGTGGGTCACCGAACCGCGCCCCTCGCGCGAGGGCCTCCTCCGGCTCACCCCTGACGAGCAGCAGACGTATGCCGCCCTCGTCGCCGGCCGCCATGGGGCCGCCGTCCGTCTCGAACAGGAACGGGTCGGCTACGACTACATCGTCACAGCCCTGCACGCCCACCCTCTGGTGCCGGGCCGCCGACCACAGGCCGCAGCCGCCATCTGGCCGCCTGAGGCTCGTTGAGCTGCGCGGTCCACGGCTGGGCCGCGTGGCCGGCCGCCGGCGCGCCACGTTCGCGGACTGACCTCCAGCGGTCCGGAGGACCGGGCTACGTCCTGCTGCGCCGGTTGATCCCCGACGCCAACGGGACCTTGTCCGGGTCGTCTCGCCAGACCCGGTAGGAGTAGACGGTCACCACCACGATCAGGGCGATCATCGCTACCGCCACCGTGACGATCGCCGCCGTGCCGCCGACCACGGCGGCAATCACGGTGGCCACACCGTCCCCGATGAACAGCCGGCCGCCGAGCCGGTGGGTGGCCTCCCACGAGCGCGTGCTGCTCAGCGTCCACGGCGTGCGGATGCCCGCGAACCAGTTGGGCTTGATCCTGCCCATCGCTCCGCCCAGCACGATGAACAGCACGCCCACCGCGCCGAAGATGAGCTGTCCGACCGGCACGGACTCCTCGCGTCCGATCGAGAGCTGGGTGACCAGCATGAGGAACGTGAGATACACGAGGAAGCTCACCCGCAGCAGCAGGTAGGTGCCCGCGAACGCAGCGTAGTTGCGACGGGCTGGGTCGATCCTCGGGATGAGGAGAAGCAGCAGGTACAGCCCGACCGCGAGCAGCGGCACGAGGAGCAGGCCCTCGAACTTCCCACCGTAGCCGTCGACCTCGCCTGCGGCGTTCCAGTGCACCGGGATGCGGTCGGGCACGGACCCCCACCGGACCGCCGCAGCTGCGAACATCGCGACGATCAGGCCTATCTGGATGGCCTCCCACAGCCTGCGGTGCCGCATGACCGCGCCCCTCCTTCTGGGCCAGTCGCCCTCCTCGTCCCACAGTAGACCGAGGGCGGTCGGTGCGCGGCTGAGGGTCATGCTGGCCGCCTGTCGCGCCGACGCGATCGCCATGGAGCCCCGCCATGCAGCCGACAGCCTCGACCGGCTGGGACGTCCTGTCCCTCACCCGTCGAACTCTCCGGTCCCCATCGAGGCGATCAGGATCCGGGCGAAGTCCCACCCGAGCTCGGTGCCGACGAGCCGGTCGCCGCGCTGTTCCCACAGGCCGGTGTCGGCGAACCACAGCAGGCAGCGGTCAAGGTCGGACTGGCTGAACTGGTCGGCCAGGTCGGCCGGCATACCCGCCATCCGGGCCCACAGGTTCTCGGAGCTCTCCTGCCACCAGGCCCGGGCCTCGGCCAGGGTCCACGAGGTCGGCTCGGGGTAGGTCAGACGCAGCAGGAGGCCGATGAGCGGGCCGGTCGCCGCGTCTCGCCGCGCGGTCACGTAGAGGGACCTCAGCATGGTCATCGCCGTCAGGACGGTGTCCGTCGCTGGGCCGGTATGCCGCCCCCTCGGCCCGGCGGCGCGGGCGGCCCGCCGCGGTCCGACCTCGATGAGCCGGCCGTCGCCGGCGGCGAGCCAGAGCCGCTCCAGCGCGAGGCAGTCCATGGCGCTGCGCCAGCCGTGACCGAGGGGGTCGTCGTCGGGGAAGCCGGCCGGGAAGGGGTCGGGTGAGACAGCCGCCCGTCGGCGCTCCCACGAGGGCAGGTCGAGCTCCGCGTGGGCGCGGCGGGCCTCGGCGACCCGCAGCACGCCTCTGGCGGTGACCTCACGTCCGTCGCCCACCCAGTCCGCCAGGCCATGGACCTCCCGCCAGAACCCCGACGCCCGAGCCTGTCGGGCGCTGACCTCGGCGTCAGAGGGCGGCAGCAGAGCGTCGTCGTCAATACCCTCGACCGACTCCGCGACCGCCGCGTGGACAGCGGCCCTGAGGTCGAGCCCGGGCCCGCCGTCCACGACCGGACCCGGCATCCGGCGCCGCCGCTCCTCGGTCGGTAGGGCGTTCCACTCCTCGGTGATCCGCGCGAACCGCTCACCGAGCTCCTCGGCCGTCTCGCACCCCTCCAGGCTGATGCCGATCGACCGCCCGAAGTCCTCCAACACCTTGGTGGGCGACCAGTGCGCCATGTCCGAGCACACGGCCGCCATCGTCCGCGCAGCTCGCCCGGCCTCCTTGACCAAGACCCGGCGATCGGCCGACGCCGAGGCCATCCGCCCCGTCGCCCGGAGGAACCGCCACCACGTCTCCAACGTGTCGACGACCAGCGACACGTCGGGCGCGCCGGCCGGGCCGTGCGCAGGCCACCGGACCAGCATGAGATGCTCTGCCGAGCCGGCCGACCACAGGGTCGGAGGCAGGTCGTCATAGTCGCTGCGCAGGCCGAGGATCGTCCGCAGCAGCTCGACGTCCAGGCTGCGCCCTTGCTCGGTCGCCCAGCCTCGAGCGTGTCGCAGAAGGAGCTCGTTGGGATCCACCCCAGCATCCTGACATCGTCGCTGGGTGGGCGCGGACGGCACCACCGGCGCTGGCACAGTGGTTTCATGGTCCGATGGGGCGCACGGACGAGGGACCCGACCGAAGCCGCCCCGGCGTCGTGGTGCGCGGCCAGGGCGCCGAGCCACTCGACGCGACCCTGGGCCCAGCCCTCGCAGACATGCTCAGCGCACGCACCGGCCGCGCCGTCGTCTGTGCCCGGTTCCACCCACCGACGCCCGTCTCGAGGGAGGTCCTCGACCAGGTGGTCGACGCGCTCATCGATGCGGGCTGCACCGACGTGACCCTCGGGAGCACGCTGTCGGCCCAGGACCGGGACCGCGGACATCGCTCGGTGAGCGGCCTGGCCCGCCTGGCCGGCCTGACGGGCCGCACCGCCACCGGTCGCGCCTACGAGGTCGCCGACCTCGGTGACGACACGATCCCCGCCCCGGTACCGCCGACGAGCGTCCTCGACGGCCGGCCCGTCTCGCGGCTGTGGGCCGGCGCCGACACCCGGGTCGTCGTCGGTCGCGCCCTCACCGACCTGCTCGAGACCTATGCCGGGTGCCTCGACGCGCTGTCCGGCGTGGTCCCCGAGGTGGCCGGCGCCCAGCCGGCCGACGTCGTGGTCGATATCGTGCGCCACCTCCCACCATCGCTGTGTGTCATCGACGCCACCGCCACGAGCGATGGCGCGGACGGGGCGCGGCTGGCCCACCCGACGGATACGGCCACCGTCGTCGTCACGGGTGACGCGCTGCTCGCCGACACGACCCTGGCGTCGCTACTCGGCGTCGACCGAGGGGCATCCCGGCTCGTCGAACGCGCCATCGCCGAGATCGGGCCGCCAGGTGGGCCGATCCAGGGCGACGTCACCGAGTTCGCCGACATCACCCGACCCCACCCGCTCGCCATCGACGCCGCCCGCCGGGCCACCGTCGACCGTCGCCTGGAGCGGGTGCTCGCAGCGAGCATCGCCGGCCCCGACGACGGCGCAACCACGGACGACCCTGTCCTGTCGGCGGTCCGGGCGGTGCTCACCCCGGCCGTCGCCGCGGCCGAGGACCCGATCGGGCAGGGCGCCCTCGTCGGGCTCCTGGCCGCGGCCGCCACCGCCTCGGGGGCCGGCCGGGCCTGGTCGGTCAACCTCGACAAGGACCGCGTCGACCACCGCGTCGTCCCGCTCGGCCTCGAGCCCGCGGCATACCCGGACGAGGACTACGACGACCTGGCGGCGTTCCTCGCCGTCATCGACGACGCTCTCGCCGGGCTCCCCGATCCGCCGGACGGCGAGATGCGGTGGACTCTCGTCGACGGCGCCACGGTCTTCGAGGTCGGCGGCGAGATCGCTGCCGACTTCGACGAGTTCGTCGCCCGGGTCGACGTGGCCGAGGGGATCGCCCTGATGGCGGACTACCTCGGCGGGCGCCGGGTCGAGCTCGGCCCCGCCCCGGCGCGCGAGGGGACCACCCGGGTCCGGCAGGCCGAGCGCAACCTGTACCTGCCGCAGCCGAACTATCTCGCGGCGTGGGGCGGCGAGCCGATCGACGTGTGCAAGATCGAGCTCGTCGAGCGCCGCCGGGACGAGCACCGGCTGCTCTGGCGGACGGTCCGCAGCCCGAACGGCTCGGCGGCATACGACGACGGGTCGCTGACGTTCACCCGCACCGGCACGGGCACCCTGGCCACGGTCCGGGGAAGGCAGCTGTTCACGCTTCCGCCGGTGTGGCAGGAGCTCGACCTGACCCTCGTCCCGGAGGTGCGCTCCCCCCTCCTCGAGGAGGCCTACCGGCGGTTCTTCACGACGACCTTCGACAATCTCGAGGCGCGCTTCGAGGGCCGCGAGTTCCGCATCGGGCGCCCCCCGGCGGATCCCGACGAGCCCCTGCTCACCCGGTCCGTCGAGTTCCTGCTCAACGCCGCCCAGGACTGGGTGAGCGAGCGGACCGGTCTCGACCCCGTGCGGCCCGCCGGAGAGCGCAGCGGAAGGGTCCCCGTGGCCGACGAGCTCGACGTCCACGGCTTCCGGCACGTGCGGGGCGGGCGATGAGGGTCGCCGTCACCGGGGTGACCGGCCTGGTCGGCTACCACGTGGCGCGCGAGGCCCTCGTCGCCGGGCACGACGTGATCGCCGTATGCCGCCCCGGCCGCACCCAGCCCGAGCGGATCCGCGCCCTCGGCTCGACCGGCCCCCTGTCGGTGCGCGGGGCCGACCTCGGCGACCGGGACGGGCTCGCCCGCGCCCTCGACGGCGCCGACGCGCTGATCCACTGCGCCGCCGTCTAC
>CAYPYK010000052.1:0-15971 GCA_964414665.1 uncultured Intrasporangiaceae bacterium | reverse complement strand
CGGATCGCCGCGCTCGAGGGCGGCGTGGGGGCGCTGCTCGTCGCGTCCGGGCAGGCCGCCGAGACCCTTGCCATCCTCAACGTCGCCGAGGCCGGCGACCATATCGTGGCGAGCCCCGCCCTGTACGGCGGCACGTCCAACCTCTTCAAGTACACCCTCCCGAAGTTCGGGATCTCGGTGAGCTTCGTCGAGGACCCCGACGACCTCGACTCGTGGCGCGCGGCGGCCCGGCCCAACACCAAGGCGTTCTACGGCGAGAGCATCGCCAACCCCAAGGCCGACGTCCTCGACATCGAGGGCGTCGCGGGCGTCGCGCACGCCGCCGGGGTCCCGCTCATCATCGACAACACCATCGCCACCCCCTACCTCATCCGCCCCTTCGAATGGGGCGCCGACATCGTCGTGCACTCCGCGACGAAGTACCTCGGGGGGCACGGGACCTCGATCGCCGGTGTCATCGTCGACGCCGGGACCTTCGACTACGGCGCCGACCCGCAGCGGTACCCGAACTTCAACACCCCCGAGGAGAGCTACCACGGGCTCGTCTTCGCCCGGGACCTCGGCGTCGGCAGCGCCCTGGGCGCCAACCTCGCCTTCATCCTCAAGGCGCGGGTCCAGCTGCTGCGCGACCTCGGCCCGGCCATCTCGCCGTTCAACGCCTTCCTCATCGCCCAGGGTGTGGAGACCCTCAGCCTGCGGATCGAGCGGCACATCGACAACGCCCGCACGGTGGCGGCATACCTCGAGGGCCATGACCAGGTCGAGTCGGTGCAGTGGGCCTCCCTCGCGTCGAGCCCCAGCTACGAGCGGGCGGCCAAGTACGCGCCGCAGGGCGCCGGTGCGGTGCTGGCGTTCGAGATCGCCGGTGGCAAGGAGGCCGGCCGTCGGTTCGTCGAGGGCCTCACCCTGCACAGCCACGTGGCCAACATCGGCGATGTCCGCTCGCTCGCCATCCACCCCGCGACCACGACCCACAGCCAGGGCGGCGACGAGGACCGGCTCGCTGCGGGGGTGACCGACGGCCTGGTCCGGCTCGCCGTGGGCATCGAGACGATCGGCGACATCCTCGCCGACCTCGACGCCGGGTTCGCCGCAGCGAAGGTCTGACCCGGGTCCCGCCGGCCGCGACGGTGGCGGTCGGTCCATCCCGGTCGTCTGGTGGGGCCGATCTCCACCTGTCGGGTGCCCGCCGTCCGCGACCCGTGGGCGCGGGGTCGGGGTCGCGGGGGCGGGGCCTGTGGACAACTCCGCGGGGCGAGACCGGTGCCCGCCTACCGTGACCGCATGACGCTCATCCAGGTCGACCCCGAGCAGGTGCGCGAGCTCGGTGCCGTGCTCGCGGCCACGGCCGAGGCCCTCGAGGCCCTCGGCGACCTCGGCGCGCCCGCCTGGGCACTCGGTCCGAGCGCCACGGAGGCGGCCCTCGAGGACTGTCTCGGCGACTGGCGGCACGCGCGGCTCCAGCTGGCCCGGCGGCTGCGCGACCTCGGCGAGCTGGCGGCCGTGGCCGGCGGGGCCTATGTCGACACCGAGGCGAGCGTCTGCGGCCGGCTCCTTGTCGGGGGCCGCCAGTGACTGTGTTGATGCCGGTGCCGGGGGACCCGGGCACCGTCCGGGAGGTCGCCGCCGCACTCCTCGCGCTGGGCCGGCGCACGGCGGGCGTGGCGGGCGTGCTCGTCACCCTGCGCGCGGGATCGGCCTGGCAGACCCCGGCGGGGGCCGCGTTCCACGCGCGGGTCGCCGAGACCCCGCCGGTGCTCGACGCGGTCGCGGACCGGTATGCCGGCGCCGCGGTCGTGCTGCGCCGCTTCGCCGACGCGCTCGAGACCGCCCAGGGTGGCGCCGGCCGGGCGAGCGCCGCCCGGGAGGAGGCGTTCGCCCAGGTGCTGCGCATCGAGGGGGCACTGGCCGGGCTTGGTTCGGCCGGGACGGCGTGGGACGACCCCGCGACGGTGGCGCTGCTCACCGAGCAGCGTCGACAGGTGGGGCTGCAGGTGGCGGCAGAGCGGGCGCACGCCAGGGCGTGGGCGCAGTACCAGGCCGCCGACCGGGCCTGCGCGGCCTCGCTGCGCGCCCTGACACGCGACGCCCTGGGTGACTCGGCGACCTACCGCCTGCTCACCGGTGCGTCCGAGGTCACCCACGACGCGGCGACGGGGCTCGGGCTGCTCGCACTGGCCGCCCCGCCGCTCGCCCCGGTGGCCGGGGCGGCGTCGACTGCGGGTGCGGCGCTCGACGCCACCGTGCTGGTGGCCTACGGCGACGGCGAGTGGGGTTCGGTGGCCGCCGACGCGACGGTGGGGGCCCTCGGCGTCGGCGGGAAGGTGCTCAAGGCGGGCGCTCTGGTCGGCGCCGCGGATGCCGGCGGCGCGGCCGAGGGCCTGTCGACCGGGGCGCGGCTCTCCACCGGCGCCAGGACCGTGGCGCAGAGCAAGGCCGCAGACCTCGTCGCCGCCTTCCGAGGGGTTGAGCCCGAGGCGGCCGGGACGGCTGCGGCAGCCGGTGGCGGCGGGGCCCGCGGGACCGGTCGGGGCCTGGCCGGGCTGCGGTCGGCGGCGGCCCGGGCCCGCGACGGGGCGCTGCGCGCTGCCCGGTCGCGGGCCGACGAGGCGTTCCTTGACGACTGGACGGCCATGGTCACCGGCGGTGCGGGGGCCGAGGCGCCGGGCCTGTATGCCGGGGGCTCGGCGATGAGCCTCACCGCCGGCCTGGTGACGCGGGCCCGGACGGCTGCCCACGTGGAGCGGCAGGTCCACGACGGTGTCGCGGGCGCTGCGCCGCCACCGGCCCCGGGTGCCGTGGACGCGGGACGGTCCGGCGTGCCCAGCAGCTGGTAGCCCCCACCTATCCTGGAGCGCATGCGTCCGGCCGGCAGCCTCCCCCTGCTCGACGCGGCCCGGCTCAACTACCCCGGGCACCTGCCTGTCGTCGCCCGCAAGGACGAGATCGCCGCCGCGATCCGCGACCACCAGGTCGTCGTCGTCGCCGGCGAGACCGGCTCGGGCAAGACGACCCAGCTCCCCAAGGTCTGCCTCGAGCTGGGCCTCGGCAGCCGGGGCCGGATCGCCCACACCCAGCCGCGCCGGATCGCCGCCCGGTCGGTCGCGGAGCGGATCGCCGAGGAGCTCGGGTCCGAGGCCGGCGGGCTGGTCGGCTACCAGGTGCGCTTCTCCGACCGGACGAGCGAGTCGACCAGGGTCCTGGTGATGACCGACGGCATCCTGCTCAACGAGATGCAGCGTGACCCCGAGCTGCGCCGCTACGAGGTCGTCATCGTCGACGAGGCCCACGAGCGCAGCCTCAACATCGACTTCATCCTCGGCTACCTCACCGCGCTGCTGCCCCGGCGCCCCGACCTCAGGGTTGTCATCACCTCGGCCACGATCGACCCGGACCGGTTCGCACGGCACTTCGCGACCGGCGGGGGCGGCATCCCGGTCCGCGAGGTTCCGGTCATCGAGGTCTCGGGTCGTACCTACCCGGTCGAGCTGCGCTACCGGCCGCTCGTCGAGCTCGACGACGAGGGGGCCGTCCGGGTCGACCGCGACCAGGTCACCGGGATCACCGAGGCGGTCGAGGAGCTGTGGACCGAGTCGGCCCGGCCGGGGCACCCGAGCACGGCGACCGACATCCTCGTCTTCCTCTCCGGGGAGCGGGAGATCCGGGACGCGGCCGACGCGGTCACCGCGCTGAAGCTTCCGGACACCCACGTGCTGCCTCTCTACGCACGGCTGTCCGCGGCCGAGCAGCACCGGGTCTTCGCCCGGGGGAGCGGGCGCCGGGTCATCCTCGCGACCAACGTCGCCGAGACCTCCCTCACCGTCCCGGGCGTCGGCTACGTCATCGACACCGGGACGGCGCGCATCTCGCGGTACAGCCAGCGCACCAAGGTCCAGCGCCTCCCGATCGAGCGCATCTCGCAGGCCAGCGCGAACCAGCGGGCGGGCCGCTGCGGGCGGGTCGCCGACGGCGTGTGCATCCGGCTGTACTCCGAGGCGGACTACGACGCCCGGCCGGAGTTCACCGAGCCCGAGATCCAGCGGACCTCCCTGGCCTCGGTCATCCTGCAGATGGCCGCCCTCGGCCTCGGCGAGGTCGCCCGGTTCCCGTTCGTCGACCCGCCCGACGCCGGCCAGATCACCGACGGGGTGCGGCTCCTCGAGGAGCTCGGGGCCCTGCGCACCCCTGCCGAGCGGGCCGCCGACGAGCCCGGCGCGTCCGGACCTCGTCGCGGGCGCCGGGGTCGCGGCGCGGGTCGCGCCGCGGGCCGTGGCGGGCCGCGGCTCACGGCCTCCGGGCGCACCCTGGCCCGGCTCCCCGTCGACCCACGGCTGGGCCGGATGCTCCTCGAGGCCGACCGGCTGGGCTGCACGTCGGAGGTGCTCGTCATCGTCGCCGCCCTGTCGATCCAGGACCCCCGGGAACGCCCGGTCGACAAGGAGACCCAGGCCGACCAGTCGCACGCGAGGTTCCGCAACGACACCTCCGACTTCGCGACCCTGTACGCCCTCTGGCGATACCTGCGCTCGCAACAGCGGGCGCTGTCCGGCAGCGCCTTCCGGCGGATGTGCAGGAGCGACTGCCTCCACTACCTGCGCGTGCGGGAGTGGCAGGACCTGCACGCCCAGCTCCGGCGTGCCTGCAGGCAGGCCCGGATCGACCCCGACGTCGCCACGTCCGAGCGCGACGCCGTGCCGGACTGGGACCGCGTGCACCAGGCCCTGCTGTCGGGGCTGCTGTCGCACGTCGGCGTCCGGGACGAGGTGCGGCGCGAGTATGCCGGCGCCCGCGGCGCGCGGTTCTCGATCTCGCCGGGGTCTGCGCTGTTCCGCCGGCAGCCCGACTACGTCATGTCCGCCGAGCTCGTGGAGACCACACGGCTGTGGGCACGGGTCAACGCGAGGATCGACCCCCGCTGGGCGGAGGAGGTCGGCGCCCACATCGTCAAGCGGACCTACAGCGAACCGCGGTGGTCGCGCCGGCAGGGCGCGGCCGTCGCGAGCGAGCGGGTCACCCTCTACGGCGTCCCCCTCGTCGTGGACCGAACCGTCCAGTACGGCCACGTCGATCCCGCGGCGGCCAGGGAGATCTTCGTCCGCAGCGCCCTCGTCGAGGGTGACTGGGACACCCAGCACGCCTTCTGGCGCGCGAACCAGGCGTTGCTCGACCGGGTCGGCGAGCTCGAGGAGCGCGCCCGCCGCCGCGACATCGTCGTCGAGGACGAGGTGCTCTTCGCCTTCTACGACCAGCGGGTCCCACCGGGGATCGTCTCGGTGCGGCACTTCGACCGCTGGTGGAAGGACGAACACCGGTCGCGTCCCGACCTGCTGACCTTCACCGAGGACCTGCTCACGAGCGACGCCGCCGGGGAGGTCCCGGCGAACGCCTACCCGACGACCTGGCGCCACGGTGACCTCGAGCTCGACCTCACCTACCAGTTCGCCCCGGGCTCAGCGGCCGACGGGGTCACCGTGCATGTCCCGGTGGCGGTGCTCAACCGGGTGTCCGCCGAGGGGTTCGACTGGCAGGTGCCCGGGCTCCGCGACGACCTCGCGGTCGCCCTCCTGCGCTCGCTACCCAAGGCCCTCCGCCGGCACTTCGTTCCGGCCCCCGACCACGCCGTCGCCGCCCTGGCAGCGGTCCGGCCGGGGTCGGGGCAGTTCACCGACGAGCTGGCCCGGGTGCTGTACGAGCGCACCGGGGTCAGGGTGCCGCCGGGGGACTGGCACCCGGAGTCGGTGCCGGACCACCTGCGGGTCACCTTCAGCGTCGAGGTGGGTGGCCGGGTCGTGGCCTCGGGCAAGGACCTGGACGCCTTGCGCGACGACAGCCGGGGAGCGGTGCGCACCGGGATGGCCCGGGCGGGTGCGTCCATCGAGCGCACCGGGCTGACCACCTGGGACGTCGGGACAGTCCCGGCCACGTTCGAGGGGTCCGCCGGCGGGAACGTCGTCCGGGGCTTCCCCGCGCTGGTCGACGAGGGGCCGAGCGTCGCCCTGCGCCTGCTCCCGGACGAGGGTGAGGCCCGCGCGGCCCACCGGCTCGGGGTGCGCCGGCTGCTCCTGCTCGGCACCGCGCCCCCGTGGTCGCGGGTGCTCGCCCGGCTCAGCAACACCGACAAGCTCCGGCTCCAGCAGAACCCGCACGGCTCGGTGCCCGCCCTGCTCCAGGACTGTCTCGCCGCCGCCGTGGACGCCGTCGTGACCGAGCACGTCCCGGGTGAGGTGCGCACGCAGGAGGCGTATGCCGCGGCCCTGGCGGCCGTGCGGACGCACGTCGTCGCGCGGGTGCTCCAGGTCGTCGACGCCGTGCTCCCCGTGCTGGCCGAGGCAGCGCAGGGACGGCGCCGGCTCGACGCCCTCGCGGGAAGCGCCTCGGCCACCCGGCTGGCGGCCACCATCGCCGACGTGCGCGCGCAGCTCGGCTCGCTTGTTGGGCCCGGTTTCGTCGCGGCAACCGGTCAGGCACGGCTACCCGACCTGCTGCGGTACCTCCGAGCGATCAGTCACCGGCTCGACCGGGCCGCAACCAATGCCCGCGAGGCGGCCCTCCAGGAGGTGGTCGACGGCGTGGAGGCGAGCTACGCCGACCTGCTCGGCGCTCTGTCGCCCGGGCGGCGCGGCGCCGAGCAGGTCCTCGAGGTGGGCTGGATGATCGAGGAGCTGCGGGTCGGCCTGTTCGCCCAGGGCCTCGGAACGGCATACCCGGTCTCGGAGAAACGGGTGCGGCGGGCCATCGCAGCCCTCCGACCCTGACCCGCTGGGACCCGCCGGGGAATCTGACCCGGGCGGCAGGCGTTGGACACGCAGAAGTCCCGTACGAAAGGCAAGCCCCGTGCAGAACCCGTCAGCCCTGTACCGCTGGGAGACCGAGCCGGACGGTCTTGTCCCCTCCTCGGGCATCCTCCTGGTGATGCTCGGGGCGTTCATCGACGCCGGGAACATCCAGCGCCTGCTCAGCGCCCACCTTCTCGAGGGCGCCGAGGCGCAGGTCGTGGCGGCGTTCGACCTCGACCAGATGTTCGACTACCGCGGCCGCCGTCCCGCCATGGTGTTCGACACGAACCGGTGGGTGAGCTACGAGGACCCGGCCCTGCTGCTCTACCGGCTCACCGATCGCGACGGCCAGCTCTACTTCCTGCTCACCGGGCCCGAGCCGGACTACCAGTGGGAGCGGTTCGCCGAGGCCGTCCGGGAGATCGTCGCCCGCCTGCGGGTCTCGCTCACGGTCAGCGTCCACGGGATCCCCATGGGGGTCCCGCACACCCGCCCGGTGGGGATGACCGCGCACGCGACGGACGCGCGCCTCGTCGGTGACGCCGAGGCGCCGTTCGGCCGGGTGCAGGTGCCCGGCAGCATCGCGGCGCTGCTCGAGCTCCGGCTCGGCGAGGCGGGCAAGGACGCGCTCGGCTTCGCCGTGCACGTCCCGCACTACCTCGCCCAGTCCGAGTGGGCCGAGGGCGCGCTCGCCGCACTCAACGCGGTCGTCGACGCGGCCGGCCTCAACCTCCCCAACGACGACCTCGTCACGCGGGCCGGCCTCAACCGGGCCGAGATCGCGCGGGAGGTCGCCGACAACGCCGAGGCGGGGCAGGTCGTGGCGGCGCTGGAGCGCCAGTACGACGCCTTCGTCGAGGGCAACGAGCGTCCGAGCCTGCTCGCCACCCAGGAGAGCGACCTGCCGTCGGCCGACCAGCTGGGGGCGGAGTTCGAGAGGTTCCTGCGCGGAGTCTCGGGCGAGGGCGAGGACTGAGCGCACACCGCACCTGAGCCCAGGGCCGTCGCCGCCCCGGGCTCGTCAGGGTCCTGCGCGGGCTCAGTCCTTCGCGTCGGACCAGCGGCCGACCACCGAGGTGTCCGACACGAAGCGCACGGGCGCACCACCGCTCCACCAGCGGGCGGCGTCGCCGAGGGAGCGGTCGACGAGTCCGGCCGCCTCGGCGGCGACGGCGTCGGGCACGTGCAGCAGCAGCTCGTCGTGTAGGCACAGGACGATCTCACCGCCCAGGGCGCGCACGCCCGCCCGCACGGTGGCCGCCCACGCCTTGAACAGCTCGGCCGCCGCCCCCTGGATCACCGCGTTGCGGGCGAACCGGCCGCGGGCCGCGTCCAGGGCCGGGTCGCTCCCCACCGGCGAGCTCGCGAGGAAGCGGCCGGTCGGGATGAGCCGCCCCCCGAAGGTGCGTAGGGGCTCGCCGCGCACCCCCGCGGCATACGCCAGGTCCAGGTGCGCCATGGCGACCGGATACGCCCGCTCGAGTCCCTTGAGGGCCTCTCCGGCGGCTCCGCTGCGCTGGCCGTACATCGCCGCGAGCACGGCGACCTTGGCGACCGGCCGCTCGACGCCGAGCCGCTGGGCCACCGGGGCGTAGAGGTCGTCGGCGCGGGTCGCGTCGGCGAAGGCCGCGTCCTGCGAGACGACGGCCAGGACGCGCGGCTCGACCTGGCCGAGGTCGGCCCGGACGAAGACGTGCCCCGGCTCGGCGGACACCGCAGGACGCAGCGGCACGGGGAGGTTGTGCAGGCCGTTCTCGGCCGTCATCCGTCCGCCCGCGCCGTCGCAGGCCGTCCAGTGGCCGCGGAGCCGGCCGTCGGGGCCCACCGCGGTGTCGAGCCACCGGTAGCCGTAGGTCGTCGCGATCCGCTCGGCCTTGCGCCACCGCAGCAGGGCGTCGACGACCGGGTGGGTGTCGCGGTAGGGGGCGAGGACCCACTTGCGGGTGTTGGGGACGTCGACCCCCACGGCGGCCAGCAGCTCGCGGACCTGGGCGGGGTTGCGCAGGTCGGTGGACTCGCGGCCCGGCACGTGGGCGAGCACCGCGCGGTCGCGCTCGCGGCGGGCGGCGGTGGCCTCGGCCTCCGTGCTCGTCCGAGGCCCGGCCGACCCGGCCACGAGGGACTCCGCGACGGCGCGGTCGACCGGCAGGCCGTCGCGCTCGAGCTCGACGCAGAGCAGCGCGGCCGCCGACTCCGAGTGCGCGGTGGCCGGCAGCCGCGGTCCCGCCTGCGCCGCCTGCTCGCGCTGGCGGCGCGCACAGACCAGGGCGGCGTCCGCCCAGCCGAGGAGCCGAGCCGGCTCCGTCAGCCACGCCCCGGCCATGGCGTCGGGGCGCAGATGGCCGTCGGCGCGGACCAGGACGTCGTCGGGCAGTGGCGCCTCGTCGGCGAACGCGAACAGGTCGTGGCTCGATGGCGCCGGCACGGACTCGACCGGTATGCCGTGGGCGGCGGCCCACACCAGGCCCGGCTCGGCAGCCCAGCCGCCGTGCAGCAGGCGATGCGCCTCGGCGAGGTCCCAGCACCGAGCGAGCGACAGGCCGGCGGCCACCACGGGCCCGGCGTCGCGGCCGGCGGCCCACCAGACCCAGCGGGGGCGCCGCTCCGCCTCCAGGGCGCGGACGACGGCGACGACCTCGCCGACCGGCCCGGCGTGCGCGAGACCATCACCGCGGACCGCCGCGAGGCCGGGCCGGCCGTCGGCGCCCGGCGCGACCACGAGCGCGACGAGCCCGTCGTCGCGGGCGTCGCGGTCGCCGTGGGGGTGGGGGCCCGGCATGCTCGCAGCGTAGGCGTCCGGTCCGTCGGCGCCGTGGCAGGATGGCGCTCCGGCGACCGGTCGCGAGGAGGAGGACACGTGGGGCTGTTCGGGATCGGCAAGAAGGACGACCGTCGCCGTGCCCTGGACCGGGCGCTCGCGCCGGGCGAGCCGGGAGCCGGTGGCGCGGCCCAGGCCCTGGTCCAGCGGCTGCTCGAGGTCGGCATCGACGGCCGGGGGCCGTTCGCCTCGGCCCGGCAGGTGGCCGACGATGCGCTGGGGCAGAGCCCGGACCCGGAGGCTGCCGTGGCGGTCATCGCCGCCCGCCACCTCAGGATCGCCGGCGCCAGCGGCTTCGTCACCAGCCTCGGCGGCTTCGTCACCCTCCCGGTGGCGCTGCCGGCCAACGTCGCGGGGTTCTACCTCCTGGCCACCCGGATGACGGCGGCGATCGCCGCGGCCCGCGGCTACGACCTGTCCGAGCGGCCGATCCGCACCACGGTCCTGCTCACTCTCGTGGGGGCCGACGCCGACGACCTGCTCGCCAAGGCCCGGATCGCCGCGCCGACCGGGCGGCTGACCGCGTTGGCCGCCCAGCGGCTGCCGGGTCCGGCCCTGATGGTCGTCAACAAGGCGGTCGGCTTCCGCATCCTGTCCACCGCGGGCCGCGACGTGTTCTCGCGGTTCGGGCGAGCCGTCCCGGTGGTCGGTGGAGCGGTAGGGGCCGGCCTGGACGCCTGGCTCATCCACCGGATCGCCGAGCAGGCGAAGGAGGAGTTCCCGCCTCCGGTGCCCCAGCTCACCGCCGGCTGAGGGCGGCGCCGCGGTGGGCGGCACACCCGTTGGGCACCGGGAACCCTCCGGGCGCCTCGATACGTTATAGCCGTCGGCGCGCGTCGAGGGGCGCGAGCCGACCGTCCCAGGAGGTTCCCCGATGGCCGCCGCGTCCCGCCTCTCTGCTCTGCGCACCCTCATCACGGCGGTGCGGATCGCCGTCCGCCCGGGCGGCCCGTCGCTCGCGACCCGCCTCGCCGCGCTCCCGCGCCTGGTCAAGGCCACCGTGCGGGGCGACTACCACGGGACCACGTTCGGCCGGCTGGCCCTGATGGCGGCCGCCGCGGGATATGTCGTCTCGCCGGTCGACCTGCTCCCGGAGGTGTTCCTCGGCGTCGTCGGGCTCGTCGACGACGCCATTGTCCTCAGCTGGGTGGTCGCGGCGCTCGTGACCGAGACCGAGTCCTTCCTCGAGTGGGAGCAGGGCCGGGCCGGTTCGGAGCCGGGCCGCGCTCCGGGCGCCACCACCTCGGCCGCCGGTGCGCAGACCGTGCCGGGCGACGTCGTGCGCTGACCCGCGCACCCGGCGCCGACCGGCCGCCGGTCCGAGGGGCCGTGCCGCGCGCTGTCCACAGACCGCTCCGCGCCGAGTGGTCGTCCACAGATGGGCTCGAGGCTCTGTCGCGCCGGGCGTGGACCCCTCGAGGCTGACCGGCATGGAACCCGCACACATCATCCTGCGCAGCCCGAGCGACATCCTCGCCGTCCTGCCCTACCAGCTGGGCTACCACCCGCGCGACAGTGCCGTCGCCATCGCCCTCCACGCGCGCAGGGTCGGCATGCTCGCCCGCGCAGACCGCCCGCCCCCGGGTCACGAGGGCGTCGTCGTGGCGACCGTGCTCCCGCCGCTGTTGAGGGAGCCTCCGGACGCGGTGATCCTCGTCGGATACGAGAACGAGCCCGGTGAGGTGGGTGCGGTCCTCGACGCGCTGGCCGAGGGGCTGGCCGAGGCGGGGACCCGGGTCGCCGACCGGCTGGTGGTCCGCGATGGCCGCTGGTCCCGGCCGGTGTGCCCCGACGGGTGCTGCCCGGCCGAGGAGGGACCGCTGCCCGACGCCTCGCAGGTCCCCGGGGTCGCCGCGTTCGTCGAGGCCGAGCGTGCCCCGCTGTCCGGCCGGGACGAACTGCCCGGGCTGGTCGCCGCCGACCTCGCGGCGGGGCTGGGGGTGGCCCGTGCCGTTCGGGTGGTGCGAGGCCGCCAGGGCTCGGGCCGGGCCTCGCGGCGGCCCGTCCGAGCCTGGGGGCGGATCCTCGACACCGCCGGCCCACCGACCGGACCCAGCTCCGTCCCACCGGGTGAGGTGGCCGCGGTCGCCTGCTCACTCACCGACCACGCGTGGCGCGACGCTCTCATCGCGTGGGTCGCCCCGGGCTCCCTGCCCCTCGGCGAGCTCGACGCCGGGATGGTGCGGGCGCTGCGCCGGGGCGTGCCGAGACCCTCCGACCCTCTCGCCCAGACGCGCGTCCAGGCGCGGCTGCTCGAGCTGTGCCGGCGGATGCCGGACGAGACCCCCGCCGAGACGGCCGAGGTGTGCGCCGTGACGGCGTGCGTGCTGTGGAGCGCGGGCCAGGGTGCGCTCGCGCGGGAGGCCGTCGACCGGGCGTTGCGGGTTGTTCCCGGCCACCGGCTGGGCGGCCTCATCGAACAGATGCTCGACCTGGGGGTGCGGCCGAGGACCGTCGGCGGCGACCCACCTTGTGACGGCGGCACACCTCGTGACGGCGACGCTGTCGCCGACGGGGCGGCGGGCTCCCGGGGCCGGGGCAGGGCTGCCGGCTGACCCGGGTCTGCTCAGGGGCGGCGCGCCGTCCTCTCACAAACCGGACGACGGGCTGCCATGACGGCGCGCGGCCCGTATCATGTCGCCAGGTCATGAGTTCCAGCGCCAAGCCCCGGCTCGCTGGGCGGCAACCCTCCTCGCGGTGGGGTGCCCCGGGTGATGACCTGGCCCACCCCGACAGGTGCGGCAAGCGCGAGCCTCGAGGAGTACCCGTCATGTCCGTCACCGTATCGACGACGGCCGGGGCCGTCTGGCGGGACGGTGACCACCCCGGCAGGAGGCGCTTCGCCGACATCGGGCCACTGCGCCTCGAGCGCGGCGGGCACCTGCCGTCCGTGCGGGTGGCCTATGAGACCTGGGGGCGGCTCAACGCGGCCGGGGACAACGCCGTTCTCGTCGAGCATGCCCTCACCGGCGACAGCCACGTCGAGGGGCCCGCCGGGCCCGGGCATCTGACGCCCGGCTGGTGGGACGGCCTCGTCGGACCCGGGCGCCCCCTCGACACCGGCGAGCTGTTCGTCGTGGCCGCCAACGTCCTCGGTGGGTGCCAGGGCAGCACCGGCCCGTCCTCACTCGACCCGCGGGGTCGCCCGTGGGGCAGCCGGTTCCCGTTCGTCACGATCCGCGACCAGGTCGCCGTCGAGGCCCGGCTCGCCGACGCCCTGGGGGTCGCCCGGTGGCGCGGCGTCCTCGGCGGGTCGATGGGTGGGATGCGGGCCCTGGAGTGGGCGGCCGGGCACCCTGGCCGAGTGGACGTCGCCATCGTCCTGGCGTCCGCGGCATACGCCACCGCCGACCAGATCGCCTGGTGCGAGCCGCAGCTGCTCGCGATCCGTAGCGACCCCGCGTTCCACGGCGGGGACTACTACGACCGCGGCGAGGGACCGGTCACCGGCCTCGGGATCGCGCGGCGCATCGCGCACACGACGTACCGCAGCGGGACCGAGATCGACGACCGGTTCGGTCGCGAGGCCCAGGGCGGCGAGCAGCCGCTGGGCGGCGGCGGCCGGTATGCCGTGGAGAGCTACCTCGACCATCACGCCGACAAGCTCGCGCGGCGCTTCGACGCCAACAGCTATCTGGTCCTCACCGAGGCGATGAACAGCCACGACGTCGGCCGCGGCCGCGGCGGGGCGGCGGCAGCACTGGATCGCTTCGACGGCCGGCTCGTCGTCGCGGCCGTCGACAGCGACCGTCTCTACCCCGCCCGGCTCACCGACGCGCTCGCCGCCGCGGGCCGAGTGGTGACCCAACGCACCATCGCGTCCTCGCATGGGCATGACGGTTTCCTCATCGAGATCGAGCAGGTGGGCGGCCTGATCCGCGATAGCCTCAGGTCGTGACGGGTACGGGTTCCCGTTCCGTCCCACGGAGCACCCGCTCCTGACGCTCAGCAAAGGAGGATCAGCGTGGCCATCGTCGTGGGGTACGTGCCGACCAAGGAAGGTCGGGCAGCGTTGGCCCGAGCCGTCGAAGAGGCTGAGCTCCGCCGGGACATGCTCGTCGTCATCAACTCCAACCGAGGCGGGCGAGACCTCGACGCCGACGAGGCGCGCGAGAGCGAGGAGGAGCTCCGGCGGGTCCAGGACCAGCTCAGGGGCTCCGGGCTGAGAGTCGACGTCCGTCAGCTCGTGCGGGGGAACGAACCGGCCGAGGACCTCATCGCCGTGGCGCACGACGTCGAGGCCGAGCTCATCGTCATCGGGCTGCGTCGGCGCACTCCGGTCGGCAAGCTCATCCTCGGCTCCAACGCGCAGCGCATCCTGCTCGACGCCCCCTGCGCGGTCCTCGCGGTCAAGGGCTGACCCGTCCGGACGGGGGTCCGTGCCGACCCGCGGGACGTGGCCGGATGTGGGGTTTCGTCCGCGGAGATTTATAATGGCGAGGACGGTTTCGGATCGGGAGGGCCTGCTCGGCACATCTGGCGCTCTTCCAGCGTTGAAACCGACTGACAAAGCCACCTCCACCACCGCTCGCGACCCCGCGTGCGTTGGTTGGCTGTGTTCGCGACGAAAGGTTGTCGGTGCCGCCCGTGTCCACGAACCGCCCAGACCCGATCCCGGCCCGCTCGGGGTACCGCGCCGTCCCTGCCCGCGCCGCCACGGCGTCCCGACGCACGACGACGGTGACGGCAGACCGGTCGTCCGGGGCGGGCGCGGCCAAGAAGGCGGTGCCCGCGTCAGGCCCCCGCACGACCACGACAAAGAAGGCGAGCGAGAAGACGTCCCCTCAGAAGAAGTCCCCGCAGCAGGGCGCAGCGGCGGCGTCCAAGAAGGCCGCCCCCCCGAAGACCGCAGCCGCGTCGTCGGCCTCGGCGTCCGGGTCGAGCAGGACGGGCAAGGCCGTCAAGGCTCCGGCGCCGAAGACCGCGCCGAAGGCGGCGGCCGCCAAGGCCGCACCGGCGAAGAGGGCCTCGACCGCGTCCCCGGTGGCGGGGAAGACGGCCAAGGCGAGCACGACCAGGACGGCCGCGTCGGCCGCCGCGCCCTCCCGCGCCCGCGCCAAGGCCGGCGCCCCCGCGTCGAAGGTCGACGCCACGCCCGCTCGGTCCGCCGACGTGGCCGAGGACGCTGACGTCGCCGACGTCGAGGTCGAGGTCGACGTGGCTGATGTCGAGGTAAGCCTCGACGCGGACAGCGGCGACGACGAGGACACCCCGCACGCCGAGGACGGCGCCGAGGGCACCACCCCCAAGGTCGACTCCGCGAACGGCGACGCTGCGGCGGCCCCCGCGTCCGCGTCGGGCGAGAAGTCCGAGGATGAGCCCGAGGACGCGGGCTACGTCATCCGCGACGACGACGAGGAGGACGCGCCCGCCCAGCAGGTCGTCACCGCCGGCGCCACGGCCGACCCGGTGAAGGACTACCTCAAGCAGATCGGCAAGGTCGCCCTCCTCAATGCCGAGCAGGAGGTCGAGCTCGCCAAGCGGATCGAGGCTGGTCTGTTCGCGGAGGAGCGGCTCAACTCGGGCGAGAAGATCGACATGAAGCTCAAGCGCGAGCTGTGGTGGATCGCCCAGGACGGCAAGAAGGCCAAGAACCACCTGCTCGAGGCGAACCTGCGGCTCGTCGTCAGCCTCGCCAAGCGTTACACCGGCCGCGGCATGCTTTTCCTCGACCTCATCCAGGAGGGCAACCTCGGCCTCATCAGAGCGGTCGAGAAGTTCGACTACACCAAGGGCTACAAGTTCTCGACCTACGCGACCTGGTGGATCCGCCAGGCCATCACGCGGGCGATGGCCGACCAGGCCCGCACGATCCGGATCCCGGTTCACATGGTCGAGGTCATCAACAAGCTCGCCCGGGTGCAGCGGCAGATGCTCCAGGACCTCGGCCGCGAGCCGACGCCCGAGGAGCTGGCCCGCGAGCTCGACATGACGCCGGAGAAGGTCGTCGAGGTCCAGAAGTACGGCCGCGAGCCGATCTCGCTGGCGACCCCGCTCGGCGAGGACGGCGACTCCGAGTTCGGTGACCTGATCGAGGATTCCGAGGCCGTCGTGCCCGCCGACGCCGTGAGCTTCACGCTGCTCCAGGAGCAGTTGCACTCGGTGCTCGACACCCTGTCCGAGCGCGAGGCGGGGGTCGTCTCCATGCGGTTCGGGCTGACCGACGGCCAGCCGAAGACCCTCGACGAGATCGGCAAGGTCTATGGCGTGACCCGCGAGCGGATCCGCCAGATCGAGTCCAAGACGATGAGCAAGCTGCGCCACCCCTCGCGCAGCCAGGCCCTGCGCGACTATCTGGACTGACCCGGAGGCCTCCGGGTCCGTCGTCGCAGATCTCGCGGACCCCGGCGAGGTAGCCGTCCGGCGGCACGAGCACC
>CAYPYK010000051.1:0-16083 GCA_964414665.1 uncultured Intrasporangiaceae bacterium | reverse complement strand
CGGCGGTGACGCCGATCGAGGCGAGCAGGTCGGGCCGGCCGACGTCGCCGATGAACAGCGCGTCGCCGGTGAGGGCGCCGTAGGCCACCGCGTCGTCGGCGTGCTCGTAGACGAGCACCGAGATCGACTCCGGGGTGTGTCCGGGCGTCTCCATGACCTCGAGGGTCACCTCGCCGAGGCTCACGCGCTCGCGGTCACCGAGGTGCCGGACGTCGAAGTCCGCCAGGGCGGCGGAGCCGTAGCCGATCCAGGCGCCGGTCTCCCGGGCCAGCTCGAGGTGTCCCGACACGAAGTCGGCGTGGAAGTGGGTGTTGATGACGCCGACGATCCTCAGGCCGTGAGCGGCCGCGTCGTCGAGATACTCGGCGATGTCCCGCCGCGGGTCCACCACGACGGCCTGGCCGGTGGTCTCGTCACCGATGAGGTACGAGGCCTGTGACAGACAGTCGAGGTAGTACTGGGTGAAGATCATCGGTCCTCCCGGGAACGGGTCGAGGCGGGTCCTGGTGTGGGCTGGGGTGGGCTGGCGTGGGCTGGCTACATCTCAACACATACCCTAGGGGGTATATTCCGAACAGACAACTCATACCCTAGGGGGTATAGTTCGACGGGTCCACGTCGAAGGAGCCCCCATGCTGACCCGCCTCATGCCCCGCAACCTCGCGGCCCTCGCCGCCGTCGGCGTCCTCGCCGCCCTGCCGCTCGCCGGCTGTTCGGGCTCGGCGTCGGTGAGCGTCACCGACGGCACCCCTGCGGCGAGCGCCCCCGCCAACGGCACGCACCTGGACCCCTCGACCTTCGCGGCTGCCCTCAAGCGCCCCGACACGGTCGTCCTCGACGTGCGCACCCCGGCGGAGTTCGCCCAGGGGCACCTCCAGAACGCCCTCAACATCGACATCGAGAACGCCGGCTTCCTCGCCCAGCTCAGCCAGATCGACAAGACCAAGACGTATGCCGTCTACTGCCACTCCGGCAACCGCTCCGGCGCCGCGCTGCAGCAGATGCAGCAGATGGGCTTCGCCGAGGCCTACGACCTGGCCGGCGGGATCAACGCCTGGGAGAACGCCGGCGGCGCGGTCAGCACCGGGAGCTGAGTCTCACCGTCCCCCGCGATGGGCTCGCGTCCGGAGCCTATCGGTGTCCGACATCTCGGCTCGGCGGGCGTGCTGCGGCGGAGAGGTCCCCGATCCCACCCCAATGACGGCCCGCCCGGCGCCCGGGACGCGGGACCCGGTGGGCGTGGGCAGGGTGACAGTCGGCGAACGCCAGGTACGGGCCGGGCCCCAGGCGGATGGGCTCAGCGGCCTGGACGGATGTCGCCGGCTTCCGGGGATGGGCGGCGAGGAACACGACGGTAGGGACGCTCAGCGCGGGCGCAGCTGGGACTGCGACATGGCCATGAGCTCGTCGGACTCGCGGGCGAGGTCGCGGTCGCTGATCATCGTCCAACCGCGGCCGTAGTGGGGGTGTGGGCGCAGCGACGCGGCCAGCGCCCGGGCCTTCTGGAAGGAGAGTGCGCGTGTAGTTGTCATGCCTCCATGATCCGCCCTCCTACGCTTCAGCACAAATACAGGATACTTACAATGGATTAAGACGTGCTGTATCGTTTGAGGCATGCTCGACCCGCATCGCCTCCGCGTGTTCCGGTCCGTCGTCGCCAGCGGCTCCGTGCAGGCGGCCGCCGACAACCTGGGGATGACCCCCTCCGGGGTCAGCCAGCACCTCTCGGCCCTCGCCAGGGAGACCGGGCTCGTCCTCTTCGAGCGCGAGGGCCGGGGTATCACCCCGACGGCCGCGGCGCGCGAGCTCGCCACCC
Organism: uncultured Intrasporangiaceae bacterium; assembly: GCA_964414665.1. Taxonomy (GTDB): domain Bacteria; phylum Actinomycetota; class Actinomycetes; order Actinomycetales; family Dermatophilaceae; genus CAVSJJ01. The sequence goes on along the minus strand of CAYPYK010000051.1, from coordinate 14,267 downwards.
AGAGCAGCGACGTCATCAAGGAGCTCGGCCGGCTCGACGACCTCGTCTCGGACCTGCGGGACGGGCGGTCCGGTCGGCTGAGCATCGGCTACTTCGCCTCGGCCGGTGCGGAGTGGATGCCCTCCCTGGTCAAGGCGCTGACCGCCGAGTTCCCGGGGCTCGTCCTCGAGCTCGTGCTCACCGAGGGGTCGACCCGCCCGGTCGCCCTCGACATCGACCTCGTCATCGACGACCCCGATGCGCCGGTGAGGACCGGCTACCGGCGTACCGAGCTCATCGACGACCCCTTCGTCGTCGTCGTGCCCCGTGGCCACCCCCTCGCCGTGCGGGACTCGGTGTCGATCGGGGAGCTCCAGGGCGAGACCTGGGTGAGCAACGAGCTCACCAAGGCGCCGTGTCATCGGATCGTGCTCGCCGCCTGCGCCGCCGCGGGCTACACCCCGCGTTTCGCGGTTCAGGCCCAGGACCACTACACGGCCATCGCGTTCGTGGCCGCCGGGGTCGGGATCACGGTGCTCCCACGCCTCGCCACGGTCTCGCTGCGGCCCGACGTCGCCCGGGTCGCCATCAGCGGTCCCGAGCCGGTGCGGCACCTCGCCGCCCTCGTGCGTGACCACGGAACCCCGCACCGCGCCGCCGACCGGGCCATCGAGCTTCTCATCGCCCTCATCGCCCGCAGCCAGCACGTCCACGACGCCTTCGCCGATGGCTGACCTCGAGGGCACGGTCCGCTTCTGGTCAGCCGTGTTCGCCATCGAGACCGACCACGGCCGGCACCGGCTCAGGACCGCAGGGTCGCCAGCGCCGAACGGGAGGCCACGTTGACGGCGGCGAGCTCACGACGGGTGCCCTCGCGCAGCGCCTTGAGCTGGGTCGGGGTGATCCGGTCGCAGACCCACTCCCAGTGCAGGCTGACCCAGTCACCCACGGCGAGGCGGGGCGCCACGGCCTGCACGACCTCCTCGTCCTCGTTGGGGCCGAGCACGAGCTCCCGGTCGTCCCAGACGAGCCGGCGGAACCGCACGACGGCCCGCCCGTCGCCGAGCCGGATGACCTTGCCCCACCGGATCCGGCAGCGGTCGAGGACACGCACCGGTTCCTCGACCCACCCCGTGCGGAGCAACCCGACCCACGGGTAGACCCCGAACACCTGCAACGCGTGGGTCGGCACCGAGTCGACGGGGATGCCCTCGGTCATATTCGACGAGCGCCGCGCGCTGACCCGAGGCCGGAACCGCTCCTCCATCGAGTCGTGGAGGGCGCGGCCACCGACGTTGTCGAGGAGGTGGTTGCCGACCCAGTACGCCTCCACGACCCCCGGGTCGAGCGGGTCGTCGATGCCGTTGGCGTGAGCGATGAGCTCGAGGTACGGCCATGCCCCCTCGAACCCCTGAGCGATCAGTCTCAGGTCCGGGTCGTCCGCGAGATGCGCCACCCGCTGGAGCAGGTCGTCGGCCCGGTCCGGCCCCCAGTCGCCGAGCACGTTCGGTGGGTAGGCGTACCGCGCGAAGAGGACCGGGCCGCTGGTCATGTGGCAGCCTCCGCGTGATGGGTGGGGCCGGGGGACGCGTGGTCGGGATCGGTGCCGGCCCGGAGCGCGAGCGCCTCCAGCGCCTCGTCCCGGCCGAGCCGTTCGAGGACGAAGCCGGAGTGCACGACGACCCAGTCGCCGCGGCCCACGGGCTCACGCAGCGCCATGAGCGACACGGTGAGCTCGAGCCCTTCGTGGTCCACGGCGGCGAGCCCCTCGGCCGGGAGGGAGCGCACCTGGCAGATCTGGCCGAGGCACATCAGCGCGCACCTGCGACCCGGGCGGACGCCGTGGCGGACGAGGTACCGGACGACGTGACGATGTGGCGGACGCGGTCGACGGCGGGGCCGACGGCCGCCGACACCTCGGGCGCCATCGGCATGCCGTGGGCGACGCTCGCCACCTGTGTTCCGACGAGCACGACCCGACGCGGCAGCCGGCCGAGCGCCCGGGAGAGCTCGATGGCGGCGGCGAGCCCGAAGGCGTGTGTCCCACCGACCGCCACCCGCGCGAACGTCGCGGACGGCAGGCCGTCGGCATCGGCTCCCATCTCGCGGACGACGAGCCCGCCCGGGTCGAGGCCGGCATCGACGGCGTCGACGACCACGGCGAGGTCGGCGGTGTCCCAGGCCTGCACCAGGTCGGTGGGATCCTCGTGAAGCATCACCTGCACCCCCGTCAGCCCGAGCTCGGCCACCGCCTGGGCGACCCGCGGCCCCCAGGCGTCATCACCTCGGTCGGGGCTTCCGATCCCGACGACGAGGACGAGCCCGAGGGTCGGGGGCGCGGGGCTCACGATCGGTGTACTCGCAGGTCGAGGAAGTGGGTCGCGCAGGAGATGCAGGGGTCGTAGTTGCGGATCGCCTGCTCGCACCGGTGGGTGAGGGCACGGTGGTCGAGGTGGATCCACGACTGCGCAGCGGTCTTGAGGTCGGCCTCGATGCTCATCTGGTTCTGTGAGGTCGGCGGCACGATCTGGGCGTCCTGGATCGTGCCCTCCTTGTCGATGACGTAGCGGTGGAAGATCGTCCCCCGTGGCGCCTCGCTCGCCCCGCAGCCCTCGCCGGCGCGAGGCGGGACCGGCACCGCCGGCGCGAGGCCGGCGGACGGCATACTGGTCCAGCGGTCGATGAGCGCCATCGCCTCCTCCACGGCGTAGGCGAGCTCCACGGCCCGGACGACGATCGACCGGAACGGGTTGCGGCACGTCTCGCCGAGCGCGGCTGCGAGCGCGGCCCGCTGGGTGGTGGGCGAGAGCTGGTCGAAGTTGTTGGTGTAGCGAGCGAGCGGACCGACCATGTACGGCTTGCCGTCGAGCGTCGCATGCAGGGCGTTGGAGTGCCGGACGTGGTGCTCGGTGATGTGCTGCGGGAACTCCTCGACCGGGAAGGCCAGGCCCGAGGAGGTGACGACGCTGCCGGACTCGATGGCATACCCCTCGGGGGCGCGCAGCGAGAGATAGTCGCAGTCCTGCTCCAACGCCGGGAAGTCGAAGGTGCCGACGAGGGCGATCGTCGCCATCGCGTCCTCGAGCGCCGCGTCGAGCACCGGCCGGAAGGCGAGCAGCTCCTGTGTCGACGGCAGCCGGTAGAACCCGCCGAGCCGGACGTTGACCGGGTGGATCGCCCGGCCCCCGACCAGTGTCATCAGGTCGTTGCCGGCCTTCTTGAGCCGCAGTCCGCGCTCGACGACGTCCCGGTGGTCGGCGGCCATGTCGATGGCGCCCTCGTAGCCGAGGAAGTCGGGCGCGTGCAGCAGGTAGATGTGCAGGGCATGGCTCTCGATCCACTCACCGCAGTAGAGGAGGCGGCGCATGAGCCGGATGTGCTCGGGCGGCTGGACACCACAGATCTGCTCCATGGCGGCGCACGAGGCGGTCTGGTACGCGACCGGGCAGATCCCGCAGATCCGCGCGGTGATGTCCGGCGGCTCGGTGTAGGCCCGGCCACGCAGGAACGCCTCGTAGAAGCGCGGCGGCTCGAAGATGTTGAGCTGCACCGACTGGACGCGGCCATCGGCGATCTCGATGTGCATGCCGCCCTCGCCCTCGACCCGGGCGAGCACGCCCACGCTGAGGACCTGGCCCTTGTCGCTCGCCTTGTCGCTCCCCTTGTGCGTCATCGTGAGGCTCCCTTGCGGCCCGCGGCGACTCGCTCACTCTCGGCGCGGAACGCCTCGGCCCCGGAGTTGAAGGTCCGGTAGATGCGCACGGCGTCGCGGCTGCTCATCCCCTGCTCCCGCAGCCGATCGGTCATCGCCGGCAGGTTGGCGCTGTCCTGCGGCCCGAAGCAGCCGTAGCAGCCGCGGTTGACCGACGGGCACAACGCGCCGCAGCCGGCCTGGGTGACCGGCCCGAGGCAGGGCTCGCCGCCCGCGACGGCGACGCACACGTTGCCGCGGCGCTTGCACTCCACGCAGACGCTGTAGGTCGGGATGCGCGGCGTGCGCCCCTGCACCGCGGCGGCCAGGACCTCGACGAGCTGCCCCTTGTCGATCGGGCAGCCGCGCAGCTCGAGGTCGACGTTGACGTGGGCCGAGATGGGGGTGGACCGCTCCAGGACGCGGACGTACTCGGGGTGGGCGTAGACGATGGACCGGTATGCCGTGACGTCGGCGAAGTTGCGCAGCGCCTGGATGCCGCCGGCGGTGGCGCAGGCGCCGATGGTGATGAGCAGGCCCGACTGCTCCCGGATGTCGTGGATGCGCTCGGCATCGTGCGGGGTGGTGACCGAGCCCTCGACGAGGGAGACGTCGTAGGGCCCGGCGACGACGGCTCGGGTGGCCTCGGGGAAGTACGCGATACTGACGGCTCCCAGGATGTCGAGCAGCTCGTCCTCGCAGTTGAGCAGGGTGAGCTGGCAGCCGTCGCAGGAGGCGAACTTCCACACGGCCAGGGTCGGCAGGTCTGCGGTGACGGTCATCTCACAGCTCCCATCGCGTCAGGTACGGCGCGAGCCGCTCGTAGTCGAGCACCGGTCCGTCGACGCAGATGAACAGGTCGCGCAGCTGGCAGTGACCGCACAGACCGACGCCGCACTTCATGTTGCGTTCCATCGACAGGCGCAGCCGGTCGGCGGCCACGCCGCGGTCGCGCAGGGCCGTCGCGGCCGCCCGCATCATGACCTCCGGGCCGCAGACGAGGGCGAGGGTGCGCTGAGGGTCGAAGCCGGCGCGGGTGACGAGCTGGGTGACCAGGCCCACGCGGCCGGTGTAGTCGTGCGGGGCGTTGTCGACGGTGACCTGGACGTTGACGTCGTTGAGCCCGTTCAACCGGCGCAGCTCGTGGCGGAAGAGGGTGTCGTCGGGCGTGCGGGCGCCATACAGCAGGACGACGCGGTGGTAGTGGTCGCGGCGGGCGACGAGCTCGAGCAGGGCCGGCCGCAGCGGAGCCAGGCCGATGCCGCCCGCGACGATGACGACGTCGCCTCCCATGCCGTCGGCAACACCCCAGCCGGTGCCATAGGGACCGCGGACGCCGACGACGGAGCCGGGCTGGGCCGCCACGAGAGCGGCTGTGACCCCGCCGACGTTGCGGATCGTGTGCTCGAGAAGGCCGGGTCTTGTCGGGTCGCCGCTGATCGAGATGGGCACCTCGCCCACCCCGAACGCCGCAAGCATGGTGAACTGCCCGGCCGCGAACCGCAGGGGTATGCCGTCGACCGGCTCGAGCTCGAGGGTGAAGGTGTCCCGGGTGTCCCGGCGGGTGCGGACCACCCGGAACGGGCGGGGCACCATCTGGTCCTCGCTCGTCGCGTCGGCCGCCGCCAGCGCGCCGGCCGTGGCGGGGGTCGTCGTCACTGAGCCGTCACCCCGTAGAGGTCGAGCAGGCGCATCCGGGCCGCCTCGAGGCGGGTGAACATGACCTTGTTGACCTGCTGGAGCAAGGCGTACCCGACCGTGGGGTCGGTGTCGCACTTGCCGCGCAGGCAGGTCGCGTCGAACGCCACGGCGCTGGTGCTCTTGGCGGCCCGGGCGTCGAACATCCACCGGTACGGCGGCACCAGCCAGGACCAGCCGACGACGCCCCCGGCCTCGACCGTGTCCATGACGACCCCGCCGGCGCCGGGCTGGTGCGTCGAGATCGACACCCGCCCCTTGCGGACGAGGAAGAACTGGTCGGCGGCGTCGCCCTCGCGGAACAGCACCTCACCCGGCCCGAAATGGACGTTCGTCGCGCAGCCGGCGAACAGGTCGATGACCGCCGGCTTCAGCGGAGCGAAGAAGGGGTGCTCCGGAAGGTACTCGGCGATGGTCCTCTTCATGGCTGTTCTCTCCTTGCTGCCGCGGAAGCGCCCGCCGGTGCACCGCGCAGGGCGGCGACCTCGGCGGTGATATCGATGCCGGCGGGGCACCAGGTGATGCACCGGCCGCAGCCGACGCAGCCGATCGACCCGAACTGGTCCTGCCAGGAGCCGAGCTTGTGGCTGATCCACTGCCGGTAGCGGGAGCGGCTGGACTCGCGGACGCTGCCGCCGTGGATATAGGAGTACTCGCGGGAGAAGCAGGAGTCCCAGACCCGGTGCCGCTCTCCGCGCTCGCCGGTGAGATCGGTGACGTCGACGACCGAGGTGCAGAAGCAGGTCGGGCACACGAGCGTGCAGTTGGTGCAGGACAGACACCGCGCGGCGACGTCGTCCCAGTGCGCCGACTCGACCTGAGCGTCGAACAGCTCCCGCAGGCCCCCGGAGTCGAGGCTACGGCCCATCCGGGACTCGGCGGCCGTGGTGGCCCGGCCGACGGCGGCGATGTCCTCAGCGCTCGCGAGGGGCGCCTGCGACGTGGCGACGACGTCGGCGATGACGTCGTCGCCCGTCGGGCTCGCGGCCGCGACGACGAAACGGTGCGGCTCCTCGACATACAGCTCGGTCAGCGACAGGTCGTAGCCCGCACCGGGGGTGGGGCCGGAGCCGGTCGAGACGCAGAAGCAGGTGCCCGCGGGGTCGGTACACGCCACGGCGACGACGAAGGTGTCGCGGCGGCGGGCGGCGTAGTGGACGTCGGCTGCCGTGCGGTCCAGCAGCACCCGGTCGTGGATCCGGATCGCCGCCAGGTCGCAGGAGCGGACGCCGAGCAGGGCGACGGGCGCGTCGTCGGGCGCGCGCCAGGCGGTGTCGATCTCGGGCACCTCGTCGCCCCGGTGCCGGGTGCGCCAGAGCAGCTCGTCCGCGGGGAACAGGATCGGCTTGGCCGACTGAGCGCTGGCCGCGAACGCGAAGACCGCGTCGTCGGTGCGCCGGTGCAGCCGATAGGTCGCTGCCTCCTGCTCGTCGGTCCACCCAACCGGGAGATCGGCGACCGCGTGGACGGGGCCGGTGACGATCGCGCCGTCGCGGACGGTAGGTCCGAGCACGGCGTACCCTCGTCGGCCGAGAACATCGATCAGGGTCTGGAGCCCCTCGAGGTCCAGCACCCGCGCATCGTGTGGCACGGTTTCCTCCATCGGATACTCCACGAGAGTATCGACGGGCTCTCGTCCGGCGGCCCGGGTCGGTGCGATGCGTGCGTCACACTTTGCGACGCACGGACCAGGTCTGGCCGTGGATGGGGTCGGGAGGTCGGGTGTGCCCGCCGGGCCGGAACGGGGGAGGCCTCGGCGGCCCGGATCTCCTCGTGCGGACAGCCGCGCGAGGGCCCGGCGGGTCCGGGCCCCTCAGAGCACCTCGCGGATCCGGGCCGCCAGGGCCGGGGGGACCACCGAGTCGGGGTCGCGCAGCCGGCCCAGGGCCTCGGTGACGCCGACGATGCTGGTGTACAGGCCCGGGCACGTCGGGCAGCCCTCGAGGTGCAGCTCGAGGGCGGTCCGCTCGCCGGCGGTCAGCTCGTCATCGAGGTAGTCGTCGACCTTGGACCGGGCCTGCCAGCACCGCATCGGCACGCCGGCCGCGGCCCGGAGCCGTTCCGAGTCGTCGGCGAGCAGGCTGACGAGCATGGACCTGCCGCGGCGCAGCCGCTGCTTGGCCGCGGGCAGGGTCACGCCCTGGATGCCGGCGACCTCGGCCGAGGTCAGCGCCTCCATGTCGTGCAGGACGACAGCCGAGCGCAGGATCGCCGGCAGGTGGACCAGGGCGTCGAAGAGGTCGTCGCGCTCCTGCGCCCGCTGGGTCACCGCGAGGGCGTCAACGGTGTAGCTGTCGTCGCGCCACGCGGCCTCGACCTGCGCGGCGAGCTCGTCGTCGGCGACCGGCTCGGGCGTGCGCGCCCGGGTGAGGTCGACGAAGCGGTGGTGCATGACCCGGTGCAGCCAGGTGGCGGCGGAGGCGTCGCCGCGGAAGGTCTCGGCGCGCTCGAGCGCGCGCACCACGACGTCCTGGACGAGGTCGTCGGCCTGGTCGGGGTCGCGGGTGAGCGCCCTGGCGTAGCGCAGGAGCCCGGGGAGCTCGGTGACGAGCTGGTCCGCCGACAACGCCATACGTCGAGGCTAGAGGGTCGGGGGCAGACCGCGTGCCCGGGGGCAGGGGATGGAACGAGGTTCGTCCCCCGGGTCATGACGGGCGGGCCGCAGGGGGAGGAGGCTGCCGCCGAGGGCCGCGCGCTGCGCGCCGCGGGGCGCGCAGCGCGGCGCCGTCAGCCCTGTGACGCCTTGTTGGTGTTGACCTTGGCGGCCAGCCAGATCGGGCAGAAGCCCATCACAGCGGTGCCGACCATGATCGCGGCGACGAGGAACAGGACGACCTTCAGGAGCGTCCCGCCCACCAGGAGCGCCGCGATGACAGCGACGACGGCGATGGCGTAGCGGGCGATCTTGTCCGTGCTGCCGACGTTCTTGACCATGAGAGGGGGATGTCCTTCGCTCCGTGCGGCCTGCCGGGTGCGAGCCGCTCACCTCATGGACGACCGAGGAGCCCGAAGGGATACATCGGTATGCCGTGTCGCCGAGCGCAACGTCCGGGACGCAGCGGCGGCTCAGGCGAGATAGAGCGCGCGGGCCGGGCACATGGTGACCGCCGTGGCGCCCTCGGCGGGGTGCACCGAGGGGTCGGTGACGATGGGGTAGCCCCACTCGTCGAGGCGGACCTGGCGCGGCAGCAGGCTGGCGCAGACGCCGTGCGCCGTGCAGGCGACCCGGTCTACGCGCAGCTGTGGCGCCCGGGTGCGGGTGCGGGCCTCAGGCATGGGCGTGGGTCCTTTCGGTGGGGCACCGGCCGCGGGCGTGCTCGCCGAGGTGCGATCCGAACACCCGCAGGGCGGAGCGGGTGAACCGCCCGACGCCGTCGGGGAACCGGCAGGCGCCCCGGTCGGGCAGCAGGCCGGCGCGTGCCTGGAGGCGGTCGTAGCTCCCCTGGGTGGGGGAGGCCACGAGCTCGCGCCAGTTCTCGGCCACCGCGGGAACCCCGAACATGCACGGCCCGCACTGGCCGGCGGACTCACCCGCGGCATAGGAGAGGAACCGGTCGACGGTGCCGAGGGGGCACAGCCGGGGGTCGAGGACGTCGACGATGCCGGGGCCGACGGACCCGCCGAACGGCGCCAGAGCGCGGGTGGACCACTCGGCCCGCCGCGCCTCGGCCATCGTGAGGAAGAAGCCGCCGAGCCCGCCGACGAGCACGGTCTCGGCCGGGGGCGAGAACTCGCCCGCGGCGTCGAGCAGACTCTGCAGGCTCGCGCCGGTCTCGGTCTGGATGACGTGCGGCATCTCGACGTAGCCCGTCACGCTGACCAGCCTGGGCCCGGGCTCGTCCGTGATGCCGAAGGACCGGAACCAGGAGGCGCCCCGGTCGGCGATCTGGGCCACCCGCCATACGGTCTCGGCGTTGAGGACGACGGTCGGGCGGATCCGCTTGCCCGCCGAGTCGCGCCCGCCCATGACGAACGGGGCGCGCTTGGTCATCGGGCGGGCCAGCCCGCCGTGGGCCAGTGAGATGAGCGAGGTCTCCTCGGAGGAGACGTAGCGGTCGGGGGTCTCGAGGACGTCGAGCCCCGCGGCCCGCAGGCGGTGCGCCGTGTCGCTGCCGCGGTGTGCGGCATACCGGACGCGGCGGCGCTTGCCCGGCGTCACCAGGCGGGCGCCCTGGACCAGCTCGTCGAGGTGGTGGGCCACGACCCACCCGTCCTTGGCCGCGCCGATCTCGCCGTCGCAGGCGTTGACGATGAGGTCGGCGTCGTTGTCGACGGCGGCGCGCACCTTGATGCCGGTGCTGAAGGCCGCGCCTCCACGGCCGGTGAGGCCTGCGGTGTCGAGGTCCTTGATGAGGCTCATGTCCACTCCTGGGCGGCGATGTGGCTGCGGCGTTCGCGGTCGTGGTGGGTCGTGGTCATCCGCCAGCCGATGACGGCGCCGCCGATGACGCCGCACAGGCCGGTGATGGCCCGCAGCAGCGGCTCGTCGGCCGTCCCGAGGACGAACCCGTGGATCACCGCCATCGGCCACAGTGCGTAGCTCAGCCAGTGCACGGCCTTCCAGGCCCGCACCGAGAGGCGGTGCCGGAGGAACGAGGTGGCGGTCACGGCGAGAAGGATGTCGAAGGCGAGCGTCCCGAGGCCGACCCAGAGGGTCCGGTAGGCCGAGGTGAACGGCACGATCCAGGAGATGAGGTCGATGGCGACGTAGGTCTCGGCGATGGCCGTCGCGATGTGGGTGAGGAGGAAGGCGACCATCCCCAGCGAGAGCCAGCGGTGCAGCGCCATGACGACCGTCGAGCTGTCGCTGCCGGGCTGGCGGCGGGCGGAGATGACCATGCCGAGGACGACGACCGTCGTCAGCAGCACGATGCTGACGATGCCGGTCGCCCGCGACAGGTACCAGAGGAGGAGGTTCATGGGGTTGTGTCTTTCGCAGGGGCGGGCCACCCGGCGGTGAGGACGACGGTGCCGTCCAGCGCGTCGAGCCGGGCGGGGATGGCGTGGGCGGTGAGCCAGTCGGGGGCGTCGGGACCGAGGACCACGGCGGCGGTGGAGGCGGCGTTCGCCTCGAGGGCGCTGACCCCGGCGCAGCTGACCTGGGACCAGGTCGCCGAGGCGGTGCCGCCGGTGCGGGGGTCGACGATGTGATGCCGGGTGGCGCCGTCGGCGCCCCAGGTCCGCAGCCGGGTGGAGGAGGTCGCGATGGCCTGGCCGGTGGTCGTGACGACCTGGACGGTGCGGCCGTCGGCGTCCTCGACCCCGACGCGCCATCCGCCGTCGGGGACCGTGCCGCTGACGGCGATGTCGCCGCCCAGGCTGACGAGGAACCCGCCGGGCAGCCGCTCGGCGAGCATCCGGGCGATGGTGTCCGCCGCATGCCCCTTGGCGCTGCACCCGAGGTCGATGAGGCATCCCTGCGGCACGCTGACCTTGTCGGTGGCCTCGTCGAGCGCGACCGAGCGCCATCCGGGCACGCTCGCCGCAGGGTCCGTCCCCGTCCAGGCCCCGCGGGCGCGGACCACGTCCATGTCGGCGTCGTAGCCCGTCGCGACGACCGCCGCGCCGACCGTGGGGTCGACGAGGCCGTCGGTCAGCGCGGCGGCACGCAGGGCGGCCCGGAGGTATGCCGCGAATACCGGCGACGCGAATGCCCAGGTGGGGCCATGGGCGGCGCGGGCGGCCAGCCGGCTCACCTCGGAGTCGTCGCGGAAGCGGGACGCCGCGGCGTCGAGCTCGGCCAGGTGGTCCTGGGCGATGAGCACGGCCTCGGCGATGACGCCCGGCTCGGTGGTGAGGATCCGGTTCGTCGTGCCGATGGCCGAGAAGGTGCTCGACCCGATGGCGCCGGGTCCGCCGCCGGCGGACGTCGAGGTCATGGTCACGGGCACGCGGTCACGACCCGGTCGTCGCGGCCTGGGCGGAGCCCGAGCTCGAGCCGGGTGAGCTGGTCGAGCCGAACGAGGACGAGCTGCTCGTGCCGGTCGAGGACGAGCTGTTCGACGTCGAGGTCACCGACGAGGTGGTCGAGCTCGCGGCCACGGTCTGCGTCGCGACGTCGGCGAGGTGGTAGCCGACGGCTGCCGTGCCGACCGAGGCCGCCAGCAGCGTGCTGACGGCCCACGTCCTCGCGCGACCGAGGGGGTGGCGGGTACTGCTCATGGGTGAAGCCTTCCGATGGGGCGGTCTCCGTATCGCTCTCCACGGTCGCGGCTCCGTCTGTGCGAACCCTGTGCGTGGCCGATGCTCGCCGTGTGCCGTTTCTGGGAGTTCCATGGGAGGGCCCACAGGAGACTGGGTCAGGGACTCCCGGGCCCGGCGCGGGCAGCCAACCGGTCCGCAGCGGGCCCTCGGCTCGGTGGTTGCGAGCTCAACCATGTGACCCTGGACACGCCCGGGATGCGGCACCGGTGCTCGCGGCATACTCTGCGGCCCTGGCTAAGGGTTGCCTTGGTGGGTCGAGAGCCTGCCCGCAGGGGTAGCGTTTTCACATCCGTTGCCATCAGGGTCCGACGGGCCCGGCAGCGGGCCGCCATTACCAGGCGTCGTGACAGGCCCAACGCGGACCTGCACCCACAGCGGAGAGGACTCTCGATGGAGACCGAATGGGCCGTTCTTGACGGCAACGAGGCCGCCGCCCGCGTGGCGCACGCCCTGTCCGAGGTCATCGCGATCTACCCGATCACGCCGGCATCGTCGATGGGCGAGTTCGCCGACGCCTGGACGGCTCAGGGCCGCACCAACCTGTGGGGGGCCGTCCCCGAGGTCATGGAGATGCAGTCCGAGGCCGGCGCGGCCGGCGCCATGCACGGTGCCGTGACCAAGGGCGCCATGGGAGTGACCTTCACGGCCTCCCAGGGGCTGCTCCTCATGCTGCCCAACATGTACAAGATGGCCGGCGAGCTCACACCGGGCGTCATCCACGTCGCGGCCCGGACCATCGCCACCCATGCCCTCAGCATCTTCGGTGACCACTCCGACGTCATGAGCGCCCGGATGACCGGCTTCGCCATGCTCTGCTCGTGCGATGTCCAGGAGGCCCAGGACTTCTCGCTCGTCTCGCACGCCGCGACGCTGCGCTCGCGGGTGCCCTTCCTGCACTTCTTCGACGGGTTCCGGACCAGCGCCGAGGTGAACAAGATCGACCTCGTCTCGCGGGAGCAGATGCGCGCCATGATCCGCGAGGAGGACGTCCTCGCCCACCGGTTGCGCGGCCTCACCCCTGACGCGCCCGTCATCCGTGGTACCGCCCAGAACCCAGACGTCTTCTTCCAGGCCCGCGAGGCCGCCAACCCGTTCTACGACGCCGTCCCGGGCATCGTCTCCGAGGCCTTCGCCGAGCTCGAGGAGCTCACCGGCCGCCACTACGATCTCGTCGAGTACCACGGAGCGCCCGACGCCGAACGCGTCGCCGTCATCATGGGCTCGGGGACCGGCGCGATGATGGAGACCGTCGACGAGCTGCTCGCCGGGGGTGAGAAGGTCGGGGTCCTCGTCGTCCGCCTCTACCGGCCGTTCCCCTCCGAGGCGTTCGTCGCGGCCCTGCCCGCCACCGTACGCAGCGTCGCCGTGCTCGACCGGGTCAAGGAGCCGGGGGCGCCGGCCGAGCCGTTGCACCTCGACGTCCTCACCGCCCTGGTCGAGGAGGGCGTCGGCCACTTCACGGCTGGTACGCCGAAGGTCATCGGCGGCCGCTACGGGCTCGCCAGCAAGGAGTTCACACCGGCGATGTGCAAGGCGGTGCTCGACGAGCTGGCGGCCGAGCAGCCCAAGAAGCGTTTCACCGTCGGGATCACCGACGACGTCACCCACCTCTCGCTCGACGTCGACCCCGATTTCCGCGTCCCGACGGACAACCTGTCGGCCCTCTTCTTCGGTCTCGGCTCCGACGGCACCGTCGGCGCCACCAAGTCCTCGGTCAAGATCATCGGGGACGAGGGCCGCTACGCCCAGGGCTACTTCGTCTATGACTCGAAGAAGTCCGGAGCTGTCACCGTGTCGCACCTGCGGTTCGGTGCCGACCCCATCAAGTCGACGTACCTCATCGACCGGGCCGACTTCGTCGCGGTCCACCAGTTCGGGATCCTCGAGCAGATGAAGGTGCTCGACCACGCCAAGGAGGGCGCGACCTTCCTGCTCAACGCTCCCTACCCGGCCGACGAGGTCTGGGACCACCTCCCGGTCGAGGTCCAGCAGCAGGTCATCGACAAGAAGCTCTCGACCTGGGTCATCGACGGCTCCGGGGTGGCCCGCGACGCGGGCCTCGGCGCGCGGATCAACACCGTCATGCAGCCCTGCTTCTTCTACCTCTCCGGCGTCGTCCCGCAGGGCGAGGCGGTCGACAAGATCAAGCACGCCGTCGAGACGACATACGGCAAGCGTGGCCGGGTGGTCGTCGAGCGCAACTTCGCGGCGATCGATGCCGCCGTCGCGGCCCTGTCCGAGCTGCCGATCCCCGAGTCGGCGACCTCCGCCGCGCATCGGATGCCGCCGCTGCCGGCCCAGGCGCCGGACTTCGTCCAGCAGGTCACTGCCGTGATGCTGCGCGGCGAGGGCGACCTGCTCCCGGTGAGCGCGATGCCGGTCGACGGTACCTTCCCGACCGGCACCACCAGCTGGGAGAAGCGGACCATCGCACCGGAGATCCCGATCTGGGACCCCAGCATCTGCATCGACTGCGGCAAGTGCGCCATCACCTGCCCCCACTCGGCGATCCGGATCAAGATCTTCCCCGGGTCCGACCTCGAGGGCGCACCGGAGGGCTTCCAGTCCAAGAAGTACAACGACCGCAACCTCAAGGACCACAAGCTCACCGTGCAGGTAGCCCCCCAGGACTGCACCGGCTGCGGCGTGTGCGTCGACGTGTGCCCGGCCCGGAGCAAGACCGAGGTCAAGCACA
>CAYPYK010000050.1:0-16365 GCA_964414665.1 uncultured Intrasporangiaceae bacterium | reverse complement strand
AGGAACGGCTTGGCCAGCCGGGGGTCGAGGTTGGTGAGGAACGAGGAGTCGGAGAGCACGCCGCTCGACGACGCGGTCGAGCCGGCTCCACCCTGGGCGGCCGCCTGGATGCCCGCCGCCACCTGGTGGTCGACCGACCCGGCGGGGGCCTGCAGCCCGGCTGCCATGCCAGCCTGGAAGTCCCTCGTCGGTGCGACGACCCTCATCGCCGTCGCGATCTTGTCCGGCACGCTCGAGAAGAGGATCGACAGGAACACCGCGGTGCCGATCGTCCCGCCCATCTGGCGGGTGAAGGTCGCCGTCGACGTGGCCACGCCGATCTGCTGCGGCGGCACGGCGTTCTGGACGGCGAGGGTCAGCGGTTGGAAGTTGAAGCCCAGGCCGATGCCGAAGACCACCATGACGAGCATCGTCTGCCACATCGGGGTGTCGAACCTGACCCAGTGGAAGGCGAACAGGGCCAGCGCGAGCATCGCCGAGCCGACGACGGGGTAGATCCGGTAGCGCCCGGTCCGGGAGATGATCTGGCCGGAGCTGATCGACCCGGTCATGATGCCCAGCGTCATCGGCAGGAGCAGCAGCCCGGCCTCGGTCGGCGTGGCGCCCCGGACGATCTGGAGGTAGAGGGGGAGCGAGGCGAGCCCACCGAACATCGCGATGCCGATGAGGACGGACGCGATCGAGGCGACCCCGACGGTCTTGATGCGGAACATCGCGAGCGGGAGGATCGCCTCCTCCTTCATCCGCCACTCCTGCCAGAAGAAGGCGAGGCCGGCGACGGCCGCGATGCCGTAGGCCACGACGGACCGGCCGGAGCCCCAACCCCAGTCCCGTCCCTGCTCGAGGACGATGAGGAGCGGGATGAGCGAGGCGGACAGCAGGGCGGCGCCGGTCCAGTCGATCCGGTGGTCGAGCCGGTGGTGACGCAGGTGCAGGGTGCGGGACACGACGACGAGCGCGGCGAGGCCGATCGGCACGTTGACGAGGAAGACCCAGCGCCAGCCGGTGATCCCCAGGATCGAGCTCGTACCGGCGAGGAAACCGCCGATGACCGGGCCGAGGACGCTCGAGGTGCCGAACACGGCGAGGAAGTAGCCCTGGTACTTGGCCCGCTCCCGCGGCGGGACGATGTCGCCGATGATCGCCAGGGCCAGCGAGAACAGGCCACCGGCGCCGAGGCCCTGGATGGCCCGGAAGGCGGCGAGCTGGTACATCGACGTCGACAGCGAGGACAGCGCCGAGCCGATCATGAAGATGGTGATCGCCGTGACGAAGAACTTCTTGCGCCCGTAGATGTCGGACAGCTTGCCGTAGAGCGGGGTGACGATCGTCGCGGTGATGAGGTATGCCGTTGTCGCCCAGGCCTGTTGGTCCAGTCCGTGCAGGTCGTCGGAGATGGTGCGGATGGACGTCGCGACGATGGTCTGGTCGAGGGCGGCGAGGAACATCCCCATGAGCAGACCGGTGAGGATCGTCACGATCTGGCGATGGGTGAACCCCTGCTCGGGCGCTGGGGGCGCCGACGGCGCCGAGGCCGCTGCGGGTGAGGTGGTCATGAGGCTTCCTGGTGTGTCGGTGGGGTGTGGGGCTGCTCGGGCGCGGCAGGGGCCGGTCCCGTGCGGGAGCACTCGACGGCGTCGGCGAAGCGCTGGAGGTAGTCGGTGAAGGTCCGGACGTCGGGCTCGGACCACCCCTCGAGCAGACCTCGCAGCCAGGTCTCCCGGCCGCGGCGCAGGTCGTCGAGGAGCCGACCTCCGGCGTCGGTGACGGTGAGCAGCTGGGCGCGGCCGTCGTCGGGGTCGGGGAGCCGGTCGATCAGGCCGAGGCCGACGAGGTGGGTGACCTGGCGGCTCATCGTCGACACGTCGGCATACACCCTGTCGGCGAGCTCGGACAGCCGGCTCGGACGGCAGGACAGGGTGAACAGGACCGGGTACGCCATCGGGTCGACCTCGGGGTGGGCCCGCGGCGCGTGGTGCTTCATGCTCTGCAGGAGCTTCATCGTCCGCACGAGGGCGTCACCGAGCATCGCCTGGGGGGCGGCGTCCGGCACCTGCGGGCTCCCGGCCGTGGTCTCTGGCATGGCGGTCTTTCGGGGTAGACAGTTGCATGAGCCACGCAACTATAAAGGATGGTTGCTGCAAGCAACTAATCAGGATCAGGGTCGCCGTATTCCCGGGGCCGCCGGCCGATGACCATGGCGCTCACGAGTCCCACCCGCGGCCGGCGCCGTACCATCGGCTCATGGGCAACCGCCACGGACTCCCGGTCGGGCAGGCGGTGCGGCGCGCCGGCCATGCGGTCAGGAGCCGACAGGCTCGCCGGCACACCTCCTCGGGGGCACTCAGGGGGCGATGACCATGGCGTCGAGGACGCGGGCGGCGATCTCCTCGTCCCCGACCACGGTCATGTGGAGGTCGGCGCGCTCCCGGCGGCCGAGGGCCCGGCGGCAGGCGGCCCGGGTCGACATGGTGATCGTCGTGGCAGAGGCGTCGGCATGGTCATCGGGCTCGCCGGTGAACAGGGGTATGCCGGTCGCCCTCCCGTCCCGGTCCTCGACCCGGGCTCCGGCCCGGCCGGTGACCGGACCGGTGAGGTCGAGGATGACGGCGTTGCCCACCGGCACCGCCGCGGTCTTGGCGATGATCCGTGGCAGGGCGTCGAAGAGCATCGAGACCGCCACCGCCGCGCCCGGCGCGTCGAGGTCGCCGGGCCGGCCGAGCGCCTCGCGGATGTCCTGCTCGTGGCTCCAGATGTCGAAGAGCCGGATCCGCAGGATGTCGCCGACCGTCGTCGCGCCGAACGGCCCCACGGTGGGGGTCCCGAGGGTGGTGTCCGGGTCGCGGTAGAACGCCAGTCGCTCGGCGAGCAGGGCCTCGAGCTCGTCGAGGAGCTCGGCGGGATGCCGGCCGCGACGGGACTCGACGTACTTCTCGGTCCGCTCGCCGAACTCGTGCCGGACGTAGCCGTAGCCGGAGACGTCGAGGTCGGGCACCGGGTCGCCCGCCACCATGGCCTCGCCGCTCGTGACGTGAGCGATCTGGTCGAAGACGGTCCACCCCGGGCAGTCGGTCTCGCGCTCGAGGTCCCCGGGGCGCAGGCTGTGCCCGAGGTCGATGACCGCCTGGACCGCCTGGGCATACCCCTCGGCCAGGGCGTCGAGGTCCTCGGGAGGTGCCGGGTGCAGTGGCATGCGCAGCACAGTACAGACCCGCGCGGCGCAGCCACCTACCCTTGGGGCATGACGAGCACGGTGACGCGGCCGGCGAGGGCGGCCTCGACTCCTCCGGTGGCGCTGCCGATGGCGGCCGTGGTCGGGGTGGGCGTCCTGGCGACCCTGCTGGCTGCTGCCTTCACCGGAGCGGCGGCACCCCTCGACCTCGGCGACCCGGGCGGCTTCGTCCGCTGGGGCCTTCCGGTCGCCGGGACGGTCAGCGACCTCGCCGCCGTGACCACCCTCGGGCTGCTCGGGCTCTCGGCGTTCCTCGTCCCGGAGCGGCGCGATACGACCCGACGGGTCGCCGCGAACCGGCTCGCCGCGGTCACGGCCACCGTGTGGGCGACGGCGGGCGGTCTCGTCGTGCTGCTCAGCTTCGCCGACCTGGCTGGGCTGCCGCTCTCCGACCCGGACTACCTGCACCAGCTGTTCCGCTTCGTCCTCGAGCTCGAGGTCACCCGGGTCGCGCTCATCAGCGCCGGCGTCGCGATGGTCGTCGCCGTGGGCTCGGCCCTGGCGACCCGGCGAGCGCCGACCGCCTGGCTCGCCCTCGCCACCCTCGTGGCGATCGTCCTGGCCGCGTTGACCGGCCATGTCGGCGGCTCGGCGTCCCACGAGGACGCCGTCAACTCCCTCGGCGTCCACCTGCTGGGGGTCTCGGTCTGGGTGGGCGGCCTCATTGCTCTGGTCATCCTGCGCTCCCGGCTCGGCCGCGACCTCGGGGTCACGGTCGCGCGCTACTCGACCCTCGCCGGGTGGGCCTTCGCCGCCGTCGCGCTGAGCGGCATCCAGCAGGCGTGGCTGCGGGTGGGTTCGATCAGCGCGTTCACCGGCACGGCATACGGGCGGGTGGTGCTGGTCAAGGCGGCGGCGCTGGTCGGGCTGGGCGTCGCGGGGTACTACCAGCGGCGCAACCTGTCGACCCGGCTCACGGCGGCCCCCTCCGACGGCCGGGCGTTCGCGCGGCTGGCCGGCGGCGAGGTGGTCGTCATGGCTCTCGCCGTCGGGCTCGCGGTGGCCCTGTCCCGCAGCGCACCACCGGTCCCCGACGCGCTGCCCAACCCGAGCCGGATCCTCGCCCTGACGATGTTCCCCGATCCGGGCCCGATGACCAGCGCCGACTGGGTTACCGCCTGGCGGATGGACTGGCTGCTCCTCGCCGTGGCCGTCGTCGCGGTGGGCCTGTATGCCGCGGGGGTCCGCCGGCTCCGGCGGCGCGGCGACAGCTGGCCCTGGGGCCGGACCGTGAGCTGGGTCTGCGGCTGGCTCGTGTGGGTCTACGCCACCTGCGGCGCTCCCGACATCTGGGGCCGGGTGCTGTTCTCGGTGCACATGGTCATGCACATGACGATCGCCATGATCGTGCCGATCCTGCTGGTGCCGGGCGCGCCGATCACCTTGCTGCTCCGGGCTCTGCCGGCCCGCCAGGACAAGACGTGGGGGCCGCGCGAGGTCTTCCTGCATATCGTGCAGTCGCGGGCGCTGGTCGTCCTCGCCAACCCGGTCGTCGCGTCGGCGCTGTTCTTCCTCAGCCTCGCGGCCTTCTACTTCTCTCCGTTGTTCTCGCTCGGCCTGACGACGCACTTCGGGCACTTCATGATGATGCTGCACTTCATCGTCACGGGGTACCTCTTCGTCCACGTCCTGATCGGAACCGACCCGGGCCCGCCGAGGTGGCCGCCACTGATCCTGCTCGTCGTCCTCTTCGTGACGATCTCGTTCCACGCCTTCTTCGGGATCGCCATCCTGTCCGAGCAGTCGCTGCTGGCCGGGGACGTGTTCACGACGATCCACCAGGCGTGGATGCCGAGCCCGATGTCCGACCAGTACGTGGCCGGCGAGATCGCCTGGGGCATCGGCGAGGCGCCGACGCTGCTCCTGGCCATCCTCGTGGCCCGCAACTGGGTCCGCTCGGACGAGCACGACACCAGGCGGCGTGACCGCCAGGCCGACCGGGACGGTGACGCCGAGCTCGTGGCCTACAACGACTTCCTCGCCCGGGCGCGCGAGGCAATGAGGGAGCCGCGCTGATGCGGGTCGCCGTCGTCCAGCTCGCGTACGACGACGCCGAGCCGATGGGGGCGCGCGTGCAGCGGGTCGCCGAGCTCGTGCGCGCCCAGCGAGGCCACGACCTCGTCGTGCTGCCCGAGCTGTGGGGGGCGACCGGGTTCGGCTACTCCCGGTGGGAGGGGGCTGCCCAGCCGCTCGGCGGCTCCCTCGCGACGGCGATGGCCGCCGCCGCTCGCGACGCCCGCGTCACCCTGCATGCCGGGTCGATGGTCGAGCGGCTCGCCGAGCCCGGTCCCGACGGCCGGACCCTGGCCAACACCTCGCTGCTGTATGCCGCGGACGGGACCCTGTCGGCGGTCTACCGCAAGATCCACCGTTTCGGCTTCGGGGTCGGCGAGCCCACCCTCATGGAGGCGGGCGCCGAGGTGGTCGTGCGCGAAATCGGTTGCGCCGAGGGCGATCCCGTCACCATCGGGGTCTCGACATGCTACGATCTGCGCTTCCCCGAGCTGTACCGCCGGCAGGTCGACGCCGGGGCCCAGGTCTTCGTCGTCCCGGCCGCGTGGCCCGCGGCCAGGGTGGGCCACTGGACCCTGCTCGGGCGGGCCCGGGCGGTCGAGGACCAGTGCGTGATGGTCCAGTGCAACACCGCGGGCACCCACGCCGGCTACGAGATGGGTGGGCGCAGCCAGGTCGTCGGGGCCGACGGCGAGGTTCTCGCCGAGGCGTCGGCCACCGATGAGGAGGTCCTCTCGGTCGAGGTCGACCTCGCCGCGGCCGCGGCATACCGGTCGGCGTTCCCGGTCCTCGCCGACCGCCGCCTCTAGGACCCCGCCCGAGGCGCTATCCTCGAGCCCGCCGCTC
The DNA here is from genome assembly GCA_964414665.1 of uncultured Intrasporangiaceae bacterium. Lineage (GTDB taxonomy): Bacteria > Actinomycetota > Actinomycetes > Actinomycetales > Dermatophilaceae > CAVSJJ01. Next base: position 10,274 of record CAYPYK010000050.1, on the reverse strand, counting down.
ACCTCGACGGCATGCGGCTGTCCCAGAATACCGCCTCCGGTCTCAGAAGGCCGACTCGGGGACGTCCATCAGCGCGTTGTCGGTGCCCTCGGCGATCGCCCGCTCGGCGGCGAGGCGCGGCAGCACCTGGCTGACGTAGAAGCGGGCCGCGGCCACCTTGCCGGTGTAGAAGTCGACGTCCTTGGGAGTCGGGCCACTCTCGAGGGCCGCGAGTGCGACCTCCGCCTGGCGCAGCAACAGCCAGCCCACGACGAGGTCGCCCGCAGCAAGCAGCAGCCGGGAGGTGTTCTGGCCGACCTTGTAGAGGTTGCGGATGTCGCCGCTGCCATCCGCGGCACGCGGGTCGGACTTCATCAGCTCGCCGACCATGTACCCGAGGATGCCCTGGACGTCCTCGAGTCCCGTGCCGAGCAGCTCGCGCTCGCGGTCCAGAGCGCCGCCGTTGGCCCCGATGCCCTTGGCGAACTCCTGGATCTGCATGGCGATGTGCGAGAGGGCCTGGGCCTTGTCGCGGATGATCTTGCGGAAGAAGAAGTCCATGCCCTGGATGGCCGTCGTGCCCTCGTAGAGGGTGTCGATCTTGGCGTCGCGCACGTACTGCTCGACCGGGTAGTCCTGGAGGAACCCCGACCCGCCGAAGGTCTGCAGCGACTCCGTCCCCAGCAGCACCCAGGCGCGCTCCGAGCCCAGGCCCTTGACGATGGGCAGGAGCAGGTCGTTGACCCGGTTGGCCAGGTCGGCCGGGCTGTCCTTGCCGATCTCCTCGGCGCCGGTGCCGAGGTGCTCGATGTCGACGGTGTCCTGCTGCGTGGCGGTGTAGTGGACCAGCGCCCGCAGCCCCTCGGCATACGCCTTCTGGAGCATGAGCGAGCGGCGCACGTCGGGGTGGTGGGTGATGGTGACCCGTGGGGCGGCCTTGTCGGTCATCTGGGTGAGGTCGGCGCCCTGGACCCGCTGCTTCGCGTACTCGAGGGCGTTGAGGTAACCGCTGGACAGGGTGGCGATGGCCTTGGTGCCCACGAGCATCCGGGCGTGCTCGATGACGCGGAACATCTGGGCGATACCGTCGTGGACGTCGCCGACCAGGGTGCCCACGGCGGGTTCCTGGCCGCCGAAGGTGATCTCGCACGTCGTCGAGACCTTGAGACCCATCTTGTTCTCGAGGTTGGAGATCACCGCGCCGTTGCGGGCGCCCAGCTCGCCGGTCTCGAGGTCGACGTGGTACTTCGGCACGATGAACAGGGACAGCCCCTTGGTGCCGGGGCCGGCGCCCTCGGGCCGGGCGAGCACGAAGTGGATGACGTTGTCGACCATGTCGGACTCGGCCGAGGTGATGAACCGCTTGACCCCGGTGAGGTTCCAGGTGCCGTCCTCGTTCTGGACGGCCTTGGTGCGCCCGGCGCCGACGTCAGAACCCGCGTCGGGCTCGGTGAGCACCATCGTGCAGTGCCAGCCGTTCTCGATGATCCAGCGGGCGAGCTTCTTCTGGTCGTCGTTGCCGAGGATGTGGAGGAGCTTGCCGAAGGCGTAGCTGGCGGCGAACATCGCGATCGCCGGGTTGGCGCCGAGCACCATCTCGTTCATCGCCCACTTGAGCGACGGCGGAGCCACGGTGCCGTCGAGCTCACCGGGCACGTCGACGGCCCAGAAGCCGGACCGCTGGTATGCCGCGTAGGACTTCTTGAAGGACTCCGGCATCGTCACGGCGCCGGTCTCGGGGTCGAACGCCGGCGGAGTGCGGTCGCCGTCGGTGAAACTCTCGGCGAGCTCGTTCTCGCAGAGGCGGGCGACCTCCTTGAGCATCTCGCGGGCGGTCTCGACGTCGACGTCCTCATACGGGGCGTGACCGAGGACATCCCGGCGCCCGAAGACCTCGAACATGTTGAACTCGATGTCGCGCAGGTTGCTCTTGTAGTGACCCATGGCTGGCGTCCTCATCCCGGTGCTGTGTCGGTCCCGCGCACGCCGACGCGGGCGCTACGGGACGAGCCGGCGAGGTAGTCCGGCTGTCCAGCCCATGATCCTACTGGTGAGTAACAATCTCAAGCCATCCGGCGACCTGACCTGCAGAGCCCGAACGGCCGGGGCACGTCGGCCGGCCGAGGCGGACACGCGCCGACCCGGTGCTCGCCTGCACGCGCGACACGGTCCGACGAGCTCGGGGGAAACGTTGTCTCAAGGACGGGCTGAGCACCTCCGCGAGCAGGTGGTCTGCCCTCCAACCCCCCGGCCGGGGCGGGGCTCGGATGGGGGCCGCCATGTCGGAAAGTGGTACTGAAAGAGCGACATCTGACGGCGACGGCGTTACGGAGTCGTGACCAAACCGCGTACGCCAGGGCGTTGACGGCCCCCTCTGGGTGCCCATACTGTCATGAGACAACGTTATCCGGACTACGCCGGATGCGCTCGAGAGGAGAGCTCATGAAGATCGTTCGCGGTGCGACGGGGCGCCGGCCGAGCCCCGGACGCACGGTCATCACGGCAGGGATAGTGGTTGGGGCGCTGGCGCTTGCTGCCTGTGGGTCGTCGTCCAGTGGCGGCTCAGGAGGCTCCACCTCCGACAAGGTGGGGGTCTCCCTCATCCTCAAGACTCTGTCCAACCCCTACTTCGTCTCGATGGAGAAGGACGCCAAGACCGAGGCAGCGAAAGACAACGTCAACCTCACCGTCGCCGCCGGCAAGCAGGACGGCGACACCCAGAGCCAGATCGCGGCCATCGACAACGCCATCTCGCGCGGTGACAAGGGCATTCTCATCACCATCAACGGCGACGCTGTCAACAGCGAGCTGAAGAAGGCCAGGGACGCCGGCCTGTACGTCATCGCCCTGGACACCGTGCCGACCCCGCCGAGCACCGTCGACATCACCTACGGCACCGACAACGAAGAGGCCGGCAAGCTCATCGGCCAGTACGTCGCCGCCAAGCTCGACGGCCAGAAGGCCGTCATCGCCATGCTCGACCTGTTCAACGACCAGGTCGTCTCGGTCGACACCGCTCGTGACCACGGCTTCCTCGAGGGCATGGGAATCGACCCGGGCGACATGTCCAAGAACGGCCAGGAGGCCAAGTCGGGCAGCTACACCGGCGGCAAGGGCGGCGCCTACGTCATCGCCTGCCACCAGCCGACCCAGGGCGCCGTCCCCGGCGGTAAGACCGCCATGGAGAACTGTCTGTCCGCCAACTCGGACATCAACGTCGTCTACACGATCAACGAGCCGGCGGCCGACGGTGCCAACCAGGCACTCCAGGCGGCCGGGAAGTCCGCGACCATCGTGACCATCGACGGTAGCTGCAAGTACGTCAACGGTCTGCTCAAGGACGGCACGATCGCCGCCGACTCGGCGCAGTACCCGGGCCAGATGGCCAGCATCGGCGTCAAGACGGTCGCTGACCTCGCCCGCGGCGGCGCCAAGCCTGAGCTGCCTGCCGGTAAGGACTTCATCAACACCGGGACGAAGCTCATCACCGCGCAGCCGGTGGCCGGCATCGACAGCCAGACCCCCGCCGACGCGGCGAGCGCCTGCTGGGGCAGCTGACACCCCGGCTGACCTCCGAGGAGGTCTCCAACGCCCCGCCGGTGCGTTGCCACTGGGCGCGCACCGGCGGGGAACCACCGCGCGGGCCGGTGACGGCGTCGGCACTCGACGGACGTCCCTCCCCGTGGCAAGAATGGTCACGCTGCAGCGCCGCAGCTGCGCCTCTGGCTCCTGCGAACGTCCCGCGAACCTCACGCCGTCGTGACTCCCGGGAGATCGAGGAGCACGGGTCTGGTTGGGAGAGAGGGACATCGTCACTATGACTCACGCAATAGCAGAGCCGGAGACCTCCGAGGAGGTCCTCAAACCCCAGGACACCATCGGCCGCCGCGTTCACGGCATCCTGCACCGCCTGCCGGCGCTCAGCCCTCTGGTCGTCCTCGTCATCGCCGGCGTCATCTTCGGTCTGGCCAACAGCCGTTTCTTCGCCCCGGCTAACCTCTCACTCGTCCTTCAACAGATGGCCCCGGTGGCCGCGCTCGCCGTAGGCCAGACGCTCATCATCCTGACCGCCGGCATCGACCTGTCGATCGGGGCGGTCATGGTGCTGGCGTCGCTGGTCATGGCCAAGCTCGCTCACGACAGCGGGCTGCCGGGCCCGCTGGCCCTGCTCATCGGCCTCATCGTGGCCGTCGCCGCCGGCGCCCTCAACGGCTGGCTCGTCACCCGGATCAACCTGCCGCCCTTCATCGTCACCCTCGGTACGTTGAGCATCTTCACCGCACTGACCCTCCTCTACGCGGGTGGTCAGACCATCTCGCTGCCGACGGACACCTTCCTCACGTGGACCGGCAAGACCATCCCGATCGGCAGCTTCCGCCTCACCACCGGCGTGATCCTCATGCTCGTGCTGTACGGCGTCTTCGCCTACGTGCTCAAGCAGACCGCCTGGGGCAAGCACCTGTACGCCACCGGTGACGACCCCGAGGCGGCACGCCTCGCGGGTATCCGGACGGACCGGGTGCTGCTCAGCGCCTATGTCGTCGCCGGGGCCGTGATCGGCGTCAGCGCCTGGATCATGGTCGGCCGGATCAACGGCGCCGATCCCAACTCCGGCATCAACATCAACCTCGAGAGCATCACGGCCGTCGTCATCGGCGGGACGAGCCTGTTCGGCGGCCGCGGTGCGGTCGTCGGCTCCCTCATCGGGGCGCTCATCGTCCAGACCTTCAAGAACGGCCTGGCGCTCGCCGGCGTGGACCCCTACTACCAGGTTCTGGCGGTCGGCATCCTCGTCATCCTCGCGGTCGCGGCCGACCAGTGGATCCGGAGCGTGAAGTCATGAGCCAGCCCGTTCTCGAGGCCCAGGGTCTGGTCAAGACCTTCGGTCACGTCGTCGGCCTCGCCGGCGTCGACGTGCAGCTCCATACCGGTGAGGTGCTGGCCGTCATCGGCGACAACGGGGCCGGGAAGTCCACCCTCATCAAGTGCCTCTCCGGGGCGATGGTCCCCGACTCCGGGACGATGAAGGTCGACGGGAAACGGGTGAGCTTCCGCAGCACGCAGGAGGCCCGCGAGGCCGGCATCGAGACGGTCTACCAGACCTTGGCCGTCGCCCCCGCACTCGACATCGCCAGCAACCTCTTCCTCGCCCGGGAGCGGCGCCGCAAGGGTCTGCTGGGCTCCGTGCTGCGCATGCTCGACACCCCGGGAATGAAGAAGGAGGCCCAGCGGTACATCGACGAGATGGGGATCAGCACGCTCCAGAACATCAGCCAGTCCGTCGAGACGCTGTCCGGTGGTCAGCGCCAGGCCGTCGCGGTCGCCCGCGCTGCGGCATTCGGGGGGAAGGTCGTCATCCTCGACGAGCCGACCGCCGCCCTGGGAGTTCGCGAGACCGGCCAGGTCCTCCGGCTCATCCGCGATCTGCGCGACCGCGGTCTCGCCATCATCCTGATCAGCCACAACATGCCCAACGTGTTCGAGGTGGCCGACCGCATCTTCATCCAGCGGCTCGGTCGCAGCGCCGGGATCATCACGCCTGAGTCGCACACACCGGCCGAGGCGGTGGCGATCATGACCGGGGCGGTCACGCTCGAGGACAGCGCAGAGGTCCCCACGGCGAGCGACTAGCCCTGCGCACGGCACGGCGCGCCGGGGGTCGGGGCCCGGCGTGCCCAGCCGGCCGCGGACCGTCGATGGCACGCGCCACCGCCCCACGACCACGCATCACCTCAGGAGGAGCATGTCGGACCAGGCGGATGTCGTCGAGCGGCGCGACCGACCCACCATGCGGGACGTCGCGGCCCTTGCCGGCGTGGGCATCAAGACCGTCTCCCGGGTCTTCAACGATGTCCCCACGGTTGCCCCCGACCTGGTCCTACGCGTGCGGGCCGCCGCCGACAAGCTCGGCTACCGGCCCAACCTCACGGCTGCGAACCTGCGTCGCACCGGAGGCCGCACCAACACGATCGGCCTGCTCCTCGAGGACGTCAGCAACCCCTTCTCCTCGGTCGTCCACCGCGCGGTCGAGAACTATGCCCGGGGACAGAACGTGCTCGTCCTCGCCGGGAGCCTCGACGAGGACCCCGAGCGCGAGCGGGGGCTCACCCGCACCCTCATCGACCGCAGGGTCGACGGCGTGATCATCATGCCCGCCAGCGAGGATCATCTGTACCTCGTCCCCGAGCAGCGGGCGGGGGTGAGCTTCGTCTTCATCGACAGGCCACCGTCGCCGCTCCTCGCGGACGCCGTCCTGTCGGACAACCGCGGAGGCGCCAGGGCGGCGGTGCGGCACCTGCTCGGCGGTGGCCGGACGCGGGTCGCCTACCTCGGGGACGACCTCGGGGTCTACACCGCCCGCCAGCGATTCGCGGGCTATGAGGACGCCCTGACCGAGGCGGGGTTGGCTCCGCGGCCCGACCTCGTCCGACACGGGTTGCGCACGGCCGCGCAGGCACGGGACGTGGCTCTCGAGGTGCTCGCATCGGGCGAGCCGGACGCGATCTTCAGCAGCCAGAACCTGGTGACCATCGGCGTCGTCGGGGCGCTCCACGAGCTGAGGCTTCAACACGTCATCGCGCTGGTCGGGTTCGACGACGTGCCGCTGGCCAACGTCGTCGAGCCCGGGGTGACGGTCATGGCTCAGGATCCGGCGGCCATCGGGTCGGAGGCGGCCCGGCTCCTGTTCGAGCGGATGAACGGGGACAGCTCGCCACCGGCGATCCACACTCTGCCCACCCGGCTCATCCGTCGCGGCTCGGGCGAGCTGCTCGCGCTCGCCCGAGCCTGACCCACCACCGACGCCGCCGCGAGCGACACAGCGCGCGGGGAGCGGATGTGGTTCGCTGACGTCATGCCTGCCGATGCCGAGCGGACCCCGCCCTCGGGCGCGGTGTCACGGGCGCGCGCGGTCCTCGAGAAGGGTGAGCTGTGGCGCGCGCGCGACATCCTCATCGAGCATCTCGACGGGCCGGTCCTCGACCCGGAGGCCCTGGCCCTGCTCGGCGACATCCACCACTCGATGGGCGACCTGCCCGCGGCCGGCGCCGCCTGGTTCGGGGCAGGGCTGCGCGGTCCCGATGTCGACGAGGCGGTGGGGGCGTGGCGCGAGCGGTTCGGCGATGACTTCCCGCGGATGTGGCTGTCCTTGCCCCGGTCGGTGCGGCTCGAGCCGCGCTCGCCGAAGGTCGAGGCCCTGCGGCTCAGGGCCCTCGAGGCCGGATCCGCGGACGAGGACGTCGAGGGCGAGGACGAGCCGGGTGGGATCGATGCCGCGCAGGTCATTGCCTGGATCCTCGCGGCGGTGGTCGTCGTGGCGGCCGTCGTCGGCCTGGCGACCATCCTGCAGTGGATGGTGCCGGGCGGCTGACCTGCGCGTTCCACCCATCAGACGGTGTCGAGGCCGACCTTTCCTCACAGGTCCCCGTTGGGTAGCGTTGTGCCGACCGACAGCATCCACTCAGGAGCGCCGCGTGCCCACCTCGAGAGCCAAGGCGCTCAAGCAGATCGTCGCCCACCGCATACCTCCCCTGAGGCGCGTCCTCACCCAGCGCGACAATCTGGTCCTCACCCTGGCCGAGGTGAAGGCGGAGAGCGAGCGCCTGAGGCGTCACGCCGAGCAGCTGGCCATGGCGGTCGAGGCCCGCGACGGCGAGGTGGCCGGTGCGCCCGCCGGGCTCGGCTACCTCGTCATCGTCACCTACGGCCGGTCCGGGTCGACGCTGCTCCAGGGGATCCTCAACTCGATCCCGGGCTATGTCATCCGTGGCGAGAACCGCGACGCCATCCGATACCTCTTCGAGTACCAGCGGCACATCCTGGCGCAGAAGGCGGAACACACCAACAGGAGGCCGCTCGGCCCCCGCAAGGCGTGGTTCGGCATCGACGAGGTGCCCGAGGACGTGTCGCTGGCCAGCCTGCGCAGCGTCGTGCTGCGTACCCTCCTGCGCCCCGAGCCGGGCACCCGGGTCATCGGGTTCAAGGAGATCCGCTGGTGGGCAGGGGACTGGGAGGAGTACGTCGACTTCCTCGCCCAGCTGCTCCCCGGCCTGCGCGTGGTCATCAACACCCGCAACCACGACGATGTCGCCAAGAGCAAGTGGTGGCCCGAGCGGGAGGACCCGATGGGGATGCTCGAGCGCTATGAGAGACGGCTCGACGAGATCGAGGCAAGGTTCGGTGAGCGGGCCTACCGGCTCCACTTCGACGACTGGGTGGCCGACCCCGGTGTGCTGCGCGGGTTGTACGACTGGCTCGGTGAGCCCTTCGACCGGGCGACGGTGGATGCGGTGATGGCGGTCAAGCACTCGCACTGAGGGGCATGCCCCAGGGCGCCGTCGAGAGCTCCGGCTGGGCCGTCATGGTGTCCGATGCCCGCGCCGAGGCCGCCAGCCGTCACGGAGGCCGACGGGTCGCAGGGGCGATGATGAAGCCATGATCGCGGATGTGACGGTGCTGTACTTCGGAGGCTGTCCGAGCTGGCGTACCGGGCTCGAGCGGGTGCACGCGGCGGCCCGGCAGGCGGGCGTCCAGGTGCGGGTGGCCACCCGAACGATGGAGACCGCCGAGGACGCCGAACGGCTGGGGTTCACCGGCTCCCCGACCATCCTCATCGGTGGACGAGACCCGTTCTCGCAGCCGGAGACCGTCCCGGCGCTGGCCTGCCGGATGTACCCCACCCCGGGTGGCCTGGCCGGTTCCCCGACGGTCGACCAGCTGGTCCGTGCCCTGGAGGAGGACGTCGGCCTCGTGGGCCGCGGACGACCCGGTCACGGAGGTCGTCCACGCCCACCGTGAGGTCACGTTGCTCCCGATGACGCGGCATACGATCTCGTCGTTGCCGTGACCCCGCGGCCGAGGAGGGCGTCGTTGGGGTGATGCCGGAGGTGGAGGTCGTGCCCTGGCCAGCGTTTCTGCGACCGATGCACCGCGTCATCAACGTGGTGGCCCTTCGCGTCGCCGACGGGAGCGGCGAATCGTTGCAGGCTCACATCCCGAAGCGCGTCCGGCGAACGGTCGCCACGGCCTCGGCCGCTCCGGTCACCTCGACCTGCGCCGCGGCCGGGCGTCCGAAGAGGTAGAGCAGCAGCTCGCCGGGCGGCCCGGTCAGGCGAGCAGTGGGTTCGCCTTTGTGGACCGTGATGTGCTCGGTGGTTCCCGCCCACTCGATCTCCAGCCCGATCTGGCGCAGCCGGCGACTCAGCACGCGGCTACCCCGGCGGACGTTTCGCCACAGGGCGGCCTCCAAGGCAGGCGTCAGGGTGTCGCGGGGGCCCAAGCCGTTCGCTCTGCGCACGTCCTCCTGGTGGACGAAGAACTCGTTCAGGCTCGGGAAGGAGCGAACCCATCCGATGCGGAAGAACCCAGAAGGTGGGCCCGACCGGATCCGTTCGACGACCCACCCGAACTCCCGCTTCTCCGCCAGCCCCACCCTGCGGCGATCGGCGACCCGCCGGAACGGCCCGGGAAGGACCCTTCAGGGGCCGGCGATGGGATCGTGCTCGCGCAGCACGAGGTGGGCGGCGATGTCGCGCGCGGTCCAGCCCTCGAGCAGCGTGGGGACGTCGGCGCCGAGCTCCTCCAGGAGGTCGCACAGTGCGAGGCGCTCCTGCGCATCGAACGGAAGGTCACCCAAGGCGGACGGACCGTGCATGGGGCCCACCCTAGGCTCGGCGGCCAAAGTGGGGGAGGGCGTCGTCGAGCGGGGTGTCGCCCTGTCCGAGTGTGTCGACCGGACCCGACCTGCGCCGTCCCGGGACAACGCCGCCCAGCCGGTCAGGCCAGGCGGCATCCAGGTGCTGGCCATCGCCGGCGCATACTGACCAGATGCCCCTGCTTGAGCGCGAGGACGCCCTCACCGCACTGACCGGGTATGCCGCAGAGGCAGCCACCGCCGGCGGACGCATCGTGCTCGTCACCGGCGAGGCCGGTTCGGGCAAGACCAGCGTCGTCGACGCGTTCCGCGAGCTCATCCCGCAGGCGCGGTGGTTCGGCGTCGGGTGCGACGGCTACCTTACGCCGCGACCGCTCGGGCTGCTCCACGACCTCGCGCGACAGATCGGCGGCACCCTGGCGACCGACCTCGCCCGGGATGCCTCGCTATCTTCTGCCTCGTCGAGGCTCCGTCGCCGGAGGCGGCGGCCGCCGTCCACCGCGAGGCCCACGGCCTCGTTGCCGACCGCATCTTCCAGGTGCACGAGGGGAGCTGAACACGATGAGCCTCACCCGACGCATCACCATCGCGGCAGCCACGGCCCTGGCCGTGCTGACCGCCGCACCCGCCGCACTCGCCTCTG
>CAYPYK010000049.1:0-16464 GCA_964414665.1 uncultured Intrasporangiaceae bacterium | reverse complement strand
AGCCGGCCGAGGACGCCGTAGATGGGCGGCAGGATGTAGAAGATGCCGAGCAGGCCGATGACCGAGACGGTCGTGCGCCGGGCGGCGACCCCGTCGGGGTTGGTGTAGTAGCGGACCACGACGTGCGGCAGGCCCATCGTCCCCAGCGAGAGGGCCAGGACGGTCGAGTAGGTCCGGTAGACGGGGTGATCCTGCGGCCCCGACGAGGTGAGGGGGATGTGCCAGGAGGTGCTTGCGACCGCGGGGTGCGGCGCCCCCGAACGCAGCCACAGTGCGAGCAGCACGAACGCCGGCACGGCGAGCGCGGTGAGCTTGATCCAGTACTGGACGGCCTGGACCAGGGTGATCGACTTCATCCCGCCGGCGCCCACGGCGAGTCCGACGACGACGGTGACGACGAGGGCGCCGACCCACGAGGGCGTGTTCGTGACGATGGACAGGGCCAGGCTCGCGCCCTGGAGCTGGGGCACGAGGTAGAGCCAGCCGATCGAGACGACGAGCGCCGACGACATGAGCCGCAGCACCCGCGACTCGAGGCGGGCCTCGGCGAAGTCCGGGAGGGTGTAGGCCCCCGAGCGGCGCATCGGGGCGGCCACCATGACGAGCAGCACGAGATAGCCCACGGTGTAGCCGACCGGGAGCCAGAGCATGTCGACGCCGCGGTCGTAGACGAGCCCGGCGACCCCGAGGAAGGATGCGGCCGAGAGGTACTCGCCACCGATGGCCGAGGCGTTGAGCCGGGGAGAGACCGCCCGGCCGGCGACATAGAAGTCGCTCGTCGCCCGCGACAGCCGCAGACCGAACCCGCCCAGGGTGAGGGTCGTCAGGCAGACGAGGACGACGGCGACGAGGCTGAGCGGCTCGCTCATCGGCGTCGCGCCTGGGTCAGCGAGGTGATCACGCGGTCACGACCGCCCGACGACGTCGCTGAACTCGGCCTCGATCCGCTCCGACGCACGGACGTACCACCGGGCGAGGAGGGCGACGACCGGATAGACGGCGACGCCGAGGGCGAGCCACGGGAAGGGGATGCCCCAGAACGCCAGGGTCGTGGTCGACGGCACCAGGAGCATGAGCAGGGGAAGCCCGCCGATGGCGACGACGCCGGTCCCGAGGACGAGCACGCCGAGGCGCAGCTGGGCGCGCATGAGCCCCCTGAGGTAGAGGCCGCCGAGCTCGGTCTGCTCGTCGAGGTCGTGGGCGATCGGCCGGGCGCTCGGCGCGATGCCGCCGCGGCGCGAGCTGGTCACCCGGACCCGCTGTGGGGGACCGGCCGGGGTGGACACCTCAGTCCTCCGGCGCTCGCCAGTCGGCGATGGGACGGCGCAGCAGCGTGTCGCGCAGCTCCTTGGTATGCCGCCTGCTCACCCCGAGCTCGACCTCGCCGACCACGACCGAGCACCGTCCGTGGTCCATGTGGACCTCCTTGACGTGCGGCAGCGCGACGAGGGTGCTGCGGTGGATGCGGACGAACCCGTGCTGTGCCCACTTCTCCTCGAGCAGGCTCAACGGGACGCGGACGAGGTGGGAGCCGGTGTCGGTGTGCAGTCGGGCGTAGTCGCCGTGCGCCTGGGCGTAGCGGATCTGGCTGCGGCTGATGAACCGGGTCACGCCGCCGAGCTCGACGGGGATGGTCTCGTCGTCGGCGGCCGCCGCTCCGTCGGCAGCCCCGCCCGGCATCCCGGTGTCGCCGTTCTGCCGCTTGGTGACGACGCGGCGGACCGCCTCGGCCAGCCGGTCGGCGCGGACGGGCTTCATGACGTAGTCGGTGGCGGCCAGGGCGAAGGCGTCGACGGCGTGCCTGTCGTAGGCGGTCACGAAGACGACCTGCGGGCGCTCGCTGAACTTGGCGATGACCCGGGCCAGGGCCATCCCGTCGAGGCCGGGCATCGAGATGTCGCTGAAGACGACGTCGATCTCGCGGGAGTCCAGGACCTGGAGGGCCTCGGTGCCGCTCTGGGCGGTGATGACCTCGCCGATCCGCTCGTCACGGCCGAGGAGGTAGCCCAGCTCCGAGAGAGCCGGCGCCTCGTCGTCAACGACGAGGGCCGTGAGATGGCCGACGTTGGTCATGTGGTGCAGAGTACGACGAACGACCCCCACCGGTCAGCCTTCCCGCACGACCGGTCACGCGGTGAGATGTGCCGATCGGCCGTTCGTCACGGGGTGGCGTGCACTCCGGGGGCGAACTTCGGCACCCGGAACGTCACCTTGGTCCCCGCGCCGGGGGCGGTCTCGACGACGAGGCCGAATTCGTCACCGTAGATCTGCCGCAGCCGTGCGTCGACGTTGCCGAGCCCGATCGACTCCGAGCCGTGCGCCCCGTCGAGGATGCGCCGGATCTGCTCGGGGTCAGAGCCGATGCCGTCGTCCTCGATGCCGATCTCGGCCTCGGCGCCGCGGTCGGTGGCCGTGATGGTGAGGTGGCCGGGACCCTCCTTGCCCGCCAGGCCGTGCCGGACGGCGTTCTCGACGAGCGGCTGGACGGCCAGGTAGGGCACGGTGACTCCCAGCACCTCGGGCGCGATGAGCAGCGAGATCTGGAGCCGGTCGCCGAACCGGGCCTGCTCGAGGACGAGGTAGCGATCGACGTTGCGCAGCTCCTCGGCGAGAGTGGTGAACGGCCCGCCCCGACGCAGGGCGTAGCGGGTGAAGTCCGCGAAGTCGAGGAGCAGGTCGCGGGCCCGGTCGGGGTCGGTACGGACGAAGGAGGCGATGGCGGCGAGGCTGTTATAGATGAAGTGCGGGCTGATCTGGGCCCGTAGTGCCCTCAGCTCGGCCTCCATCGCCTGGGTCTTGGTACGTCCCAGCTCGGCGAGCTCGAGCTGGGAGGACACCCAGCCCGCGACCTCCTCGGCCGCCCGGGCCAGGCCGGGCGACGACTGGTTCGTGTACGCCGTGAGCGTGCCGACGACGACATCGTCGGCGACGAGGGGGGCGGTCACGGCGCTGCGGACCGTGCAGTTCATGTCGGTGCAGCCCACCTCGGCGGGGCCATGCACCGAGGTGCGCCCGGTCTGCAGGGTCTCCCGCGTGATCGAGAAGGCCTGGCGCCGGTGATGGTCGCCGCCGCCGGCCCAGGTGAGCAGGCCGCCGGTGTCGCAGATCGCGAGCGAGGTGGCCCCGAGCATGGCGAGCAGGTGGCGCCCGGCCTTCTCGGCGCCCTCCTGGGTGAGTCCGTCGCCCAGGGACGCCGCCGCCAGCGAGGCCGTGTGCAACGTGGCGTACGTGGCTCGGTCGACGTCGGAGAGAAACCCTCGACGGCGGCCCCGGGCGATGAGGTAGGCCACGACGGCGATGAGGAACAGGGTCCCACCGACGACGACCGCGGTCGGCAGGTGGAAGTCCCGGCTCATGCCGGCAGCCTAGGCTCTGGGCGCTCTGGTAGACCTACGGCATGACCGAGTTCGACGACGCGATGGCCTTGGCGGGTACCGGCCCCGAGACTGCCGCGACCCTGGGCGAGGGGTGGGTCGTCGGGCAGGCCGTCAACGGCGGCATCCTGGTCGCCCTGGCCCTGCGCGCGCTGCGGGACGCGGTCGCGGGGGCCGGCGGCCACGGCGACCCGCTCGCTTTCAGCGCCTACTTCCTGTCCGCCGCACTGCCCGGGCCGGCCCGGCTCCGCAGCGAGGTGCTGCGCACCGGCCGGTCCCTGTCGACCGGTCAGGTCTGTCTGCTCCAGCCCGAGGGCGACGCCGGTGCGGAGACCGAGCGGCTGCGGGCCCTGGCGACGTTCGGCGACCTCGACGAGCGCTCCGAGCCGGTATGGCGCTCAGCCCCGGCCCCCGAGATGCCGCCGCCCGAGGAGTGCGTCCGGTCCGACCGGTCCGCAGCCGAGTTCGCACGCCAGATCCGGATGCTCGACCGGGTCGACCTGCGGATCGACCCCGCCACGGCCGGTTGGGTGGTGGGGCAGCCGTCGGGGCGCGGGGTGCTCCGGGCCTGGATCCGGTTCGCCGACGGACGCGAGCCCGACACGAGCGCGCTGCCCTTCTTCCTCGACGCCCTGATGCCCGTGGCGTTCGACCTCGGCGCCCTCGGGTGGGCCCCGACCCTCGAGCTGACCGGCCACATCCGCCGCCGCCCCGCGCCCGGATGGCTGCGGGTCGCCCTCTCCACCTCGAACGTCATGGGTGGGCTGCTCGAGGAGGACGCGACGGTCTGGGACGGCACCGGCGCCGTCGTGGCCCAGTCCCGACAGCTCGCCGGCGTCCGGATGCCCACGCCGCCGCAGGAGCAGGGGTGAGCGACGTCGTCGCCGCGGTCCGCGCGCTCGGCCGGCTGCGCGGCATACCCGAGCAGGTCGAGGTGGCCCGGGAGGCCTGCACCCAGCTGCGGTGGCACGAGGCGCTGCGCCGGCGGATCCCCGAGGCGGCCGCCGAGTCACGGGTGCGGGGAGCGTGGGCGAGCGGTGAGCTCGAGGGCGCGCGGGTCGGGCTCGGCCGGGTGCGCGACATCATGCGGGGCGCCGCGTCCTGGGGGCCCGACCCCGACCCGGTCGAGCAGGTCATGCGGGGCGTGGTCGCCGCGACGGCCGAGTCCGAACGCCTCGAGCCGCTGGTGCGGCGGGCACCGCTGCAGACGCTGGCCCGGCTGCATGTCGCCGCGGCAGCCGGCCTCGTCGCCGACGACCAGCTCGGCCGCCCCCGCGCCGAGGGCGAGGAGTGCCGCGAGCTCGTCGACCTCGGACCCGCGCCGCCCGTCGACGAGGCCCGGGATCGTCTGGCGGCGGTCGTCGACCTGCTCGTTGCGTCCGAGGGGCTGCCGGCTCTCGTCGTCCTGGCCGTCGTGCACGCCGAGATCCTCACCGTCCGCCCGTTCGTGCGTGGGAACGCCGTCGTGGCCCGCGCGCTGGAGCGGGCCGCGGTCAAGGCGCTCGGCCTCGACCCCACCGGGGTGGCTGTCACCGAGGCCGGGCACCGCGCCCTCGGCGGGCCGGCCTACCTCGGTGCGCTCGCGGCATACGGCCAGGGGACCCCCGAGGGGGTCACGCTGTGGGTCACCCACTGCGCGAAGGCGATCCAGGCGGCCGCCACCGAGGGGCTGGCCGTCGCCGACGCGGTGCTCGCCGGCCGGCTGGGCTGAGTTCCACCCCTCGAGACCAGCCTCCCCGGGGCCACGCTCCGCCCGACCGGGTCACGGTGGAGGTCCGGCTCGGAGCGGGTGTTCCGGGCCTGGTCCGGGTGCGGTCCCTGTGGACTTTTCCGGTTCCCTTCCGCGCGGCGCCGGCGAGGAGTAGAAACGGAGGTGTCGGACCGCCGACCTCGTGCCGACGGGCCGACAACGGAACCGTGAGCGGAACAGGTACCCACGCGCGGGCAGTCCACGTATGGACCGATCGTGGCGGGCTTGTCCCACCACGACGACGGCACGGAAGCACGCCTGGTCGCCTCGGAAGCCCACGGCCCTTGGCGCTCCTCCCAGTCCTCGGGAGGAGCGCCATCCGGTTGCCCGGGCGGGCGGTCCGCCCTGCGCCTGGATCGGTCGGCCGGGCACGAAAGTGGGGTTACCGAGAGTCGTGGGGTTCTGGGGCGAACTCGTTGACGGGAGACGGAAGTCGGATTTTCCCTTTCCGACTGCCCTGTCGACTTGCGTGCGGGCCCGTGTTGAGTGACGATTGAGGTGTTCGCTCCCCTTCGGGGTTGAGCGAGGGCGGACCGGCTTCTCCCCCCCGGAGCTCGGCTCGCCGACGGCCCCGGTTGTCCCCCCGACCGGGGCCGTCCTATACGTTGTTGGGTTCTGCGTTCGGTTCCGCGCTCGGCCGGCCCCGGCGGGGGATGCCCCCTCCCGCGCAGAGCGCAGGACCCGCCCCGACCGGGGCCGTCCTATGCGTTGTTCGGTTCTAAGTTCCGTTCTGCGCTCCGGTACTGCGCCCCGCCCGCCCCGCCCGCCCCGCCCGCCCCGCCGGCCCCCGGCGGACCGCCAGTTGTCCACAGGCAGGGCGCGCGGCGGCGGCCGTCCACAGATGACTCGGTCGGGGGTGCGCCGCGGGGGGTGCCGCCCAGAGCCTGGACCCATGGACGACAGCGCACGCGTGGTCGGCGTCCTCGGTGCGTCCGGGGGTGTCGGTGCCTCGACCCTGGCCGCGGCGCTTGCCTGGCGGGCGGGCCGCCGGGGCGCGGCCGTGCTCGTCGACGGCCACCTCGACGGCGGCGGGATCGACGTCACGGCCGGCGTCGAGCACCTGCCCGGACTGCGCTGGGGTGATCTGGCGGACCTGCGCGGTTCGGCCGGGGCGGTGCTGGCCGAGCTCCCCGAGGACCGCGGAGTTCGGGTGCTCGCCGCGGGCCGCGGCGCGACGCCCCAGCGCCGACCGGTGCCCGACCGTGCCGTCCTCGAGGTCGTCGACGCGCTGGCGGTCACGGGACGGCTCGTGATCGACCTTCCCCGAGTCGGAGCGCTGCGTGGGCAGCTGGTCGGCCGGTGCGCGCTCGTGCTGGTGCTGGCGGGCCTGCACGTGCGTGCCCTCGCCGACGCGGACGCAGCGGTCGAAGCACTCGTCGACGGGGCCGACAGCCGGCGGGCCGAGGTCGCCCTGGTGACGCGCGGCCCGAGGGCGCGGGTCGACCTCGCCGAGGTCGTCGAGCAGCATCTGGGGCTGCCACACCTCGCCCACGTCGCCGATGAGGACCGCGTGGCCCGGGCGGCGGAGCGCGGGGAGTGGCCCGGGGAGCGGCGTACCCGGCTCGGTGACACGGCCGACCGTCTCATCGACGCCGTCCTCCCGGGCCCGATCGGACTGGTGTCGTGAGCGTCGTGGCCGACGGGCGGTGGGCCGGCCCGATCCGGGAGGCGATCCGCGCCGGGCGACCACCGACGGCCTCGGCTGTGGCGCGGCTGGCCGGGTCGGAGCGCGCCAGACTCGGTGACGAAGGGGTCGCCCGAGCCACCGGACGCCTGACCGGGGCCCTGCTCGGCGCCGGTCCCCTCGAGGGCGTCCTCGCCGACCCGGGCGTCACCGACGTCCTCGTGAACGGCGACGGCTCGGTGTGGGTGGACCGGGGCGGCGGAGTCGTCCCGGCGGGTCCGGGGACGCACGTCGACGACGTACGTGCGCTCGCGACCCGGCTCGCCGGGCTGGCCCGCCGCCGGCTCGACGACGCCCAGCCGTGGGTCGACGGGCAGCTGCCGTCCGGCGTGCGGTTGCACGCGGTCCTCCCGCCGCTGGTCGACGGGGGCGCCCACATCAGCCTCCGGGTTCCGCGCCACCACCCACGCGGCGTCGACGGCCTGGCGGGGCTCGGTGCCGTCGACCGCCCCACCGCCGAGCTGCTCAGGTCGCTCGTCGCTGCCCGGGTGGCGTTCGTCGTCACGGGAGGTACGGGGGCCGGCAAGACCACGGTGCTCGGCGCGCTGCTCGCTGAGTGCCCGCCTGCCGAGCGCATCGTCCTCGTCGAGGACGTCCGCGAGCTCGCGCCCGACCACCCACACGTCGTGCGCCTGCAGGGGAGATCCCCCAACGTCGAGGGGATCGGGGCGGTCTCGATGGTCGACGTCGTCCGGCAGGCGCTGCGGATGCGGCCGGACCGGCTCGTGGTCGGCGAGGTCCGCGGCCCCGAGGTGCGCGAGATGCTCGCTGCCCTCAACACCGGGCACGAGGGCGGCTGCGGGACGCTGCACGCCAACAGCGTCGAGGAGGTCCCGGCCCGGTTCGAGGCACTCGGCGCCCTCGCCGGCATGCCGCGGGACGCCGTGCACGCCCAGCTCCGGGGGGCCGTTCGGGTGGTGGTCCACGTCCGTCGGAGCGGAGCCCGGCGCCGGGTGGCCCAGATCGGGGTGACCCGGGCCACGGCAGCGGGGCAGGTGGAGGTCGTCGTTGCGACGACCGTCGCCGACGACCCCGCCGGGCCGGCCGTCCCCGGCCCGGGGTGGGCCGCCCTGTCTGCGCTGCTGTCCGTGAGCCGGTGATGAGACTCCTGCCCATGGCCGTCGCCGGGCTGTTCACCGGCGCCGTGCTGGTCTGGCCTTTGGGTGGACCGGCGCCGACCGGAACCGGGACGGGCGGTGCAGCCACCCCGGCGGACCGGACGCCCACCCGGGCGCCGCGCGTGCCCGGGTGGGCGGTCGCGTGGCTCCGGTGGCGGGGCCGGTGGGGCTGGTGGGGAGGCCGGCGACCCAAGGGCGGTCGTGGGCGAGGGGCCTCCTCGCCGGGGTGGGTCGCGGAGTTCGCCGAGCTGGCGGCCGTCGGCCTCGAGGCCGGCCTCGCGCCGTCGGAGGCCGCCCGGCTGGCCCTGCACCCTGGTTCCGGGAGCGCCCTCGACGACCCCGCGTTCGACGCCCTCGACCGGACCCTGCGCGACTCGGCCCAGCGTGGCACCGGGCTCGGGGCCGCCGTGGCCGAGGCGGCGCGGCACTCCCACGACGCCGGCACGCCGCTGCGCTTCCTCGCCCAGGCGTGGTCCCTGACCGACGACCTCGGCGCCCCGGCCGGCTCCGCGACGCGCACGGCCGCCCGGGTGCTCCGCGGCCGGGACGCGGCCGAGGCGCGGCGCCGGGTGGTCCTGGCCGGACCGCGTGCGTCGATGTGGCTGCTGTCCCTGCTCCCGGCTACCGGCCCGGTCATGGGGGCGATCCTCGGCATCCCGGTGGCGAGGCTCTACGGCAGCTCCGCCGCACTGGCGTCCACGGGGGCCGGCGTCGTGCTCACCGCCGCGGGCTGGGCGTGGGCCCGCGCGATCCTGGCTCGGGCCCGGCGTCCTCGGGGGCTTCGGCCATGACGGCCGGACGGCGTCCGTGACGGCGTCGTTCCCGATTCCGACTGTGCTGGCGGCCGTGCTCGCGACGGCGGCGGTGCTCGCGTGGCCGTGGGGGACCGGCCCGGGGCACAGTGCCGGCCACTCGGCGGGCGACCCGCCGGCAGCGACGGTCTACGACGTCGCCGATGCGGCCACCCTGCTGGGCCTCGTCCTCCGGGCCGGCCTGGGGCCGGTCGAGGCGCTCGAGACGGTGGCGACCCAGGTCGACGGTCCGGTCGGGCTCGAGCTGTCTGTGGTCGCCGCAGCACACCGGTGGGGCGAGGGACCGGAGTCGGCGTGGTCGCACGTCGGACCGGTATGGCGCCCGGTGGCGCTGTCCTGGCGCGCGGCCGTCGAGGCAGGCGCCGCCCCCGCCGGGCTCGTCGAGGCCGCCGCCCGACGGCTGCGCGACGACGAGGACCGCCGTATCGAGGCCGCGGTCGAGCGGGCAGGGGTGCTGCTCGTCCTGCCGCTCGGACTGGCCTTCCTGCCTGGGTTCGTCGGGACGACGATCATCCCCGTCGTCCTCCAGCTGGTGGGGTCGCTGGTGGGCTGACGTCGGCCATGGCCTTGCGCGGTGGGCCGGTGGACCCCTCGTCCTACTCTGGAGGCATGTGCGCTGGTGGACGACGGTGGTGAGCCGCGGCCAGCTGACGGTCGGGGCCCTCCTCGTGGCGCTGGTGGCGGCCGTCCTGGTCGCCCTGTCGGCAGGCCCCGCAGGGCGGACCGCGCTCACGGCCGCCTCCTCCGCTCCGCCCGCCGCGCCGGTGACCGTCACCGAGGCCCCGCCCGCCTCGCCGGCCACCACCGCTCCGGCGCCCAGCCCATCGCGCACGGCGTCGACGGCCCCCACGCACGCGGCGACGTCCCCGCTGCCCCACATCGTCCAGCGCCCGATCCCCTACTCCCAGCGCCGCAAGGACGAGATGGCGGCCTACGCGCTGGCGCACTATGGGACCCGGACCTGGCGGCTCCATCCGAGGGCTGTCGTTCTGCACTTCACCGACGGCGACTCCGCGTCCGGTGCCATCGGCCTGTTCGAGCAGGACGTCCCCAACATGGGCGTGCTCCCAGGGGTCTGTGCGCACTTCGTCGTCGACCAGGACGGGACCGTCTACCAGCTGGTCCCCACGACGGTGATGTGTCGGCATGTGCTCGGGCTCAACGACAGCGCCATCGGCATCGAGGTGGTGCAGGGGACGCACGGGCACTCCTCGGCGTGGGCCGACCAGCAGATCCTCGACAGGACCCGCCAGGCCCGGGCGCTGCTGCTGCTGGTGGCGATGCTCCAGCGCCAGTACGGCATCGGCGTCAGCCATATCTATGGGCACGCGACGGCGAACTCGGCGCCCGAGTTCCACGACCGACTCGGGTGGACCAACACCCACACCGACTGGGGCCCGGCCGCCGTGTCCGAGTTCCGCGCCCGGCTGCGCCGGCTGACCTCGACGACCTGACTGGCCGAGCGCGGGCCCCAAGGTGGCGAGCGACCACCGGAACCCCCGAGCCCCTTCCGTCCTCGTCGGGCCGTGGACCGGCCGGGCCGCCGGCAGGCCGGCCTCGCGCCTCGTTCGTCCACAGGCCGGCCATCGCCGAGCCGTCATCCACAGATCGGTGATCCCTTCTGTCGTGAGGGCCGGGGGCTGGCGAGAGTGGACGGCGAGGCAGCCCGCTGGGCGGCCCTGTCGAGGGGAGCTCGTGATGAGAGACGACGTGCGTCGGCGCTGTTCGCGCCACTGGGCGGCCGTGCGGAGGGCGGGCGAGGCCGGGATGACGACGGCGGAGTATGCCGTGGGCACGATGGCCGCGGTCGCCTTCGCCGCGCTGCTGCTGGCCATCGTCAAGTCCGGGCCGGTCAAGTCGGCCCTGACCAGCATCATCGTCAACGCTCTGCACACCGGGTCGTGATGCCGGATTCGATCGTCAGGGGTCCGCGGGCGGGGCCCGAGCGTGGCATGGCCACCGCGGAGCTGGCCGCGGCCCTGCCCGTTGTCGCAGTCCTGCTCGTCGTGTGCCTGGCCGCGGTCTCCCTCGGGACCGACCAGGTCCGCTGCATCGACGCGGCCCGCTCCGCGGTCCGGCTCATGGCCCGAGGCGAGAGCGACGCGGCGGTGCGAGCCGAGGCCGCGCGAGCCGGCCCCCGGGCCGCGATGGTGGCGACCGCCCGCTCGGGAGATCGGGTCAGCGTCACCGTGAGCGGCGAGGTGCCCGCACCGCTCGGCTGGCTGGGGGTGCGGACCCGGCCGATCGCCACCGCCGCCGCGGTCCGTGAGGACGTCCCGGGCGCCCGCGCCCCGGTGACGGCCCCGCCGGGGCGGTCGCCGTGACGCGACGGTGGAGGAGGAGGCGGCCGGGCGTGGTGCGGGCGGCGACCAACGCCGGTGAGCGCGGGTCCGGCACGGTCCTTGCCGTGGCGCTGGCCGGGATGCTCGTGTCGGTGACCGTCGCGTCGCTCTGGCTCGTCTCGGCCACCGTCTGTGTACACCGCGCGCGGGCGGCAGCCGACCTGGCTGCGCTGGCCGCCGTGACGGCCGCGCGGCACGGCCTCGCCGGGTCCGCAGGTCCGGACGGTTCGGCCGGTTCAGCCGGCCCGGCCGGCCCGGCCTCGACTGCGGAGGGGGGACCCTGCTCGGCGGCCCGGCAGACGGCCGTGTCGAACGGCGCGGAGCTGACCGGATGTGTGGCAGCGGCGGACGAGACGGTCCTCGTCACTGTTCGGGTGGCCCTCATGGTGCCGATCCCGGGTGTCTCCGACCACGCCCTCGCGAGCTCGCGGGCCGGGCCTGGCCACGGTCCGCCGGGCTGAGGGGGGTGCGGGGAACGTCAGGGCGTCGGCGCGCTGCCGCCCGGCGGGGGCGGTGGGGCCGGCGGCTCGTCCTGGTGGGCGCGCTCCCGGGCCGCGAGCTCCTCCTGGTGGGCGCGCTCCCGGGCCGCGAGCTCCTCGCGCTGGCGCTGCTCGGTCTCGGCCCGCTCGGTCTCGGCCTGGCGCTCGGCCTCCTTGGCCGCCCTGCGTCGTCGGCCGGCCCGACGCGCCCCGAGCCGCAGGATCGCCCAGCCGAGCCAGAACACCAGGACGACGAGGGCGCCCGAGAGTGCCAGGCCCAGCGGGTTGGTGCTCACCTGAGCACCGAGCAGGTCGAACGTGAACGTCGTCCCGTGCAGTGAGGCGGCGCCGACATAGACGGCGGCACCCGCTCCGACGGCGAGCAGGACCACGAGCAGACCGAGGACGACCATTTGGTGAACCCTAGCGTCTCGACGACGCGGCCGCAGGGTCGACGGGGGCGGACCGGCGACACCTAGGCATCGACAGGCGACGGATGCGTCCCCCACCCGACAGGCCGGTCCGGCCGCGCGGTGAGCACGACGTCGAGCAACGCCACCGCTGCGGCCTTGTCGAGGGGCTCGTTGCCGTTGCCGCACTTGGGGGACTGCACGCAGGACGGGCAGCCGGACGCGCACCCGCACCCGGACACGGCATCCCGGGTGGCCTGCAGCCAGGTCCTGAAGGCGGCGTACGCCCGCGCCGCGAACCCCGCACCGCCGGGGTAGCCGTCGTAGACCATGATCGTCGGCAGCCCGGTGTCGGGGTGGCAGGCCGTCGACACCCCACCGATGTCCCACCGGTCCGAGGTCGCCACCAGGGGCATCATGGCGATGGCCGCGTGCTCGGCGGCGTGCGCGGCGCCGGGGATGGCTGCCTCGCCCACCCCGGCCGAGGCCAGTGACGCCGGCGGCATCGTCCACCAGACCGCCCGGGTCGTCAGCGAGCGCTCGGGCAGGTCGAGGGAGTGGGTCCCGATGACCTCGCCCGACGGCAGGCGGCGCAGGAACGACACGACCCGCCCACTCACTCGGACCGACCCGTAGCTCACCTCGACCGCCCCCCACCGCATCCGCCGCTCGGTGTCCAGCACGGCGAACTCGCTCACCGACTGCGCCTGCGTCGTCCACCCCGGGTCCCCGCGCACGACGCTCGCGGACCCGGCGTCCAGGTCGAGCTCGGTGACGACCCACGTCTCGCCCTGGTGGAGGTGCACGGCGCCGGCGTGCACCTGCGAGTGGGCCGACGCGGCGTCGACCGTCCCGATGACCCGGCCGGTGGTGGCCTCGACGATCGAGACCACCTCGTCGGCGCCGCGCAGGGACAGGTGGTCACCCGGCCGGTCCGACCGGGCCCAGTACCAGCCGGTCGGCCGCCGCCGGAGGATGCCGCGGCCGACGAGGGCGTCGACGAGACCGCGCGCCGTGGGGCCGAACAGGGCGAGGTCCTCATCGGTGAGCGGCAGCTCGGCCGCCGCCGCCGCGAGATGCGGGCCGAGGATGTGCGGGTTCGCGGGGTCGACCACCGTGACCTCGACCGGCGCGGCGAAGATCGCCTCGGGGTGATGCACCAGGTAGGTGTCGAGGGGGTCGTCGGCGGCCACCAGCACGGCGAGCGACTCGGCGCCAGAGCGGCCGCCACGCCCGGCCTGTTGCCACAGGCTGGCGAGCCGACCCGGCCATCCGGCCATGAGCACGGCGTCGAGTCCGCTGATGTCGACGCCCAGCTCGAGGGCGTTGGTGGCGGCCAGGCCGCGCAGTGTCCCGTCGCGAACAGAACGCTCCAGGGCCCGTCGCTCGTCGGGCAGGTAGCCACCGCGGTATGCCGCGACCGCGCCCGCCAGGTCCGGGCTCGCGTCGTCGAGGCGGCGCCGGGCGTTGGCCGCCAGCGCCTCGACACCCGCGCGGCTGCGGGCGAACGCCACCGTCTGCACCCCGGCCGCGACCAGCTCGGCGAGCAGCTCTGCGGCCTCGGTGGTCGCCGAGCGCCGGGTCGCCCCGGCCGTCAGCTCCGGCTCCCACAGGGCGAAGGTCAGCGCCTCCCGGGGCGACCCGTCGACGTCGACGGGCGCCACCGGCATACCGATGAGGTGTCCGGCGTGGTCGGCCGGCGAGGTCACCGTCGCCGACGCCAGAACGAATGTCGGGTGGGCGCCGTAGCGCGCGGCGACCCGGCGCAGCCGACGCAGCAGCACGGCCACGTGTGACCCGAAGACGCCCCGGTAGACATGGCACTCGTCGATGACGACGTAGCGCAGCGCCCGCAGGAACGGCGCCCAGCGCCGATGCCCCGGCAGGAGCGAGTGGTGGACGAGGTCGGGGTTGGTCAGGACGAGTTGGGCGTGGTCCCGGATCCAGCGCCGCTCGTCGGGAGGGGTGTCCCCGTCGTAGGTCGCCGCGCGAAGGCCCGGGACCGCCAGCGCCTCGACCCGCGCGAGCTGGTCGGCGGCGAGGGCCTTGGTGGGGGAGAGGTAGAGGGCCGTGGCGCCGCGCCCTGTCGGCGCAGCCGCTCCGTCGACGAGGTCGGACAGCACCGGGACGAGGTACCCCAGGCTCTTGCCGGACGCCGTCCCGGTGGACAGGACGACGTGTGACCCTCGGCGGGCGAGGTCCACCGCCTCGCGCTGGTGCGACCACAGCGCGTCGATCCCGAGGCCGAGAAAGGCCGCCCGGACCGGAGGCGCGACCCAGTCCGGCCAGGGCGCTGGCCGCGCCTCGCGCGCCGGGATCCGCTCGACGTGCTGTAGTCGGGACGCCCGCCCGTGCGCCACCAGCAGCTCGAGCATCGACCCGGGATCGATGGACGCGCCGCCCAGGTGTGTGGCGGATCTGGACACGTTGGCTACGGTAGTGCGCAGAGGGGACGGCTCCGTCGTTCCCATCTCGTAGCACGCGGGCCTTCCGGCCGGGGCTTCGTGGAGAGGGACCAAGGAGCGATGGTGGAACTCAACGTCGTGTCGAACGAGCGCGACGGCACGGTCGTCGTGCTCGTCACCGGCGAGGTCGACGTCTATACCGCACCCCAGCTCCGGGCCGCCCTCGACGCCCACATCGCCGCCGGCCACTCGCGACTTGTCGTCGACCTCGACAACGTCGACTTCCTCGACTCCACCGGCCTGGGCGTCCTCGTCGGCCGCCTCAAGCTCGTCCGCAACAAGTCCGGCTGGCTGCGGATCGTCTGCAGCAACGAGCGCATCCTGCGGGTGTTCCGGATCACCGGCCTCGACAAGGTGTTCGCCATCCACACCAGCGTCGACGCGGCCCTCGCCGGCTGACCCGGCCCACACCGCCGACCTCTCGTCGCGAGGTGGGCCCGTCACGCGTCCCGGGGCGACCGCTCGGCGTGAAACGGGTCACGTCCCCGTCACGCTACGCACGTGCAAGCGCTCTCACCGAACGCGAGCGCCCCCCGACCGGGTAACGTCCTCATCGCGCCCGACCTCACGCCACCCATCCGGGCGCCGACATCATCAGGAGGATGCAATGGCCCTCGCGCTCGCGCCAGCCGTGACGAGCTCTGCTCTTGACCTCACCGGAACGAACCTCACCCTGGTCGTGACGGTAGCGGTCATTGCTGTCATCGCCCTGGCCATGGGCTACGTCTTCCGGGGCCAGGTGCTTGAAGCCGAGACCGGCACCGACAAGATGCGGGAGATCGCGTCAGCCGTCGAGGAGGGCGCTCAGGCCTACCTCGCCCGCCAGTTCAAGACCCTCAGCGTCTTCGTCGTCCTCGTCTTCGGGGTGCTCCTGCTGCTGCCGGCCGACACGGCCGGCGTGCGATGGGGCCGGTCCGGGTTCTTCGTTCTCGGCGCGCTGTTCTCCGCCTCCATCGGTTATCTCGGCATGAGCCTGGCGGTCAAGGCGAACGTCCGGGTCGCCGCCGCTGCGCGTCACGAGACCGGCGGCCGCGACGAGGGCATGCGGATCGCGTTCCGCACCGGTGGCGTCGTCGGCATGGCGACCGTCGGCCTCGGTCTCCTCGGCGCCTCGGTCGTCGTCCTGCTCTACAAGGGCGAGGCCCCCAAGGTCCTCGAGGGCTTCGGCTTCGGCGCCGCGCTGCTCGCGATGTTCATGCGAGTCGGCGGCGGCATCTTCACCAAGGCCGCGGATGTCGGCGCCGACCTGGTCGGCAAGGTCGAGGCCGGCATCCCCGAGGACGACCCCCGCAACGCCGCGACCATCGCCGACAACGTCGGTGACAACGTCGGCGACTGCGCCGGCATGGCGGCCGACCTGTTCGAGTCGTATGCCGTCACCCTGGTCGCCGCGCTCATCCTCGGCTCCGCCGCGTTCGGCGAGTACGGTCTGGTCTTCCCGCTGATCGTGCCGGCCATCGGCGCGCTCACCGCGCTTCTCGGGGTGTTCATCACCAAGGCGCGCGGGGGTGAGAACCCGCTGCGGGCGATCAACCGCGGCTTCTACATCGCCGCAACCGTCTCGGCCGTCCTGTCCGCCATCGCGGCGTTCGTCTACCTGCCGTCCACCTTCGCCGAGCTCGGCTCCCGAGACGCCGAGACGGCGGCCATGAGCGGTAACCCGCGCGTCACGGCGCTCCTCGCCGTCATCGTCGGCATCGTCCTTGCCGGGATCATCCTCCGGCTGACGGGCCACTTCACCGGCACCGAGAGCCGGCCGACCAAGGACGTTGCCCGGACCTCGCTCACCGGGGCGGCGACGGTCGTGCTGTCCGGTGTCGGCGTCGGTCTCGAGTCCGCCGTCTACACCGCGGCGATCATCGGCGGCGCTGTCTACCTCGCCTTCCTGCTCGGCGGCGGATCGCTCGCCCTGTCGCTCTTCCTCGTTGCGCTCGCCGGCTGTGGCCTGCTCACGACGGTCGGCGTCATCGTGGCCATGGACACCTTCGGCCCGGTCTCGGACAACGCCCAGGGCATCGCGGAGATGTCCG
>CAYPYK010000048.1:0-16556 GCA_964414665.1 uncultured Intrasporangiaceae bacterium | reverse complement strand
CCCAGGGGATCCTCGTCGGGTCGGCGGCGCTGTCCGGCCTCGTCGACAACATCCCCTACGTCGCGACGATGTCGCCCCTCGTCCTGGACCTGGTCGGCCGGGCGGGAAGCCTCACCCCGCCGCAGGAGTCGCTGTGGTGGGCCCTCGCGCTCGGGGCCGACCTCGGCGGCAACGCGACGGCCGTCGGCGCGAGCGCCAACGTCGTCATCACCGGGATCGCCAAGCGCAACGGCCATCCCGTCTCGTTCTGGATGTTCACCAAGTACGGCCTGATCGTCACCGCCGTGACGATCTCGGTCAGCGTGCCGTACATCGTGCTCCGCTACTTCACCTTCGCCTGACCTCTGTGCGCGGACCCGCTGGGTGCCGTCGACGGGACCGAGAACTCGTGCCATCGTGAGGGGATGACCACCGACGCCCACTTCATGCCGGACCCCGCGCTCGAGCTCGTCCGGGAGATCGTCATGGACGCCTTCGGCCGGGTGCGCGAGGCGGTGCCGCGGGTCGTCGAGGGGCTCACCGTCGAGGAGCTGCTCTGGCGCCCCGACCCGGGGTCGAACTCCGTCGCCTGGCTGCTGTGGCACCTCAGCCGGGTCCAGGACGACCACATCAGCGAGCTCGCCTCCGAGGACCAGGTCTGGTTCGAGCAGGGCTGGGTGGGCCACTTCGACCTGCCCTACGACCCCGAGGCCGTCGGCTTCGGGCACAGCGCCGCCGATGTGGCGGGCTTCCGGATCGCCGACCCGCAGCTGCTCGTCGGCTACCAGGACGCGGTCTACAACGTCACAGCGGGCATCGTCCGTGCCCTGTCGGTGGAGGACCTGCACCGCGTCGTCGACGAACGGTGGGACCCGCCGGTGACGGCCGCCGTCCGGATCGTCTCGGTCATCGGCGACATCACCCAGCACCTCGGGCAGGCGGCCTACGTCAGGGGGCTCGTCGAGCGACGGCGGAGCTAGGCGAGGGCGGCCAGGCGGCGCCGCGGGGCACCGGCTGAGCCGGCTGAGGCGTCCGTGCGCGCGACCGGGCGGCGAGGGCCGGGCCGGAGCTCCCGCCCTCGACGTGGGCTTGGGCGGCCTCCTCCGCAGCGATCTCCTGGGAGGCGCCGGTGAGCTGGTACGGGACGCTCGTCACCATGACGTTGCCCAGCAGCCGCAGCCGTAGCTTGAGGCGCAGCGCACTCTGGTTGTGCAGCAGCGACTCCCACCAGTGGCCGACCACATACTCAGGCACGAAGACGGCGATGAGGTCGTTCGGGCTCTCGCGTCGGATCCGCGACACGTAGCCGATGATCGGCCCGGTGATGTCGCGGTAGGGCGAGTGCAGCATCGTCAGGGACACGGGCAGGTCGGCCTGGGCCCAGGCCGCCTGCAGGGCCTCGGTCTCGCCCTTGTCGACCTGTACCGTCAGCGCGGTGAGCGTCGACGGCCGCGTGGCGCGGGCGTACGAGATCGCACGGAGGGCGGGCTCGTGCAGGTGGGAAACCAGCACGACGGCATGGACCCGGCTGGGGAGG
The DNA here is from genome assembly GCA_964414665.1 of uncultured Intrasporangiaceae bacterium. Taxonomy (GTDB): domain Bacteria; phylum Actinomycetota; class Actinomycetes; order Actinomycetales; family Dermatophilaceae; genus CAVSJJ01. The sequence continues at coordinate 15,040 of CAYPYK010000048.1, read as the reverse complement.
GTGCGGGCTCGAGGCGTCGGGCGCAGCTCGGCGCTCACCCGCTGGTAGTGCCGCGACACCGACCCCATGAGGGCGACCAGGACCGGCACGGCGATGACGACGAGGTAGGCCCCATGGGTGAACTTCGTGACGAGCACGATGAGCAGGACGAGGCCGGTCAGCGTGGCGCCGAAGGCGTTGATGACCCGGGAGGCCTGGATCCGCCGTCGTACCCCGACGACCACGACGCGGCGGAGCTCGCCGTTCCAGTGCTTCACCATGCCGATCTGGCTCAGCGTGAACGACGTGAACACCCCGAGGATGTAGAGCTGGATGAGCCGGGTGACCGAGGCCTGGTACGCCACGAGGAGCAGGCCCGCGACGCCCGCCAGAGCGAGGATGCCGTTGCTGTAGGCGAGCCGGTCGCCGCGGGTGTCCAGCTGGGTCGGCATGAGGCGGTGCCGGGCGAGGATCGAGGCCAGCATGGGGAATCCGTTGTAGGCCGTGTTCGCGGCGAGAATGAGGACCAGGGCCGTCGTCGCCTGGACGTAGTAGAACAGCGGGCTCGACGTGCCGCCGAACACTGCCGCCGCGAGCTGGGCGATGACGGTTCGCTGTGGCGCGGTCGCGCAGTTGCCCTGGAAGCCGACGAGGTCACACGCGTTCTCGGTCACCCGCACGTGGGCGACGACGGCGAGCACGGTGATCCCGGCGAACATGGTGACGGCGATGGCGCCCATCGCGGTGAGGGTGCGGGCCGCGTTGCGCGCCTTCGGCGGACGGAACGCCGGGACGCCGTTGCTGATCGCCTCGACGCCGGTGAGCGCCGTGCAGCCGGACGAGAACGCCCGCATGGTGAGGAACAGCAGGGCCAGCGCGGTGAGCCCGCTCTGCTCGGCGTTGACGGTGTAGCCGGCGCTCTCGGCCACTGGTGCATGGCCCAGCACAGCCCGGGTCAGGCCGACAGCGATCATCGAGAGCATCCCTGTGACGAAGAGGTAGGTCGGGATCGCGAAGGTCGTGCCGGACTCCTTGACCCCGCGCAGGTTCATGACCGTCAACAGGGCCACGAAGCCAACGGCGAGGATGACCCGATGGGTGTTGAGGCCGGGCAGGGCCGAGATGATGTTGTCGACCCCGGCGGCCACCGAGACGGCCACCGTCATGATGTAGTCGACGAGCAGGGCGGCCGCGACCACCATGCCGGCTCGGCGCCCGAGGTTCGAGGTGACGACCTCGTAGGACCCACCCCCGCCGGGGTAGGCGTTGATGACCTGGCGGTAGGACAGGACGACGACGCCGAGGAGGACCACGACCGCTGCCCCGATCCACGGGGTGAGGTACAGGTAGGCCAGCCCGCCCAGGGTGAGCGGCCATCAGCTCGAGTCGCTGGCCGATCGGATGGAGCGGGTGGGCGACGGCAGCCGGTTGGAGACCGCGCTGGTCCTGGCTCGCCGCCCGGCGGTCGTGCTCATCGACGACCTGGCCGAGCCGAGCACCCGGGATGGAGGGCCGCCGCGGTGGGCCGAGGCGGAGCGCCTCGTTGCCGCCGGGATCGACGTCGTCGCGACGGCGAACGTCGCCGCGGTCGAGTCCCTCGCCGACGAGGTGGGACGGCTCACGGGGGTGCGGTCGCGGCATACCGTCCCCGACCGGGTCCTCCAGAGCGCCGACCAGCTCGAGCTCGTCGACATCACCCCGCAGGCGCTGCGGCGTCGGCTCGCCCACGGTGGGCTCTGCGCGCCCGAGGACCTCGACGCGGCCCGGTCGGCCTGGTACCGGCCTCGGGTGCTCGGCGCGCTCCGTGAGCTCGCCCTCGGCTGGGTCGCCGGGACAGTGCCCGCGCAGCACGCGGCGTGGGCGGGCAGCCTCGGCGAGCCGGAGAGCCGCTCGACCGTGCCGGGCACCGGCGAGCGGCTGATGGTGGCGCTCTCGGGAGGGCCCGAGAGCGAGCACGTCCTCCATCGGGCCACCCGTCTGGCGAACCGGCTCCGGCAGTCCGACCTGGTCCTGGTGCACATCCTCGCCGCGCCGGACCCGGGCACGCGGGCCGCCGACTCCGGGCGGCTGCGGGACCTGGCGGAGTCGGCCGGGGTGCAGCTCCAACAGGTCGTCGGTGACGACGTTGCCGCCGCACTGCTCGATCTCGCCCACGCCGAGGGAGTGACCCAGATCGTCCTCGGGACGTCGGCGTCCCGCGCCAGGGGAGGGCGGCGACGGCTGCGGGCGGCCGGCCCCGGGGTGGCCGAACGCGTCATGGCCGGCGCCGCCGACGGGGTCGACGTCCACCTCGTGGGAGGCGGTCCGGCGCACGGCAGGGCCGTGGAGATGCCCACCACACGGGCCGGCCTCTCGGGCCGACGTCGGTCCGTCGGGTTCGCCCTCACGGTCCTGCTACCCGCGCTGCTCACGTGGGTGCTGCTGGCTGCCGGGACCCACGTGGGCCTGCCCGGCGACACCCTGGTCCTGCTGCTCGGCGTTGTCGTCACCTCGCTCGTGGGCGGTCTGTGGCCCGCCGTCCTGGCAGCGGTGGTCGGCTCGACGATGCTGAACTTCTTCTTCATCCCCCCGGGTACGGACCTTCCGGGTCGCCGATCCGCACAACGTCATCACCCTGGTGCTGTTCGTCGTCGTGGCGGTCCTCGTCAGTGCCGTCGTCCACCGGGCGGCTGCGACGGCGGCAGAGGCGGCGCGCGCCTCGGCCGAGTCCCGGACACTCTCGGCGATCGCCGGCAGCGCCCTCCACGGTGACGACGCCCTGCCCGCCCTCCTCGACCAGCTGCGGTCCTCCTTCGGCATGCGTTCGGCCGCGCTGCTGTCCGACAGCGGGACGGGCTGGACCGTCGTCCATGCGCGAGGGGCCGAGCCGCCCACGGACCCCGCGGACGCCGACGTGCAGGTGACCGCCGGATCCGGGCTCGTGCTCGCCCTGTCCGGGCGCACGCTGGCCGCAGCCGACCGCCGGGTGCTGCAGGCGTTCGCGGCGCGTGCGCAAGGACTCCTCGAGCGCGACACCCTGGCGCGCTCGGCGGCGGTCGCCGAGCGTCTCGAGGCCACCGAGCGCCTGCGCGATGCTCTGCTCGCCGCGGTTGGGCACGACCTGCGTACCCCTCTGGCCTCCGCCACCGCGGCGGTGAGCAGTCTGCGCAGCCAGGACGTCGCGTGGTCGAGAGCCGAACGCGACGAGCTGCTCGCCACAGCGGAGGAGTCGCTCACGCGGCTGGCTCGGCTCGTCTCCGACCTGCTCGACCTCTCGCGGCTGCGGGCGGGGGTGCTCGCCGTCGACCGCGAGCCCGTGTGGATCGACGAGATCCTGCCTCCGGCCCTGGACGAGGTCGGTGAGGCGGGCCGCCGCGTCGGCATCCGCCTACCCGAGGACCTGCCCGCGGCGCAGGCGGACCCCGCCCTGCTCACCCGGGTGCTCGTCAACGTCATCGGCAACGCCCTGCGTTACGCCCCGACCGAGGTGCCGCCCGTCGTCTCGGGGAAGTGCGGCCGGCGACAGGGTGGAGGTCCGCGTCGTCGACACCGGCCCCGGCATACCGAGCGAGGACACCGAACGGGTGTTCGTGCCGTTCCAGCGTCTCGGCGACACCGACAACCGGGCCGGTCTGGGGCTCGGCCTGGCGCTGTCCCGAGGGCTCGTTGAGGCGATGGGCGGCACGCTGGCCCCGGAGGAGACGCCCGGCGGCGGGCTCACGATGGTGCTCAGCCTGCCGGCCGCCCCGGCGGCGGGACCGGCTCCGCTGCCCGAGCCCGGGCACCGCGAACGGCAGGAGCACGCATGAGGACCGTCCTCGTCGTTGATGACGAGCCGCAGATCCTCCGTGCCCTGCGGATCAACCTGCGCGCCCGCCAGTACGACGTCGACGTGGCGGCCACCGGCGCCGAGGCGCTGCGCCTCGCGGCCGCCCACCCCCCTGACCTCGTCATCCTCGACCTCGGCCTGCCCGACCTTGACGGCGTCGAGGTCATCCATGGGCTGCGCGGCTGGACCGAGGTGCCCATCATCGTCCTGTCCGGCAGGACCGGCGGCGCGGACATGGTGGCGGCGCTGGATGCGGGCGCCGACGACTACGTGACCAAGCCGTTCGGCATGGACGAGCTCCTCGCCCGGATGCGGGCGGTCACCCGCCGGATCGGGGTCGCCGACCAGGCGGGCGCGCCGCGCGTGGGCTTCGGCGACGTGACCGTCGACCTGGCCGACCACCTGGTCGTGCGGTCCGGCGTCGGGCCTGCGCAGCCGGTTCACCTCACCCCCACCGAGTGGCACCTCCTCGAGGTCATGGTCCGCCAGCCGGGGAAGCTGCTCAGCCAGCGGTATCTCCTCGCGGAGGTGTGGGGCGCGGCATACGTCAACCAGCCGGCGAACCTGCGCCTCTACCTGGCCCAGCTGCGGCGCAAGCTCGAGCCCGACTCGACCCGGCCGCGCTACCTGCTGACCGAGCCGGGGATGGGGTACCGGTTCCAGCCGGACGACCAGGAGGGATCCGGCCGCGCGACGGACGCGGACTGATCGGATGCGGTCAGGCCAGGGCGACCAGGCGGGTGTGGTCGTCCACCGGGAGGTCGCCCTCGGCCACGGCGACGATCTCGAGGGTCGTCAGCTCTGCCACGCCGGAGGTGACGGTGACGAACGCCGTGTCAGCGGCGTCGCGACCGGTGGCGATCCGCACGAGCGACTGCCGAGGTGCCAGGCGGGTGCCGTCCCAGACATACCAGCGACCGTCGACGGCGGCCTCGACGACGGCGTGCAGGTCCATCGGGTCCAGCCCGGGCGCATAGACGGACACCACCCGGGTCGGGATGTCGAGCGCCCTGCCGAGCGTCGCGGCGACGTGGGCGAAGTCGCGGCAGACTCCTTGGCCGCGGAGGAGGGTGTCGATGGCATCGGTCGTCGTCCCACTCACCCCGGCCAGGTACTCGACCTGCTCGTGCAGGTAGTCGCAGGCGGCGAACATCGTCGCGGCCGGGCCGGTCGCCCGACCGACCAGCGAGGACGCCAGCCCGGGAACCCGGTCCGACGGGCAGAAGCGGCTCGGCCGCAGGGCGAGGATCTGGTCGAGCGGGCCGGCGACGTTGGCGGCCGGGACGGGCCGCACCGGCGCCGGGGACGTGTAACGCACGACGAGCCGTCCCGGGGGCGCGGTGAGCAGGTGCTGCCGGCCTCCGGCCTCGCCACGCAGGGTGGTGACGTCGACGGTGCTGCCGTCGAGGGTGACGCTGAGCCGCTCGCCGCTCGGCGGGGGGCCGGCGACGGCCACCTGGAGCACGACCGTCGCCTGCTCGGTCACCGTCAGCTCGATGGTGGCGGAGACGCTCGCGACGGCCGCCGCTGCCGGGGGGCTCGGTGGTGGGGTGGCCCAGGAGCTCGGGCCCGGGTTCGGCGTGGTGGTCATGGGCGTCTCCGGTCATCGAAGGGTGGTCGGTGCTCAGTGGTCGGTGTCGCCGTGGCGCCCGGCGGCGGGTCCGCCGGGTCGAAGGCTCGTATGGTCGGTGGTATGCCGTCGCTGCCCCTGTTCCCGCTGGGCACCGTCCTGCTGCCCGGAGCCCGGCTGCCGCTACAGATCTTCGAACCACGTTACGTGGCGATGCTTCGCGACCTGCTCGACCGCTCCGAGGACGAACGGTGCTTCGGGGTGGTGGCCATCCGCCGCGGCCACGAGGTCGGCGAGGATGCGGCGACCGACCTGTATGCCGTGGGTTGCGAGGCCCGGATCGACGCACTGGCGGCGACGTCGTCCGCGACGGGCCCCCGCTACCCGCTGGTGGCAACGGGTACGCGGCGGTTCAGCCTGGACGGGGTGGACACTCTGGCGGGAACTCCCTACCTCACCGCCCAGGTGACCTGGCTGGCCGAGCCCGGCGTGGACGACCCCGAGACCGCCGGGCTCGTCGCGCGGGTCACCGAGGCACACGCGGCCTACCGGGCCGCACTCGGGGCGGCGCCCTCGGCCGTCTCGGCGCCGCCGAGGGAGCTCCCCTACCGGATCGTCGACGAGACCATTCTCGAGCTGGCCGACCGTCAGCGGGTGCTGGAGGCGCCCGACCTGCCGTCGCGGCTGCGTGCGGTGCTGGCGATCCTGCACCGCGAGAGCGCCCTCATCGGCGCGTTCCACGCGCTTCCGCGCAACCCCGACCCTGGCGGGGCGGCGCTGAGCTGAGCGGATCAGCGTCCGCGGCGCGAGCCGGCGCGCGAGCCTGCCGAGAAGGCAGCGGCCGATCTCGCGGGTGCGGCGGCGCGGGCCGACCCGGAGCGCGAGCGCCCGCGGGTCCCGACGCCCCGGCCGGCACCCTGCGAGGTGCTCGCGGTGTTGGTCGACCGCCCGCGGCCGGCGCCTCGGCGGCCCGAGCCCTGTCCACCCTGGTTCCCGCGCCGGCCCGGGGACGAAGCGGAGGCCAGGGGCGCGGCATACCCGCCGGTGTAGGCGCGTTCACCCGGCGCGAGCTCGCGCAGCAGCGGGTGGTCCGCGGTGACCCGGGTGGTGGTCGGCGAGATGCCGGCCTTGCGGGCCAGGTCGCGGACGTCGCGCACCTGGTCGTCGGTCATCAGGGTGATGACGGTGCCGGAGGCGCCGGCCCGGGCGGTGCGGCCCGAGCGGTGCAGGTAGGCCTTGTGCTCGACCGGCGGGTCGGCGTGGATGACCAGGGCCACGTCGTCGACGTGGATGCCGCGGGCGGCGATGTCGGTCGCGACGAGGGTCTGGGCGGCCCCGCTGTGGAAGGCGTCCATCGTGCGGGTGCGGGCGCCCTGGCTGAGGTTGCCGTGCAGCTCGACGGCCGGCACGCCCGAGGCGTTGAGCTGGCGGGCGATCTTCTTGGCGCGGTGCTTGGTCCGGGTGAAGACCATGGTGCGGCCGGGCGCTGCGGTGAGGTCGAGCAGCACCGGGAGGTGAGCGTCGTGGCTGACGTGGAGCACGTGGTGGCTCATGGCGTCGATCGGGGACTGCGCGGAGTCGGCCTCGTGGGTCACCGGACGGCTGAGGTAGCGCTTGACGATGACCCCGACGGCCTTGTCGAGGGTCGCCGAGAACAGCATCCGCTGGCTGTGCGCCGGAGTGCCGTCGAGGAGGCGGCGGACGGCCGGGAGGAAGCCGAGGTCGGCCATGTGGTCGGCCTCGTCGAGAACCGTGACCTCGACGGCGTCGAGCGAGATGTGGCCCTGGGCGATGAGGTCCTCGAGGCGGCCCGGGCACGCGACGACGATGTCGACGCCGGCGCGTAGGGCCGAGACCTGCGGACCCTGGCCGACGCCGCCGAAGACGGTGCGCGAGCGCATGCCGAGCGGGGCAGCGAGCGGCGCGAGCGCCTCGTCGATCTGGGTGGCGAGCTCGCGGGTGGGGGCGAGGATGAGGGCGCGGGGCCGCTTGGGCTGGCGCCGGCCGCCGCTGTCCGTGAGGCGGGCAAGGATGGGCAGGAGGAAGGCGTAGGTCTTGCCCGAGCCGGTGCGCCCGCGGCCGAGGACGTCCCGGCCGGCGAGCGAGTCGGGCAGGGTGGCGGCCTGGATGGGGGTAGGGGTGACGATCCCGCGCGCGGCGAGGACCTCGGTCAGCTGGGGGGGCACGCCGAGCGTGCGGAAGGTGGTGTCTGTGGACACGGGTTGGTACTCCGATGGTCAGGATGGGTCGTTCTGCCCGGCGCGAGCTCTCGTGGGTCGCGGCGCGTGGGCTTCGACAGCGAAGACAGCAGGCCCGAGGCAGAACTGGGCGGGCCGCCTGGCCCAGGCTACGGGGTCAGGGCCGGAAACCTTGCATCGGCGATGCCCGGCACCCACAGCCGTATGCCGCTCCGGCGCCTGCCGCAGGCCCAGCGGTGGCGCAGAACCTCGCCGGGGTGGCCGACAGCGGCGTCAGTGGCCCGGCAGGTGCGTGCCCAGGAACGCCACGGTCCGCTCCCAGGCCAGCGCCGAGGCGGCCGGGTGGTGGTTGACGAAGTCGGGGTTGTCGAACGCGTGGTCGGCGCCCTCGTAGGTCTGCACGACCGCGCCCTGTGCGGTGACGGCCGCCGTGATCTCCTCCACCTTCGCGGCGTCGAGGTGGGCGTCGGCCTCGCCGAAGTGGTGCAGCGACGGGGCCGTGACCTGGGGCGCGAGGTCGAGCAGCCCCGGGAGCGCCGAGCCGTAGTAGCTGACGAGCGCGTCGGGGCTGGCCGCCGCGGCGACGTTGAACCCGAGCCCGCCGCCGAAGCAGAAGCCGACGATGCCGACGCCGCCGGTGACCTCGGGCCGGGCACGCAGCGCCCGCAGCGCGGCCACGCCGTCGGCGACGCCGGTGGGCCAGTCGAACCGTCCGGCGAGGGCCATGCCCTCCTGGAGCATGTCGGGGCCGTCGGCGACCGCTGTGGTTCCGAGCCGCCAGAACAGCTCCGGGACGAGGACGACGTAGCCGAGCGCGGCGAGATCCGCCGCGCGGGACCGGATGTAGGCGCTCACGCCGAAGATCTCCTGGACCAGGAGCACTCCCGGGCCTGAGCCCGCATCGGGTAGCCACAGCTGGGCCGGCAGCTCGCCGTCGGGCAGGGAGACCGTGGTCGGTTCGCTCATCGGACCAGTATCGCCCGCTGCCACGGCCCTCAGCGGAGCATCGCCTGCAGGGTCTCGATGCGGTCGGCCTCGACGGCGGTCTTGTCGGGGCGGTAGCGCTTGACCCGGGCGAACCTCATGGCCAGGCCGCCGGGGTAGCGCGGGGAGCGCTGGACGCCGTCGAGGGCGATCTCGACGACGATCTCGGGCCGCACGAACACCGCCCCCCGGGTGTGCCGCACCGCATAGCCGGGGAAGGTCCGCGTCTGCCAGCGGAGGAGCTCGTCTGTCAGGCCCTTGAAGGTCTTGCCGACCATCACGAACCCGCCGGGCTCGCCCGCCACACCGTCGGGGTCGTACGCCCCGAGATGCAGGTTGGACAGCCAGCCCTCGCGCCGGCCGTAGCCCCACTCGGCCGCGAGCACGACGAGGTCGTAGGTGTGCACGGGCTTGACCTTGACCCAGCTCTTGCCGCGCCGGCCGGCGGCATACGGCGAACCGACGGCCTTGACGACCACCCCCTCGTGGCCCGCGGACAGGGCGTCGTCCATGACCTGCTGTGCCACAACGGGGTCGGCCGTCACCTCGCCGGGTATGCGGTGGGCCGCGGCGATCTGCCCGAGCACCTCGAGGCGGGTCGAGAGCGGCTCGTCGATGAGGTCGCGCCCGTCGACGTGCAGCACGTCGAAGAACCACGGGGCCAGCACCGCCTCGCGCTCGGCCCCGGCGCCGAAGCGGCTCATCGTCTCCTGGAAGGGGCGCGGCGAGCCGGACTCGTCAAGCGAGAGCGTCTCGCCGTCGAGGATGGCGGCGGTGACCGGCAGCGACCGGGCGACGTCGACGATCTCGGGCACCCGGGTGGTGATGTCGGCGAGGCTGCGGGTGAAGACGCAGACGTCGTCGCCGCGACGGTGCACCTGGATCCGGGCGCCGTCGAGCTTGTACTCCACCGACGCCTCGCCGGTCGTGCCCACGGCCGCCGTGACGTCGGCCGCGGTCGAGGCGAGCATCGGCTGCACGGGCGTCCCCACGGCGAGCCCCACCTCGGCCAGGGACGCCGGATCGGCCAGGGCAGCCCGGACGGTGCCGGGCAGGGACCCGTTGAGCATGACCGCCCGGCGGACCTCCTCGACGGGGCGCGCCACGGCCCGGGCCAGCGCGTCGGTGACCAGGCCGTCGAGGGCGCCGGTGCGCACCTCGCCGGTGAGGGCTCGCCACAGCAGCTCCTGCTCGGGTTCGGTGGCGCGGCTCAGCAGCGCCACCAGCTCGGTATGCCGTGTGCTCGCCGACCCGGGACCGGACGCGGCGGCGACCCTGGAGAGCGCCGCGTCGACGTCGTCGACGGTGAGCGACGGGGCGGCCGCGGGCGGGGCCTCGCCGGACTCGCGCACGGTGACCAGCCGCCGCCAGCCGACCCCGATCCGGCCCTGGCGCGGCCGGCCGAGCAGGATGCCGACGGCGGCCTCCGCCTCGCCGGGTGCCATCGCCGCGATGAGGTCGGCGAGCACGCCGGCCTTCGCCGTCCGGGACCGGGTCGCGGCGAGGGCGGTCGTCGCCGCGACGAGGTCGGCGAGCAGCATCCCGTCAGTCTGTCACCGGGGACCGACGCCGCATCGCACAGCACGCCGGCCGGCATCTGTCGCGGTCGCTCGAGCAGCGGCAGGGACGAGGTCGACGAGATGGCGTCGATGACGACATCCTCGCTCGTCGGTCACCTCGCCGCTGACGAGCCCCGAACGTTGCCGACGCCGTTCCGGGCCGTTCCGCCCCTCCGTTCCGGGCCGCTCCGGGCCGCTCCGGACCGCCCGTTCAGCAGTAGTGGCCGGCCACCGCGATGCTCTGCCCGATGTAGCCGCCACCGAACAGCACCGCGTGCATCATCAGGGGGTGCACCTGGTGCAGCCGCACCCGGTCGGACCAGCCCGCGGCGAGCGGGTGGACGTCGTCGTACGCCCCGACGACCCGGTCCAGGTGTGGGCACCCGAACAGTGCGAGCATCGCGAGGTCGCTCTCGCGATGCCCGCCGTGGGCGGCCGGGTCGATGAGAACGGTGCCGCCGTGGGTCCACATGATGTTGCCGGACCACAGGTCGCCGTGCAGCCGCGACGGTGGCTCCGGGTCGTCGAGCTCGCCCTGCTCCAGCCGCCCCGCGAGCGTCTCGAAGACCCGCGCATCGGCCCGGTCGTAGACCCCACGGCCCAGCCCCAGGCGCAGGGTCGCCCGCACCCGCTGCTCGGCGAAGAAGGCTCCCCACGAGTCGACCGGGTCCAGTCGCAGCGGCAGCGGCTCGCTCAGCGGGCCGAGGAAGCCGTCGCCGTGCCAACCGTCCGGCGCAGAGCCGTAGGCCGCGGCGCCGGCCCGGTGCAGGTGCGCCAGCCCGCGGCCGAGGTCCTCCGCGGCGTCCGGGGTGGGCCGGACGGAGTCCAGGTACGCCAGGTCGAGGTGGTCCTCCCCGATGTCGAGGACCTCGGCGACCGGGGCCCCTCCGGCCGCCCTCAACCAGGCCAGGCCGGCCGCCTCCCAGGCGAAGTAGCCGGGTGGTGCGTGTGCCGAGCGCTTGGTGTGACGGGGTGGCATACCGGCCACTGTGTCAGGTCCGTGCGCGAGGTGGCCGGCGGGCGGATTGTCTAGAGTGCCGATATGGCCCGCCCTCATGCCGCCTCGATCGTGGAGGACGCCCTCAACCGGCGCGTCGCCGGGTCGCTGCGCGAGTGGGGGTGGGGCACCCGGATCGTGCCGCATGCCGGCTACGGGACCAGCGGGTTCGTCCGGGTGCTCGGCAGGGTGCTCATGAGCCGTCAGCGCGGTTCGGGCGGCGGCGAGGAGAGCGATGACCTCGTGACCGCTCGGCTGCGCACCGTGGAGGAGGTCCAGCGCGGCTGGCGGGCGTTCGTCACGGCCCCGGCCGTCGACGTGCCCGTCTCGGTCGTCGTCAACGACCGCACCATCGCCACGACGACCGACCGGGCTGGTCTGGTCGACGTGACCGTGCGCGGTCACGGGTTCGGCCCGGGCTGGCACTCGGTCACCCTCACCTCGCCCGGTGCCGGCCCCGTCGAGGCGCCGGTGCTCGTGGCCGGGACGACCCAGCGGTTCGGGATCGTCAGCGACATCGACGACACGGTGCTCAGCACCTCGCTGCCGCGGCCCATGGTGGCGGCCTGGAACACCTTCGTCCGCGCCGAGGTCACCCGCCGAGCCGTCCCCGGGATGGCGACCCTCTACCGCGAGCTCGTCGCGGCCCACCCCGGCGCGCCGGTCGTCTACCTCTCGACCGGGGCTTGGAACACCGCGCCGACGATCGAGCGATTCCTGCGCCGCAACGGCTTCCCGGTCGGGCCACTGCTGCTGACCGACTGGGGACCGACGAGCACCGGGTGGTTCCGCTCCGGGTCGGCACACAAGCGGGGGACCCTGCACCGCCTCGCCCGCGAGATGCCCCACGTCCAGTGGCTGCTCGTCGGCGACGACGGCCAGCACGACCCCCGGATCTACGCGGAGTTCGCCGCCGCGAGACCCGACAGCGTGACGGCGATCGCGCTGCGCGAGCTCTCGGTCAGCGAACAGGTGCTCACCAACGGCATCCCGGTCGCGTCCGACGAGCTCGCGGGACCGGGGACCGCGGGGCTCACCGTGCCGGTGCTGCGGGCGAGCGACGGCTACGAGCTGGCCCGGCTCCTGCGCCCTGCCCTCACCGCGCCCGCCGCGGCACACTGAGCTCATGCCGGAGCTGCCCGAGGTGCAGGCCCTCGTCGACTTCCTCGCCGAGCGGACCGCTGGGCTGGCCGTCACCGGCGTCGAGGTGGGGTCGATCTCGGTGCTCAAGACGTTCAACCCGCCGCCACAGGCCCTGGTCGGTGCGCCGGTGGAGTCGGTATCCCGGTACGGCAAGTTCCTCGACATCGACTGCGGCGGAACGCATCTGGTGTTCCACCTCGCCAGGGCGGGCTGGCTGCGGTGGTCCGACGCCCTGTCGACGACGACGATCCGGCCGGGCAAGTCACCCATCGCGCTGCGGGTGCGGTTCTCCGACGGGTCCGGCTTCGACCTCACCGAGGCGGGCACGAAGAAGCGGCTCGCGGCATACCTCGTCGGGGACCCGCAGGAGGTCCCGGGCATCGCGTCCCTCGGGCCGGACCCGCTCGCCGACGCCTTCACGGAGGAGGTGTTCGCCGGGATCCTCGCCGGACGCCGAGCCCAGCTCAAGGGGGTGCTGCGCGACCAGTCGACGATTGCCGGGGTCGGCAACGCCTACTCCGACGAGATCCTGCACGCCGCGCGGCTCTCCCCGTTCGCCATCGCCGACAAGCTGCCACCCGACGTCGTCTCGACGCTGTATGCCGCGCTGCGCGGCACCCTGCTCGCCGCCGTGGCCACCGCCTCGGGCAGGCCGGCCAAGGAGCTCAAGGACGCCAAGCGCTCCGGCATGCAGGTGCACGGGCGGACCGGCGAGGTGTGCCCGGTGTGCGGCGACGTCGTCCGCGAGGTGTCCTTCGCCGACTCCTCGCTGCAGTACTGCGCGACCTGCCAGACCGGCGGCAAACCCCTGGCCGACCGGCGGACGAGCAAGTTCCTCAAGTAGGTCCCCGCCCCCCGCCCATGCCCCCGTCCCCGTCCCCCGCTTAACCCCACCAGTCCCAGCTTTTCCGCCCCATCAGGCAAACCTCAGGTTCGCGGGGGTTATCTACCCCGGCGAACCTGGTGTTTCCCCGATGGGGCGGAAAAGTTGGGACTGGCGGGACTGAGGGGCCGATGAGCGGCGGACCCGGGCCGGGGCCGCCGCAGCAGCCGCGACCTGGCCGCAGGAGCCCGGCATACTGCACGGATGGAGATCGCGCGCACCCCCGGGGAACGGTTCGACGTCGTCGAGGGTTTCGACCTCGAGCCCGCGTGGGTGGAGGTCGACGGCCCGAGCGGGCTGCGGATGGCGTATGTCGTGGCCGGTCCGGCAGACGGGCCGGTCGTCGTCCTCGTCCACGGAGAGCCGACCTGGGGCTACCTCTACCGGAGGATGGTCCCGCCGCTCGTCGCCGCCGGGCTGCGGGTCGTCGTACCCGACCTCATCGGCTGCGGCCGCTCGGACAAGCCCACCGAACGGGCCGCCTACTCGTATGCCGCGCACGTCGAGTGGCTGCGGGCCGGGCTCTTCGACGGCCTCGGCCTGAGCGAGGTCCACTACGTCGGGCAGGACTGGGGCGGCCTGCTCGGGATGCGGCTGCTCGCCGAGAACCCGGACCGCTTCGCCGGGGTCGTCATGTCCAACACCGGCCTGCCGACCGGGGACGTCCCGATGCCCGAGGCATGGCAGCGGTTCCGGCAGATGGTCCGCACGACGCCCCGGCTCGACGTCGGGCGGATGGTCGACTCGGGATGCCGGCGCGAGCTCGCCCCGGCCGAGCGGGCGGCATACGAGGCGCCGTTCCCGAGCGAGGAGCACTGCGCGGGTATCCGGGTCTTCCCGGACCTGGTCCCCAACACGCCCGACGACCCCGCCGCCCCCGCCAACCGCGCCGCGTGGGCGCGGCTCGCCACCATTACGACGCCGTTCCTCTGCGCGTTCAGCGACGGCGACCCCATCACCCGCGGCGGCGACCGGTGGATGCGCGAGAAGATCCCGGGGGCGCGGGGCCAGGCGCACACCGTCATCGAGGGGGGCGGTCACTTCGTCCAGGAGGATCAGCCCGAGCGGTTCGCCGAGGTCGTCGCCGGCTTCGTGCGGTCGGTGGCCGGACCGGGCGGCGACGGCCCGAGCCGGTAGGTCTCCCCCGGCGGTGGTGCCGGAGGAGGTGGGGTGCCAGGATTCTAGGTGCCCCCCTCACACCTGGGTGGGCGTGCCGTCGACCGAGGGAGTATGCCGTGGCCTGGCTCGGGCGTGACCGCCGCGGAAACGACGACGTGACGCCGCCGACCGCCATGGTGGACCCGGTGGCCGAGGCCTTCGAGGGCGTCGAGGAGGACGACGGCCGCCCACTGCGCCCGATGGTCGCCAAGATCACCGCCTCCGACGAGGCCAGGATCGCCGTCGCCGTTGCGGCGCTCGAGGCCGAGGGGGTCGACCTCGACGACACGGCCTCGCTCGGGTCCGCCTACGACCGGGCCTACCGCGAGTGGGCGGCGACGCCGGTGGACTCCCGACCCGACCACGCGGAGATCGTCGACCGCTTCGGCATCGGCATCGGCGAGTACCTGCACCGGCACACCGACCTCGACTGGCAGATCGTCACCGACGTCTTCGGCACGGACCTCGCCGTGGCGGGTGGCTTCAGCGGCTCGTTCAGCGTCGTCCCGGGCAACCTCGTCGCGGCGCGCTGGATGCGCGGTGAGACCGGCTGGGTGCCCGGCGTCGTCGGCCATCTCGTGAGCATCCGCTCCCGCGGCTAGAGAACCTGGCCCGGTCAGCGCTCGCCGGAGGCCCGTGGCCAGGGGTGGGTATCCGCCCCTTCACGGCCTCGGAAGGGGCGGATCCCCACCCCTCGCGGCGAGGGGGTCAGTCGAGGAAGATGTCCGGCATGAGCTCGCCGGCGGTGCCGCCGTAGACCG
>CAYPYK010000047.1:9599-16621 GCA_964414665.1 uncultured Intrasporangiaceae bacterium | reverse complement strand
CGCGTCGGTGCTTGAGCTTCGTCTCGTACATGGCGAGGTCGGCTCGGCGAAGGAGGTCCGGGGCTCGTTCAGCCCGGTCCCAGGTGGCCCCGCCGGCGGAGAAGCACGTCCCGGCCGGTGCCGCCTCCTCGAGGCGCTCGATCAGGCGACGGATCCCCATCTGGTCCGAGCCGAGCTCGATCACGGCGAACTCGTCACCGCCGATTCGGGCGAGGAAGTCTCCACCGTCACGAACCTGCGTCTGCCAGGCTCGGGCGATGGCCTGGAGCAGGCGGTCGCCGGCCGCATGACCGTCGCGATCGTTGATGTCCTTGAACCCGTCGAGGTCCATCAGTACGACGGAGAACGCCGTATCCGTCCGTCGTGAGCGTTCCATCTCCTCGTCGAGACGCTCGTCCCAGGCCCGCCGGTTGGCCAACCCGGTGAGCGGGTCCGCGGTGGCGGCCAGGCGCAGCACGCCCACGAGCCCTATCACGACCGCGCCGACCACGGCAGTGGTGCCGAACACCGCCAACCACGCGAGCACCGGCGAGTCGACGCGTGCAGGCCCGAAGGCAAGCACCGCCGCGTACCAGACGGCGGCCGCCCCGATGTGGGCGAGCGCGGCCCGGACGGAGAACAACAGGCCGGCGACGGTCGCGGTCAACAGGTAGAGGTTGGCCACGTTGATGTGCTGGGTCGCGGCGACTGTCACCACCGCGCTCACCATCACGTTGCCCATCCCGATCTCGACGTGCAGGCTCCACGGCGGGAGGTTCCGCCCTCGGGCTGACCATATGTTCACCACGGCGAACAGGGCGGCCAAGCTCGCCCCACCCTCCAGGATGGCTAACTCCGGGGCCGACCAGTGGCGCGCGGGAAGAATGAAGAGCAGGGCTAGCACTGCCGTCGCCGGAAGTGTCGCAGCGACGGTGTCGGGATCGGCCAACATCTCCCGCGCCCGATCAGCCCACGGGCGACGCGGCCCCGAAGGACGGGTCACCCGAGTGCGGAGGTCAGACACCCAAATCCTCCAACCGCGCATGGACCACGCCCAGCAACACTCACATCACCATCGACCAGAAGCACGGAGAAGGTGACTTGTCGTCGATCGTCCCAAGCGTACCCCCCGGTAGCATCCGCACTATGCCGCTGTCCGGTGCGTTGCTATCGGAGACTACCTCTGGCGGTAGCCGTCGGCGCGGTGCTCGATGGCGATGATCGTCACGAGGTCGCCGATGCGGTAGATGATCCGGAAGTCACCGCGGCGGGCGCTGCCGGGGCCTTCCAGCTCGAAGTGCACGGCTTGCCGACCCGCTGAGGGTTCTCTGCGAGCGCTCCGTAGACGAGCTCGACGACGGCGGCGGCCACCTTCGCGGGAAGCCGGAACAGCGCCCGCTTGGCCGCGGGCGCCCACGCGATCTCCACGAGCCGACCTCAGGGGCGCACCAGCGCGAGGGCCTCGTCCTTCGTCAGGGTCTCGGCCTCACCGCGCTCGAGATCTGCGAGGCTGTCGCGGATCTGCTCGAGCAGCCGAGGCTTGCCCATCACGTCGAGAGTCTCCTCGAGCGACTCGAGGTCGTCGATCGACACGACGACGGCGGCCGGGCGGCCGTGTTTGGTGATGACGACCCGGTCAGGCCTCGCGGCAGCGGGCCGCGCCGTGGGGGTCAGTTCCTCACCCTCGACGAGCTCCATCGCCTCGCCATCCCCGCCACCGGCCGGTATGCCGAGCTCGTCATCATCACGCCCTCGGCCTCTGCGGCGAGAACCCCTGGGATGCCGCCGCGAGGGTCGGGGGCACCGCGGGGACACACGTGCGAACCACACCCACGCAAGAGGCCCTCGAGATCGAGATCCCGAGGGCCTGACCAGGGCGAACGTGTGGAGCCGCCTGTGGGAATCGAACCCACGACCTATTCATTACGAGTGAATCGCTCTGGCCGACTGAGCTAAGGCGGCAAGTGCCTGGCAGGCACGCCCGCTGAGTATACGGAGGGCCCCAGCGCTGCGGGAAATTCCCGGCCCGACATCGCTTGGACGTCGGGGGCCCACGGGGGAGCTGTGTCCGGATCTACCCCCAAACGCTCCCAACAGGGCCCTTCGTGCCCTACGCTCGCCGCATGTCACAGATGCCTCCTCCCCCGTCCTATGGATACGACGCAACCGGCCCCGCCGCTGGTCCCCGGCCCGGCGAGCTCCTCGACCGGTTCGTGGCTCGGTTCATCGACGGTGTCATCACCGGCATCGTCTACCTGATCATCGCCTTCATCATCAACGCGATCCTCAACTACGGCCTGGTGGCGGGCATGATCAACGCCGTCATCGGCGCCGTCATCTACCTCGGCTACTTCGGCTTCATGGAGTCGACGAACGGCCGGACCATCGGCAAGCAGGTCATGAAGCTGCGGGTCCTCGGCCCCAACGGCGGCAACCCCACGATGGAGCAGGCCGTCCGCCGGAACATCTGGATGGGCTTCGGGATCCTCGGGATCGTCCCGTTCCTCGGCACCCTCATCGGGGGCATCGCCTCTCTCGTCGCCGTCATCATGATCGCCGTCGGCATCAGCAACGACACCGTCAACCGCCAGGCCTGGCACGACAACTTCGCCGGCGGCACCCGGGTCGTCAAGGAAGGCTGACCGACCCCGCAGCGCCGTGCCGGCCCCGGTCGCCACGGCGCTGCCCCATATCCGGCACCAGCCGAGGCCCACGGCATACCGGCGTATCCCGCACGCCTCGCGCACCGCCGTATGCCGTGCCCCACAACCCGGAACCCTCGCCCCCGCGCCCCCGTCCGAGCGGGCATGGACACCCGCATCACCTTGAGGCAGGCGCTTCTCGGCGCCCTGGCCGTGCTCGCTCTCGCCGCCACCTTCACGGTCGGCACCCTCGTCAGCTCCAGCCGCACCGACACGGCCGCCGCGGCCACGACGACCCCCGCCACCGACGCGACCGGCACCATCCCGGGCATCACCGTGACCAGCACGGCGACCGTCACCGGCACTCCGGACACCCTCCGGCTGTCGATGTCGGTGTCCGTGAGCCGGTCCTCGGTCGGCGATGCGCTCGCCCAGGCCAACGCAGCAGCAGCCAAGGTGCAGGCCTCCCTGAGGAAGTCCGGCGTGGCCGCCAAGGACCTGCAGACCTCCGGGATGTCGATCTACCCGACCTACGGCAGCTCCGGCTCCTCCATCACGGGCTACCAGGTCAGTGAGAGCCTCACCGCCGTCCTCCGCCACCTCGACAAGGCCGGGTCGGCGATCAGCGCTGCAGCGGCCGCCGGCGGCAACGACGTCCGTATCGACACTGTGAGCCTCGACATCGAGGACACCGGCGCCCTGCTCGCGACGGCCCGGACCAAGGCCGTCGGCGACGCCCGGACCAAGGCCGAGCAGTACGCGCAGGCCGCCGGTCGTGACCTGGGCGCCCTCACGAGCCTGAGCGAGTCCGTCTCGACCCCGAGCAGCCCGTACTACCCCGCGCCGATGAGCGCCGACGCCGCCAAGAGCGCAGTGCCGATCCAGGCGGGCAGCCAGCACGTACAGGTGAGCGTGACGGCGGTCTACGCCCTGCGCTGACCGCGAGCCGCGGCCCCGCCACGAGGACTCAGCAGCTGAGCCCGTCGCGGGGCACGGTGGCGTCGATGAGGTAGCCGTCGACCGCGTCGTTCACGCAGGCGTTGGAGCGCATGTAGGCCGTGTGGCCATCGCCGTCGTAGCTGATGAGCGAGGCGCTGGCGAGCTGGTCACGCAGGCGGACCGACCACTCGTAGGGTGTGGCCGGGTCACGGGTCGTCCCGATGACGACGATCGGCGCGCTCCCCCGAGCGGAGATCGTATGCGGCGTGCTCACCGGCGCAACCGGCCAGTAGGCGCAGGGCAGGTTGCCCCAGGCAAGAAAGGCGCCCCATGTCGGCGCGACGGCGAGATCCTTCGCCGCCTCCTGCTGGTGAGCAGCCAACGAGGTGGGCTCGGGGCGGTCGAGGCAGTTGACCGCATAGATCGCCTGCATGATGTTGCCGGTGTAGCCGCCGCCGGGGTTGCGCTCGGCGTACTCGTCCGCCAGCCGCAGGAGCAGGCTGCCGTCGCCGACGAGGGCCGACCGCAGGGCGGTGACGAGCGTGCCCCACAGCTGCTGGGAGTACATCGCCTCGGCGATGCCGGTGGCCGCCCACCCCTCGGTGAGCAGGGGCACCGAGGGGTCGCCGGTCTTGGTCAGGGGCGTCGCGTCCACCCGCCCCAGGAAGTCCCGCAGCCCCTGCATGACCTGGTCCACGGTGCCGCCCAGCGGGCAGCTCCCCCGAGCGACACACCACTGCGCCCACGAGCGGGTGGCCCGCTCGAAGCCCTGCGCCTGGCCGAGGTTCATCTCGTCGCTCGTCAGGTCGGGCGGGACGACGCCGTCGAGGACGAACCTGCCCACCGAGGAGGGGAACAACCCGGCATATGTGGAGCCGATCAGCGTGCCGTAGGACTTGCCGAGGTAGTTCAGGGTGCTCTCGCCGAGGGCGGCGCGCAGGATGTCCATATCCTTGGCGACGTCCACGGTCGACACGTGGCCGAGCAGCGGTCCTGCGTTCTGCTTGCACGCGGCGGCGAACGCCTTGTCGCCGGCGGCGAGCTGCTGCTCCTCCGCAGGGGTGTCGGGCGTCTGGTCCGAGGCGAGGAAGTGGTCGAGCGCAGCGGCGTCGATGCAGTGGATCGGCTCGGACCGAGCCACGCCGCGCGGGTCGAACCCGACCACGTCGAACCGGGCGCGGACTGCCGACGTGACGATGGCGTCGGCCGCACGGGCGTAGTCGACGCCCGACGCGCCCGGGCCACCGGGGTTGACGACGAGCGCACCGATGCGCCGCGGGCCGGTGGCCGGCGCGTCGAAGACGGCGATGGTGATCGTCGCCCCCGCGGGGTCGGAGTAGTCGAGTGGAACCGTGAGGTCGGCGCACTGCCCGCCCGTGCACGTCGTCCAGGCCGGCCGCTGCGCGTAGTACCTCTCGAGACCCGTCGACCCCGGGGGCGCGCTCTGGGGTGTGAACGGCGTCGTCGGCGGGTTCACGTGGTCCCGTACGCTGTCGATGACCGAGCACCCCGACACCAGCAGCGTGCCGGCCGCGATGGCGGCCGTGACGGCGAGGCGGCGCGAGGTCATGCACGGCACCCTAGGTGAGCGGCCTGAGGGTCCCGCCTCCGGCGAACACGGCATACCCCCTCGGGTATCCTGTCGGTGACCCGACGAAGAGGAACCATGGACAAGCAGCAGCGCCGGCATCCGGACCCGGCGGATGACCAGGCCGACGAGCAGGCGGTGCCGCAGGGCCCGGGTCAGCAGGCTCCGACGCCGCCACTGGACACCGTCGTCCACGCGCCGGCCCCGAGCCGCTCCCGCAACCCGTACCTCGTCCCGCTCACCGTGGCGGCCACGGCCGGCGTCGTCGCGCTCGTCATGGCCCTCGGCCCCCAGGTCGCCGGCTCCCCGACGCCGGCGACGACGGTGACGGTCACGGCCACCGCAGGCAGCGGCTCAGGCGGGGGGACGACGGCAGGGTCCGGCCAGGTCAAGGACACCGCTCGGCGGACAGCCGGCGACCCGCTCGCGCTGGGCCGGAGCGACGCTCCCGTCGTCCTGGTCGAGTACTCCGACTTCTCCTGCCCCTACTGCGCCGCCTTCTCGTCCACGACCGAGCCGGCACTGGTCCAGAAGTATGTCGACTCCGGCGTCCTGCGGATCGAGTGGCGGGACTTCCCCTACCTCACCAGCCAGTCCGGCGTGGCTGCGATCGCCGCCCGGGCCGCCGGGCGGCAGGGCGAGTTCTGGGAGATGCACGACGCGCTCTTCACGACGATGCACGCCCAGGGTTTCGACAAGCTGAGCCCGGCGACCCTGCAGGGCCTCGCCGAGAAGCTCGGCCTCGACGTCACCCGGTTCATGACGGACTTCGCCACCCAGAAGGTTGCCGACGAGGTCGCCGCAGACCTGGGCGAGGGCACGAACCTCGGGGTGACGGGCACGCCGACCTTCGTCGTCAACGGGACCCTGGTCGTCGGCGCCCAGCCCGAGGCCGTCTTCGCGCAGGTCATCGAGCAGGCCGCCGCCGTGGCGCAGTGAGCCGTCCGACGTGACCGAGGTCAGCCTGCTGACGGCGTTCGCCGGCGGCGTCCTCGCGCTCCTGTCGCCGTGCAGCGCGCTGCTCCTGCCGTCGTTCTTCGCCTACGCCTTCACGAGCCGGACCGCACTGCTCGGCCGGACCGCGCTGTTCTACCTGGGTCTGCTCATCACCCTCGTCCCGCTCGGCACCGGGGCGAGTGCCGTCTCACAGGTCTTCTATGGGCACCGCACCCTGCTGATCGGGGTCGCCGGGTGGGGGATCATCGCACTCGGCGTCCTCCAGATCGTCACCGGCGGGGTCGCGCTGCCGTTCGCCGCCCGGCTCCGGCAGTGGGCGGCCGCACGCGCCGGCGGCCGGGCCTCGACGGTGGCCCTCGGCGCTGTCTACGGGCTCGCGGGCTTCTGCACCGGGCCGATCCTCGGGGCGATCCTCACCCTGGCTGCTACGTCGGGACGGCCGCTGACCGGGGCGGCCCTGCTCGCGGCATACGGCCTGGGCATGGCGGCCCCCCTGTTCGTCCTCGCGCTGTCGTGGGACCGGCTGGGCGTCGGCGGCCGGTCGTGGCTGCGCGGGCGCGAGCTGGCGCTCGGGCCCCTGCGGGTGCACACGACCTCACTCGTCGCGGGGCTGCTGTTCATCGCCATCGGGGTGCTGTTCCTCGTCTACGACGGCACCGCGGGCATCCTCGGGGCCCTCGGGCTGGGCGACACGACGGAGCTCGAGCTGCGCGCCCAGGACGCCGTCGTCCGGTGGGCCGGCGCCGTCCCGGGCTGGACGCTCCCGGCGACCGTGGCCGTCATCGCGCTGCTCGTGGCCTGGCGCCGGGCCCGGACCCAGAGTCAGCACGCCAGCCACCCCTGAGGCGCCGCCTCGGCCGATGCCGGGCGGTGCGTCCGCCGGGCGGTGCGTCCGCCGGGCGGTGCGTCCGCCGGGC
>CAYPYK010000047.1:0-9499 GCA_964414665.1 uncultured Intrasporangiaceae bacterium | reverse complement strand
GCCGGGCGGTGCGTCCGCCGGGCGGTGCGTCCGCCGGGCGGTGCGTCCGCCGGGCAGTGCGCCCGGTGGGTCGGCTCGGCTCAGCGCTCGGGCAGACGAAGGTCGAGGGCCATCGCCTCCAGTGCCAGGAGTGGCTGGACGTTGGCACCGATCCGCTCCCGGGCGGTGCCGATGGCGTCCATGGCGCGCAGGATCCGCTCGGAGGTCATCGTCTGTGCGACCTGCGAGACGATGCCCCGGCTGTCCTCGTTGACGAGGTCGACCTCGGCGCCGCCGTTCAGGACGAGGGCGTCGCGGTAGACCGAGAGCAGGTCGACCAGCGCCCGGTCGACGACATCGCGAGCGAACCGGGTGGCCCGGGCCTTCTGCTCCTTCTCGAGTGAGGCGAGCTGGGCCCGGATGTGCGGCGGTTGCGTGCGGGCCGTGGGGTCGGCGCCGAGGATCTCCATGAGCCGCTGCCGCTCGGCGGCGTCGCGCTCGGCAGAGGACGCGGCCGACTCCTCGGTCGCGATCTTCGACAGGTCGGAGGCGGCGTCGATGGCGTTGCCGACCGTGCGGATCCTGGAGGCGAGCGTGATGACATCGTGACGACGGATCCTGGCGCTCTCGTCCGTGGCCAGCCGCCGAGCCAGGCCCACGTGGGACTGCGCCGCGCGGGCGGCATACAGCGCCATCGCCGGGTCGATCCCGTCGCGGCGGACGAGCAGCTCGGCCACGGCGGTGGCCGGTGGGGTCCGTAGGCGGACGTGCCGGGACCGCGAGCGAAGGGTGATGATGACGTCCTCGACCGAGGGCGCGCAGAGCATCCAGACGGTGCGCGGGGTCGGCTCCTCGATCGCCTTGAGCAGGGCGTCGGCGCCCCGCTCGGTGAGCCGGTCGGCATCCTCGACCACGATGACGCGGTAGCGTCCGACCGAGGGCCGCGCGGCGGCGAGGGTGACCAGCTCGCGCGCCTTCTCGACCTTGATCGACAGGCCCTCGGTGGCGACGAGGTCGACGTCGGCGTGCGTGCCGTCGACGCTCGTCCGGCACTCGCGGCAGGTGCCGCAGCCACCCTGGGGGCACTGCAACGCGGCGGCGAACGCCCTGGCCGCGACCGACCGCCCGGATCCCGGGGGGCCGGTGACCAACCAGGAGTGGGTCATCGAGGCGGGGTCGGCGACGGCCCGCCGCAGCGTCTCGACGGCCTCCTCCTGGCCGATGACGTCGGCCCACACGCTCACGACTCGCTCCGTCCTGGGTCCGCCGTGGCGGCCTCGGCCGGGACCTCGTCCGCCGTCGGCACCGCAGCGGTGACCTCGACGCCCATCACGGCGAGCCGGGCGAGCACCGCGGCATGGATCTGACCGGCCGTCAGGGTGCCGTCGACGACGAGATAGCGGTGTGGGGCGGCGTCGGCCATGGCAAGGAAGTGCGCCCGGATGGCGTCGTGGAAGGCGTCCTCCTCGGACTCGAGCCGGTCGTGGATGTCGCCGCGCCGGCGCCGGCCCTCGGCCGCGGGAACATCGACGATGACGGTGAGGGAGGGCACGAGATGGTCCACGGCCCACATCTGCAGGTCATGGACCTCGGTGGCACCGAGGTCGCGCCCGGCACCCTGGTAGGCGACCGAGGAGTCGGTGTAGCGGTCGGTGATGACGGTGCGGCCCTCGCGCAGCGCCGGCCGGATGAGCTGGTCGACGTGGTGGGCCTTGTCGGCGGCGAAGAGCAGTGCCTCGGCGCGGGACGAGACGTGGTCGCCGTGCAGGACGAGGTCGCGGATCTCGGCACCGAGGTCGGTCCCGCCGGGCTCGCGGGTGATGAGGACGTCGTGTCCGGCGGCCCCGAGGGCCTCGGCCAGCAGCCGCACCTGGGTCGACTTGCCCGCGCCGTCACCCCCCTCGAAGGCGATGAACAGCCCCTGGCGCACGGTCACGGACGAAGCCTAGGCCAGCCCGGTGTCGCGGCGTGCCGCCCGCGGCATACCGGCCTCCCGGGCCGTTGCGGCTGAGAAGTCACCATGTGGCTGAGTAGGTTCCCAGCCCATGGCGAGTTCTCAGCCACACCGGCTCCACCTCCGAGACCTCACCCGACGGGCGGGGCCCCGTGCCGGTCGGCGTTGGCGTGGATGGCGTCGTGCACGTAGGCCGCGAGGCCGGGTTCGACGTCCTCGTAGTTCTTCGTGAACCTCGGGTCCGCGACGTACATGTCGGCGAGCCCGCGGTGGAACTGGTGGCTCAGGTCGTAGAACCGGTCCTCGATGTGGCGGCGGTGCAGCTCGGCCGCGTCCATCGCCTCGGTCGACGTGGGCGGCAGGCCGACGCGCCTGGCGGCCACGAACGCGGCGTTGACCGCGTCCATCTCGGCCTTCACGGCCGCCCAGTCGGCCTTGGTGTAGCGCTTCGTGCGGGACTGCGACTGCTTCCACGCCTCGGTGTCGCCCCAGCGCTCCTCGGCCTCGGCCGCATAGTCGTCGCTGAAGCCGCCGCCGAACATCTCCTTGAGGTCCTGCGTGCTGGCCGGCTGTTCGCTCATCGCTCTCTCCAATGCTCGGTCGATCGCGTCGACGAGATCGTGCATCTCGTCGATCCTGGACTCGACCGCGGCGCGCTGCCGGCGCAGGTGCTCGGCGACGGAGCCGTCACCCCGCAGCAGCTCGCCCACCTCGTCGAGGGAGAAGCCGAGCCGCCGGTAGGTGACGATCGTGCCGAGCCGCTGCAGGTCGGCGTGGGCGTAGAGCCGGTATCCGGCTTGGGTGCGCTCGCTCGGGACCAGGAGGCCGATCTCGTCGTAGTGGTGCAGGGTGCGCACCGTCACGCCGAGCTCCTCGGCCACCTGGCCCACGGTGAGGGAGCCGCCCTCGCCGACGTCGTCCACCCCGGCAGTCTGCTGGCTCGTCGCGGTCATGTCACCACCGTGCGGCCTCACGTCGCGTGAGAGTCAAGCCGGTATGCCGTGGCCCGTTGGGTCCCGGCTGCCCGCGAGGCCGAAGCCCCAGCGTGCCAGGACGGCGAGCTGGCCGACCTGGCGGTGCGGCAGTCCGAGGTCGCTGACCCCGCGGCGGGTGGGCGTGGCCGCGACGACGAACGGGTTCACCCGGTCAGCCACCGCGCCGAGGGGGGGTCTTCGTCGTCTTCTTGGCCGTCTTCTTCGTGGTCTTCTTGGCCGCGCGCTTGCGCGTGGTCGGCCCCTTGGCCCGCTTCTCGGCGAGCAGCTCGAAGCCTCGCTCGGAGGTGATGGTCTCGGGGTCGTCGTCCCGGCGCAGCGTCGCGTTGGTCTCGCCGTCGGTCACGTACGGCCCGAACCGGCCGTCCTTGACGACGACGGCCTTGCCCGACACAGGGTCGGCACCGAGCTCCTTCAGCGGCGGCTTGGCCGCGGCGCGTCCGCGGGTCTTGGGCTGCGCGTAGATCGCCAGGGCCTGCTCGAGGGTGATGTCGAAGAGCTGTTGCTCGGTCTCGAGGGAGCGGGAGTCGGTGCCCATCTTCAGGTAGGGGCCGTAGCGACCGTTCTGGGCCGTGATCTCCGCACCCGACTCCGGGTCGGTGCCCACGACGCGGGGCAGCGACATCAGGCGCAGCGCCGCGTCGAGGTCGACCGTGGCCAGGTCCATGCCGGTGAACAGGCTGGCCGTCCTCGGCCTGGGCTTGACCGCCTTGGCCGTGCCGCGACCTGCGGGTGCGGCGTCACCGTCGGGCTCGGGGATGACCTCGGTGACGTAGGGGCCGTAGCGCCCCGCGCGGGCGACGATGTCGCGTCCGGTCACCGGGTCCTGGCCGAGCACCCGGCCGTCGTCGGCCGCGGCCTCGAGCAGCTCGCGCGCCCGGGCCGGGCTCAGCTCGTCGGGGGCGATCTCGTCGGGGACGGTCGCGCGCCGGGGGGTGGCGGCGGGTGCCTCGTCAGCGGCATACGTCTCGGTCACCTCACCGGTCCCGGCGTCGACGCCCGCCGGCACGACCTCTTCGACGTAGGGGCCGTAGCGGCCGACGCGCACGACGATCCCCTCGCCGAGGTCGATGGTCGAGATGGCCCGGGCGTCGATATCGCCCAGGTCCTCGACCAGGGCGTGCAGGCCCTCGGCGCTACTGGCCTCGTCGCCGAAGTAGAACCGGC
Source organism: uncultured Intrasporangiaceae bacterium (assembly GCA_964414665.1). Classification (GTDB taxonomy): domain Bacteria; phylum Actinomycetota; class Actinomycetes; order Actinomycetales; family Dermatophilaceae; genus CAVSJJ01. The sequence goes on along the minus strand of CAYPYK010000047.1, from coordinate 5,407 downwards.
GCAGCCAGGCCGCCCGCAGCTCCTCGCCCCGGGCGATCCGGTCGAGGTCGGCCTCCATCGAGGCCGTGAAGTCGTAGTCGACGAGCCGGGTGAAGTGCTCCTCCATCAGCCGGGTGACGGCGAATGCCAGCCAGCTCGGGACCAGGGCGTTGCCCCGGTTGGTCACGTAGCCGCGGTCCTGGATCGTGCCGATCGTCGACGCGTAGGTCGACGGGCGGCCGATCCCCTTCTCCTCCATGGCCTTGACCAGGGTGGCCTCGGTGTAGCGCGGTGGCGGCGACGTCTCGTGGCCGTCGGCGTCGGCGCTGACCACCGCGAGCTCGGCACCCTCGGCGAGCCTCGGCAGCCGCCGCTCCTCGAGTGCGACGTCCTTCTTGCGTAGCGCCTGCTGCTCGTCGCGCCCCTCCTCGTACGCCGCGAGGAACCCCCGGAAGGTGATGACGGTGCCCGAGGCACTGAGCTCGACCTCGCGGGCGGGCGCGTCGCCGGACAGGGCGGCCGTGAGCCTGACGGTGGCGGTGGAGCCCCGGGCATCGGCCATCTGCGAGGCGACCGTGCGCCTCCAGATCAGCTCGTAGAGGGCGAACTCCTCGCCGCGCAGCTCCCCGGCGACCTGGGCCGGCGTGCGGAACCGGTCCCCCGCCGGGCGGACCGCCTCGTGCGCCTCCTGCGCGTTCTTGACCTTCTTCTCGTACACCCGTGGAGCGTCGGGCACGTAGTCGGCACCGTAGAGGTCTCGGGCCTGCTGGCGGGCCGCCGTCAGGGCCGCGGCCGACAGCGTCGTGCTGTCGGTGCGCATGTAGGTGATGTAGCCGTTCTCGTAGAGGCGCTGGGCGACGCGCATGGCGTTCTTGCTCGACAGGCGCAGCTTGCGCGAGGCCTCCTGCTGCAACGTGGACGTCGTGAACGGGGCGGAGGGGCGGCGGGTGTAGGGCTTGTCGGCGACCGAGCCGACCCGGACCCCGCCCTGACGTGGCAGCGCCAGCAGCGCGGTGGCGATCCCGGTGGCGGCGGCCTCGTCGAGCCGGACGGCCTTGTGGTGGGTGAGAGTCCCGTCGTCGGCGAAGTCCCGGCCGGTGGCGACCCGTTGCCCGTCGACCGAGCTCAGCCGGGCGGTGAACTGCTGGGACTCCCCGTCCGGGGTGAACTCGCCCTCCACGTCCCAGTACGACGCCGCGACGAAGGCCATCCGCTCGCGCTCGCGCTCGACGACCAGCCTGGTGGCGACGGACTGGACCCGTCCGGCCGAGAGCCCCGCCCGGACCTTGCGCCATAGCACCGGCGAGACCTCGTACCCGTAGAGGCGGTCGAGGATGCGACGGGTCTCCTGGGCGTCCACGAGGCGGGTGTCCAGGTCGCGGGTCGAGTTCGCCGCGCGCTGGATGGCCTCCTTGGTGATCTCGTGGAACACCATCCGCTTGACCGGCACCGTGGGCTGCAGCGTCTCGAGGAGGTGCCACGCGATGGCCTCGCCCTCGCGGTCCTCGTCGGTGGCGAGATAGAGCTCGTCGGCATTCTTGAGCAGGGCCTTGAGCTCGCGGACCTTCTTCTTCTTGTCCGCGTCGACGACGTAGTAGGGGTCGAAGTCGTCCTCGATGTTGACCCCGAACTTGCCGAACGGCCCCTTCTTGATCTCCGCCGGCATCTCCGAGGGCGTGGGGATGTCGCGGATGTGGCCCACCGAGGCCTCGACGTCCCAGTCCTTCCCCAGGTAGCCCGCGATCGTCTTCGCCTTGGCTGGCGACTCGACGATGACGAGCTTGCGTCCCGAACCGCTCACTGCTCACCTGCCATCCTGGCACCGCGTGCAGCGGATTCGTCGCTGCTCCGCCGCGGTGTCCGGCTCGAACGGTAGCGCCCCGACCTCGGATCGGCACAACGGCATCTCACGACACACGCCTCCCAGCCGTCGGTATGCCGCGGCGCCGGGCGGGTCGGCCACGCCGGGTCGCTGGTGACGACACGGGGGTTTCCGACGACGGTCGGCGGCCGGCTGGAGCCCTTGCCCCGCGCCCGTCCGGGGCTCCGCCCGGTCGGAATAGCCGCCCGCCGGGTCTCGTTAACAGTTCAACTACTCTTTCCGGAGTCCTGATGGCGACGAGCGACACCCCCCGCGCTGACGAGGCGCCGGCCGGACCGATGCCGGTCCTCTACCTCAGCCACGGCGCGCCGCCCCTGGCCGATGACGAACGCTGGCGCGGCGAGCTGGCGACGTGGGCGGCCGGCATACCCCCTCCGGCCAACCTGCTCATGGTCTCCGCCCACTGGGAGCAGGCTCCGACCGCCGTCTCGGCCACCTCCGGCGACGTGCCGCTCGTATACGACTTCTACGGGTTCCCACGGCACTACTACGAGGTGACGTATGCCGCCCCGGGTGCGCCGGAGCTCGCGGCTGACGTCGCGCGCCTCCTCGGCGGGCCGGGGCCCGACCGCGAGCCGGGCGAGCCCCTCCTCCAGGATCCGTCGCGCGGCCTCGACCACGGCGCCTATGTGCCGCTCGTGGAGATGTACCCCGAGGCCGACGTCCCCGTGCTGCAGCTGTCGATGCCGACGCTCGACCCGCGGCGGCTCTTCGCGCTGGGCCGGCGGCTCGCGCCGCTGCGCGACGCCGGGACGCTCATCGTCGGCTCGGGCTTCACGACGCACAACCTGCGCTGGTTCAACCCGGCGGCCGGGGCGGACGGCGCGCCGCCGATGCCGTCCAGCGAGTTCGACCACTGGGCCGCCGAGACCGTCGCGTCAGGCGACGTCGACGCGCTGCTCGACTTCGCCGCCAAGGCCCCCGCCGCCCGCGAGGCGCATCCGCGGACCGAGCACTGGGCGCCGCTGTTCGTCGCCCTCGGGGCGGCCTGTGAGACCGGCGTCGCCGGCGACAGCGTCATCGACGGCTTCTGGTACGGGTTGTCGAAGCGCTCCTGGCAGTTCGCCTGACGTTTCGGCCCGGCTCGGTCGACGGGTGTTCGCGGAAGCGTCCGGTTTCCCGGTCGTTCCCGCGAGCACCCATCCGGTCAGGCCGACCGCGCCGCCCGCTGAGCGAGCCCAGCGTGGGCGGCGACGACCTGCGCCATGAACTCCTCGGTGCGTAGCCGCAGCCCCACGAGGTCGATGGCCAGAACCACCTCCCCCGCGAGGGCGAGTGCGTTGCGCCGCAGATGGTCCTCGGCGACGGCGAGGCCCTGCTGGTGCTGGGCGCCGTCGATCTCGACGACCAGCGGACGGTCGCGCCACCGGACGTCGAGATACGTCCGTCCCCGCGGGCCCGCCCTGACGACCTGACGCTCCGGCTCCGGCAGCCCGTGCCGCCGGCAGAGCCACGCGAAGTCCAGCTCGCCGAGGGCGTGCACACCGTCAGCAACGTCCTCGACAACCCGCGCGACGAATGCCCTACGTGACCGCCCCGGCACCGGGTCGACGAGCGACAGGAGCCGGTCGCCGGCCACCAGACGTTGCTGGACCACCATGCAGAGGATGAGCGCGGCCTGCCGGTCCGACGAGGCCCAGTGCGCGGCGCGGACGGCCGCGAGTGCCGCGCGGACGCGAGGCACACCGACCCCGACGAGCTCGCCCGGGTCCGCCCTGCGCAGGTGGTGTACCCGAACTCCGGCGATGCGGGCAGCCTGACGCCCCGGAGGCACCGAGACGTCGACGACATCGGTCGTGAAGCCGCGCAGACCCGATGCATGCAAGGACGCCACCCCGTCCAGGGCGGCACCCGCACCGGCCTCCCAGACCGCCCGCCACCGCAGGGCGACGTCGCTCAACGCCCCGGTGTGGACCGCGACCGTGCGGCGCCCGTGCATGCGCCACCGACCCGCCGCGACCTGACGGCCGACGGTTTGCCGGTCGACGCCGAGCTCGCGTAGGCCCTCGCGACTGACGACGCCGTCCCGGTCTGCCGCGAGGTCCTCCGCGCGTCGCAGGAGCGCTCGACGCTGCTCGGTGGTCCGCATCGGCACACTCTGGGGCAACCCACCCCGACAGGGCACCTGGCAGGGAGGACGTGTGGACCGACGCACCCGAGGCCGCCACCTGTGGACGACGGGTGCTCGCGGGAACGTCCGGTTTCCCGGTCGTTCCCGCGAGCACCGACGGCCGGCGAGGCGCCCGGGCGGACGTCAGGACGAGCGCTGGTATGCCGCGAACGCCCGGGTGGCGAGCCAGCCCATGACCAGGGCCAGCCCGGCGAGCGCCCCGAGCCGGGGCCAGACGGCGCCCCAGTCCGGCGCGGCCGACAGCGCCTGGCGGCTCACGACGACCGCCCAGTCCATCGGGTTGTAGCGGGCCGCCGTCTGGATCCACTCCGGCGCCAGCCGGATGTCCATGACCGCCGAGGAGAGGAACGACAGCGGGAGGCTCAGCAGCTGGCTGATACCGATGAGCGCCTCCTGTTGGCGGACCATGAGGGCCACGGCGTTGGACAGGGCCGCGAAGATCAGCGTGAGGAGGATCGCCGAGAGCATCGTCAGCGTCACCCCGGCGAACCCGCCCGCGAACCGGGCGCCCCCGGCATACGCGAGACCGATGATGACCGCCGCCTGCACCCCGGTGGTGATCGACTGGTAGGCCAGGGTCCCGTTGATCATCGCCCCGCGCCGCACCGGCGAGGCGAGCAGCCGGTCCATCACCCCCCGGTTCATGTCCTCGATGTAGACCGTCCCGGCCCACGCGGCCGAGAACAGCGCCGTCATGGCGACGACCCCGGGCGTGAGGAACTCGAGGTAGGACGTGCCCGGCGCCGCGAACCCCGGGATGTCGACGACCCGCTTGAAGAGCTGCCCGAAGAGGAACAGCCAGATGACAGGCTGGACCAGCGTGATGGCGACGAACGCCGGCTGCCGGATGAGCTGGCGCACCGACCGGATCGTCAGGTGGGTCGAGTGGGTGACGAGAGTGGTCATGACCCCTCCTTGGCGAACGCTCGTCCGGCATGGCGCAGGTAGACGTCGTCGAGCGACGGTCGGCTGACGGTGGCGGAGAGGACGGGTATGCCGGCCTGTTCCAGGCAGGCGAGGACGATCGGCACGCAGTGAGCACCACTCTCGGCGCGGGCCCGCACCGTCCGGCCCTCGGTGGTGATGTCGAACAGGCCGTCGAGGTGCGTGATCCGTTGCGCGACAGCGGTGGCGACCTCGAGGTTCTCGACGTCGAGAGAGACGGCGTCGCCGCGCAGCTCGCCCTTGAGGTCGTCGGGAGTGCCCTCGGCGACGACCCGGCCCTTGTCGATGATGGCCAGCCGCCCGGCGAGGTGGTCGGCCTCGTCGAGGTAGTGCGTCGTGAGCAGGACCGTCGTGGCGTCGTCCTTCGCGAGGCTCTCGATCTCCCGCCACATCTCGGTCCTGGCCTCGGGGTCGAGCCCGGTCGTCGGCTCGTCGAGGAACAGCACGCTCGGCCGGTGCATGAGGCCCAG
>CAYPYK010000046.1:10042-16751 GCA_964414665.1 uncultured Intrasporangiaceae bacterium | reverse complement strand
TTGTGCATCGCCCGCGCCTTGTCGCCGTCCTCGTCCATCATGACGAAGGCGAGGAAGCTCGTCTCCAGGCTCGACCGGTCGCGGCCCTCCTCCTCACAGCGTTGCGCCAGGGCTTCCATCTTCTGAGGGATGTCGGTGGCGTTGCAGATGAGGTTGAGGTGAGCGGCATACCGGGCGGCGTACTTGAACGTCTTCCGCTCCCCGCCGCCGCCGATGAGCACCGGCAGGTCCTCGCGCAGCCGGGGCTCGTTCGTCGCGCCCTCGGCGCGGTACCAGTCCCCCGAGAAGGTCGGACGCTCGCCGCGCAGCATCGGGACAATGATCTGCAGCGCCTCGTCGAGCCGGTTGAAGCGGTCGGTGAACGTCCCGAACTCGAAGCCCAGCTGGGTGTGCTCCAGCTCGAACCAGCCCGCGCCGAGGCCGAGGACCGCCCGGCCGCCGCTCACCATGTCGAGGGTCGTCACGGCCTTCGCGAGCAGGGTCGGGTTGCGGTAGGTGTTGCCGGTGACCAGCGTCGAGAGCTGGACCCGCTCGGTCGCGGTCGCCAGCGCGCCGAGCAGGGTGTAGGCCTCGAGCATGGGCTCGTCCGGGTCGCCGATCCCGGGCAGCTGGTAGAAGTGGTCCATCACGAAGACGGCGTCGTAGCCGGCGCCGTCCGCCTCGTGGGCCTGTTGCACGACGGCGGGGACGATCCGCGCCGGGTCGGCGCCGGGGTAGCTGAAGTTGGGGATCTGGTAGCCGAGTCGGATGCTCATTCACGCACCGTATGTCCCCGCCCTGGACGTGAGCCAGGACCCGCCCTTGGCCGGGCCGGCCGGTGCGGGTCGCCGGCGGGTGAACCCTGGCCAACGGCGCAGGGCGGGTGCCAGCATGGTCCGGGATGCCGCGACGCGGGCCGGCGCGCTGAGGGCCGACCACCGCCGGCTGGGCTGCCCCCCCGCTGGGCGCCCGCACGTCCGACCGGGCTCGATGCCGGTCAGCGGCGGACGGCGACCGACACGCGACCGTTGCGCAGCGAGCCGTTGTTGCCGCCGGGCAGGTCCAGGCCCTCGGCGAGGGTCAGGAGGTCATCGTCGGAGACGACGTCGAAACCGTTGTCGCCCAGCATCCTTCGCATGGCGAACGGGGACCACATGGAGCGCCACGGCTCGCCAGCGAGCGGGTCAGGCTGCCGGGAGACCCGCAGGACGAGGCGCATGGCGGACCGCATGACCTGGGTGGGCCAGGAGTTCGCCTGGTAGCTGACGACGAGCCGGCTACCGGGTGCGGACAGCCCCGACAGCTGGGCGGTGGTCGCCCGCACCTCGCCGGCGGCCAGGTAGGGCACGACCCCCTCCCAGACCCAGGTCGTCGCCGCCCACGGGTGGAACCCCGCGCTCTCCAGGGCGGGCCCCAGGGGCTGGCTCGCGAGATCGGCCGCAACGTGGACGACCCGACCCGCGGTCGGGGTGCGGTCACCGACCCGCCGCTGCTTGTCCCGCTGCGACGCCGGATGGTCGACCTCGAACACGGTGACCGCGGCCAGCTCCGGCATCCGCCAGGCCCGGGCGTCCAGCCCGGCACCGACGATGACGACCTGCCCGGCGCCCTGTTCGCGCACGACCTCGTCGATGGCGATGGTGCGCGGCACCATCGTCACGCCCGTCCTGCGCACCAGCTCCTGCGCCATCCGGTCGGCGCCCGTGGATGCCTGCTCGGAGCGGACACGCTCCACGACCAGCAGCTCCATCGGGTCGAGCAGCTCCCGGGCGACCGGGTCGGAGAAGCGCCCCACGGCATACCGCCCGTCGGCGGTCGCCCGGCCCTGGCAGACCAGGACGGCCGTGGCGCTGGCAGCACGCTCGGTCATGCCACCTAGTGTGCCTGCGCCCGCCGAGGGGTGGGGATCCGCCCCATCAGGGCTGCTGAAGGGGCCGATCGCCACCCTTCGCGGGGTCGGGATGCGGAGCATCGGCCGGAGCGGGTGCTCCAAACGGTCGCAGCGTCTCGCGCGCCCGCAGCCAGCGCACGGCGGCGAGCACCCCGATCGCCCCGGTGACGCCGAACGCGAGGTGGAAGCTGCCCCGGTCGACGAGCAGGCCGGCCAGGATGGGGCCGACGATCGTGCCCGAGTCCTGGGACATCTGGAACGCCGCGAGGGCCGGGCCACCGTTGCGCTCGCGGCCGACCACGTCGGCGACCGTCGCCTGCTGGGCCGGGTTGAGCGTCCCGGCGCCGACACCCGCGATGACCGAGATGGCGACCAGGGTGGGCAGGCTGTTCGCGAACCCGGTCACGGCGGTGGCGACCCCACTCACGGCCAGCCCACCGATGATGAAGGGCCGCCGCCCCAGCCGGTCGGACAGCCGCCCCGAGATGGTGAGACCGACCGCGTTGCCGACGGCGAAGACGGCCAGAGCCATCCCGGCGACCCACGGCTGCTTGCCGATGACGGCCGCGGCGAAGAGCGGCAGGATGGCGTTGCGGACGCCGAAGTTGGTCCAGCCGTTCGCGAACCCGGAGACCAGCGCGGCGCGATAGGCGCTGTCCCGCAACGCCTCTCGTACCGTCATGACCTGCAGGACCGGCGCCCCCTCCTTGGGGCGAAGGGCGTCGCCGTGGATGAACACTGCGACGAGCGTGGCCGCAAGAAGGAGGGCCGCGGCGTACCCGAGGAAGGGCACACGCAGGCCGAGGCTGCCGAGGGTGCCGCCGACGGCCGGGCCGCCGATGCCGCCGATGAGGAAGGCCGACCCGTAGGCCGACGAGACCCGCCCCCGGATCGTGGGCGGGGCGAGCCGGACGATGAGCGCGACCGCCGAGACGGTGAACATCGTCGAGCCGATCCCGCCGAGGCCCCGGAACACCAGCAGCTGCCAGTAGGACTGGGCGAACGCCGTGGCGCCGGTCGAGATCGCGACGATGACCAGCCCGAGGAGGTAGACCGGACGCTCCCCGATCCGGGCGATGAGCCGGCCGCCGCCGGGGGCGAAGACGAGCCGGAAGAACGCGAACATGCTGACGACGACCGAGCTCGCGGTCGCCCCCACCCCGAAGCTCTGGGCGAACTGCGGCAGCACGGGCGTGATGAGCCCGAAGCCCAGGGCGATCACGAAGGCGGCAGCGATGAGCACCCAGATCTCCCGCGGGATCCGGGCGCGCGGCTCGGGCGCGAGGGGGGTGGCGGCCATGACCACCCGAGTATGCCGCGCACGCCGGCCGGGCCCGGTCCGGGCCCGTCGACCCTACGACAGGGTGAGCGCGGTGATCCCGGCGAACGTCGGCACGAGGGCCAGGCCGCCACTCACCGCGGGCGTCGCGAACCGGCTGGTCACCCCGGTCCGGGCCGAGGCCACCTCCTTGCCCGTCCGCTCGTCGAGCGCGTGCAGCCGGCCCCCTGCCGGGTCGAGCGAGAACACGACACCTCCGCCCACGACGGGCGACCCGGTCACCGAGACGGGGGCCCGCCACCGCGCCGCGAGCGTCGTGGAGCCGACGTCGACGCGGAGCAGGCCGTCGTTGCAGGGGACGAAGGCGGCCCGGGCCGAGGCGTCCCAGGCGCTCCCGCCGTACCCGGCGCAGCCGGTCAGCCTCGCGAGCTGCCCGCCGATGCCGCCGAGGTGTGCGGCGTCGAGGAGGTAGACCTCGGAGTCCTTGCCCGACACCAGGACCCGGCCCCGGCTGAGGAGCACGGGGCCGGTGCTGCCGAGGTCCTGGTCGCGGGCGTTCTGCGATCCCCACGTCGAGGGGGCGAAGTAGCCGAGCCGCCGGGACAGGTCCGCGGACAGGCTGAGCACCGAGTCCGAGCCGTCGTAGGCGCCACCCGTGCTCGAGCCGTTGCCCACCGCGACCCAGATGTCGCCGGTGGAGTCGACGGCGACGCCGGAGGCGGCCCAGATCCCGCCCTCGCGGCCGGTGGGGACGGCATACGAGGTGGTCCGTCCGGACCCGCCGACGGCCGTCGCCGTGACGTAGCCGACGTAGTTGCCGCAGTCCCCGTACAGCCCGCCGAACGGCACGTAGACCCGGCCGCCCGCGACGGCCAGAGCCCCGCGCTGCTGCTCGGCGTGCCGGTCCCGCTTCGTCACGTCGAGGGATCGGCGCCAGCGCTCGGCACCCGTCGCGGCGTCGAGGGCGACCAGGGTGTGCCGCGCTCCGGTCGTCTCGGTGACGACGAAGACCGAGCCGGTGGAGGGGTCGTACGCGGGGGTCCCGGTGATGCCGAGCGGGTCGATGTTGCCGCACGGCAGGTCGCTTCGGCGGACCGGCGTCCCCAGACGTCGGCGCCAGCGCTCGGCGCCGGTGGCGCGGTCGAGCCCGTAGACGCTGTCGCCCTCGGTCGCGGCGATGACGAGGTCGCCGACGACGAGCGGCTGGGCGTAGACCTCGGCGTCGAGGCGCGCCGTCCAGGCCTGGCCGAGGTGGGTGACCTTCGCGAGCCCGGGGACGAACCCGGAGCGGTCGGTGGTCCGGTGGTAGGTCGTCCAGTCATCGGGGGTCGAGGTCGGTGGGGAGGCGCTGGGCGAGGGCGACGCGGTCGTGGGGGCGGGAGCGGACGGGGACGAGGAGGTCGCCGACGGCCCGCTGCCACCCGAGGTGCAGGCGGTCACCACGAGGGCGGTGGCGCTGACCAGCGCCGCCACGGTGGCTCTGGCGTGCCCGGTGGGTCCCATCGCCCGACGGTAGCCCGCGCGGATGTGCCGGGCCCGCCGGAGCGTCGGCGGTCGGCTCTCCGACCGTCCGGCTCGGGGGCCGTCAGAGCGCGTCGCGACGCCAAGTATGTTGCCCCACAGGAGGATTCGACTCCTCAGAGGGTTGCCTCGATGGGTGGCTCGCAGTAGACTCGAACACATGTTCGAGGCGCATCCGACGGTGGCGGCGGTGCGCGAGGCGGACCCGTTCGCCCTCGCGGCCGCGCTGTCGGGCCTGTCCCTGACGGACTTCGGGGCGATGTCGGCCGACGAGGCCGAGGTGGTCGTCGCCGCCACCCAGCGGGCCATCAACGCCCTGGCCGCGCGCCAGGCAGCAGCCGTCGACGTCTTCGCCGGGCGGGTCGACGACGACGTCCAGCGGCACCACGCCGAGCTGCAGGCCGACCTCGATGCCCGCGCCCGCACGACCGGCGCGGCCGACCGCGGCCCGCGGATGGTGGTCGTGCCCGGGTCCGACCAGGTGGCCGCGTCGATGCTCGCCCCCGTGCTCCGGGTGGCGCCGCGCACCATGGCCACCCGGATGCGGCGGGCGAGCGAGCTGGTCGAGGACCTCCCGAGGACGTATGCCGCCGCCTGGGCCGGCGACCTCGAGCCGTGGCGCGCCGACGCCGTCGTGCGCGGGTCGGCGGGCGTGCGGCACCAGCACCTCGTCGAGCTCGAGGCGCGGGTCTTCGCCGGCGACGTCCTCGACCTCACCGGTCCAGCGCTCGGCGAGCGGGCTCGCCGAGCCGCCCTCAAGGCCGACCCCGAGGGGGTGGCCGGGGCCGTCCGCGACAGCGCTCGCCGGCGTCGGGTCGTCGTTCGACCCGGCGAGCTCGGCCTGGCGCACTGGTCCGTCGACCTCCCCACGCCCGTCTCCCAGCGGATGTGGGCGGCGGTCGACGCCCTCGCCCAGGAGTACCTCGCGGCCGAGCCCGCTCACACCGTCGACACCGCTCGCGCCGACGCCCTCAGCGATCTCGTGCTCGCCCAGGCCCACATCGAGACGAGCGTCGAGCTCGTCCTGCCCACCGGGTCAGCGGCCCACGACCGGCCGGGCGCGCCTGTCGTGCATCACCCGCCGTCGGCGGACCCCGTCGTCGAGTCGATGCTCGACGGTGAGTGGACGCCCCGCACCGCGGCGGCGAGCGACCTCGAGTGGGGACTCGCGTTCACGGCGGGGGCCGCCCGCCGGGTCGACCGCAACCCGCATCTCGAGCGCGACGCGCGAGGCGAGGTCTGGTTCGTCCCTGGGGCGGCTCACGACCCCCGGCACGGCCTGCTGCTCCCCGACCACCTGGCTCTGCTGCTCGCCGACCCCGATGTCCGGGTTCGGGTGAGCGGTGGGCCACCGGGGTCGGCCGACGGCCCACCGGGGTCGCTTCGCCGCTACCGTCCCAAGGCCGCCCTCGCCGACCGGGTGCGGCGCCGCGACGGCACCTGCCGGTTCCCGGGGTGCGCCACACCCGCTCGTCGGTGCGAGCTCGACCACGTGCGCCCGTTCCCCGGCGGCCCCACCTCCGAGGACAACCTGCTCTGCCTGTGCACGACCCACCACGGGTTCAAGCACCATGCGGGCTGGCGGCTACGGCTCGAGCCCGACGGGTCGGCCGTGTGGACGGCTCCCAACGGCCGGAGCCACACGACCCACCCCAAGGACCTGCACGACGAGGCCGCCTAGGTGCGCGCGCCTGCAGCCTCCTCGCCGGCACGAGACCCAGATCACCTCGACCGGCCGGCGCGGTCAGCGGACCGCCAGCGCCACCGCGAGCGGGACGAGTGAGCCCAGGACGAGCGCCCAGTCCGCGACCCGCCAGGGGGCCGCGGCATACCAGGTCCGCCGGTATGCCGTGGCGAAGCCGCGCGCGTCCATCGCCACCGCGAGCTGGGCCGCCGCCGCCAGCGAGCGCACGAGCAACCCGAGGGTGAGGGCCGAGAGGTGGGCGAGGACGGTGCGGGGATGACGTCGGTCGACGGCGATCCCGCGGACCCGACGGGCCCGGGCGATCTCGGCCCAGATCGCACCCATCGTGTGCACA
>CAYPYK010000046.1:0-10032 GCA_964414665.1 uncultured Intrasporangiaceae bacterium | reverse complement strand
TGCACCCGCTGCAGCGCGGCGGCGACGGCGACGACGGGTCGGGGCGGCAGGTGCAGCCGTTGCCCGAGATGGTCGCCCAGCTCGTCGGGGTCGATGAGCGGGACGAGCGCCGCCGAGGGAAGCACGATGATGACGACCCGCAGGGCGACGGTCGCCGCCGTCGCGATGTCGTGCCCGGCGAGGAGCCACGTCGACCAGCCCACCGACAGGGCGCCCAGCATCCCCGGCGCGAGCCGGACGGCCAGCCGGCGGGCCCGTCCGCGCGGACCGGGGCCGCGGCCGGGCGCCACCAGGGCGAGCGCGACGAGGAGCGCCTGCACGGCCAGGACCCACACCGAGGTCCGCCAGTGCGGCGCCAACACGCCGGCGGGCAACGCCAGCAGCGCACCGAGCAACAGCGACAGCGGCCCGGCGCGGGCGGCGAGGGGGCGGCGCCGCACCGGCTCGGCGGGTGGGGCCGCGGGGGTGATGTCGAGCCGTCGGTCGGCCGCGGCGATCGCGTCCGGGTCGTGGGTGGCCACGACGGCGGCGCCGCCCGCGGCACGGTGCGCGGCGAGGATGCCCTGCACCGCCGCCCAGGTATGCCGGTCCTGGCCGACCGTGGGCTCGTCGGCGAGGAGCAGCGCGGGACCGTGGAGGACGGCGGCGGCCAGGGCGAGGCGACGCTGCTCGCCTCCGGACAGCTCGCGCGGGTCGGCGCCGGCGAGGTGGCTCAGACCGAGGGCGTCGAGGAGGCCGTGGGCCCGCGCCATGGCGTCCTCACCGGGACGGCCGAGGGAGCGCCCCGTGAGCAGCACCTCGTCGAGCACGGTGCCCGTCATGATCGTCGAGCTCGACCACTGCGGGACCCAGGCCACGGCCGCCGCCAGCGCCCTGGAGGTCAGCGACGCGACGGGCGCACCGCTCGCCCCGGCCGTCACCGACCCGTCGGCGGGGTCGAGGAACCCCGCCAGGGTGAGCAGCAGGGTGGACTTGCCCGAGCCGCTAGGCCCGACGACCGCGGTGGTCGACCCGGGCTCCGGCGAGAGGGGGGCGGTCGTGACCAGGGCCGGCACCGTCCGGGTCGCCCCGTCGAGCAGCCGGACCGTTCGGTCCACCCGCAGGGCCGCGGCGGTCACCGGGGGATGCCCGGGCACGCCTCCCGCCGCCACGGCGGGCCCGGGCAGCAGATCGGCCGGAACGGCCACCGGCACGGGGGCCGGCGCGCCCGGCACCCAGATCCCCATCTCCAGCAGCCGGTCCCGCTCTCGGGCGAGCACCTCGTGCACCGGCCCGTCGGCGACCACCCGGCCACGGTCGTCGAGGACGACGAGCCGCTCGACGAGGTCGACCCAGGGACCGAGGACGTGCTCGACGACGACCGTCGTCAGTGGGTGGGCGGCCAGGACGTCGGCCACGGACCGGCGGACCGCAGCGGCGCTGGCAGGGTCGAGCATCGCCGTCGGCTCGTCGAGAAGCAGGACGCTCGGCTCCAGGGCCAGCGCACCGGCGAGGGCCAGGCGCTGCGTCTCGCCACCGGACAGCGCACCGGTCGGGGTGTCCTGCGGCATCCGCAGCCCGACCGAGGCGAGGGATGAGGCGACCCTCGTGGACATGGCCGCGCGGGGCATGCCGACGTTCTCCATCCCGAACGCCACGTCGCGCCCGACCGTCGCCGCCACCACGCCCGCTCCGGGTTCCTGAAGGACCATCCCGACCTCGCCGGCCCGCCGTCCGGGCGGCACGCCGTCGACGGTGACCGAGCCGCTGATCTCACCCGCGTCGGCCGTCTCGAGCAGCCCGGCCAGCGCGCGCAGGAGCGTCGACTTGCCCGAGCCGCTCGGGCCGGCGAGCAGCACCCGCTGCCCCGCGGGGATCGTGAGGTCGAGATCGCACAGCACCGGCTCGCGGCGTCCGAAAGGGCGCCAGGTGAGCCCTCGCACGACGACCTGACCGCCACGGGGGCGCGCGGCCTCCGTGACCGGTCCGCCCGGGGACTCCACCGACGTCACGGTCGCGAAACGGTCAGACAGGACGTGACTCCCGCAGCTCCTGCCCGGGCGGGAACGCCCTCAGCGCACCAGCCCTGGCCAGCGCGCGGGTGAGCAGCCACCCCACGGCACCGGCGACGACGAGCCCGGAGAGCGCCATCGTGGCGAGGTAGACGAGCTTCCAGCCGGTGCTCCAGTCGGCGTACCACGCGGCGCCCCCGACCATGACCGACAGGCCCGGCACGTGGGCGAACCACGCGGGCACCTGGAAGGTCTCGAAGGCCCACTCCAGCGGGGCCGACAGCACGCCCGCGAGTGCAGCGGCGCCGACCCCGAAGGCGCCGTACGCGAACAGGGCGAACGCCAGCTCGGCGCCGAGCCCCTGCAGGATGCCCGAGACCAGGACGGTGGCGCCCCACTGGGTGCCCGGGACCATCGAGACGAGCGCGGCGACGACCTCGGTGAGCAGGGCCGCGCCCGGCCGGCGGACGACCAGCCCGCCGACGACGCCGGCGATGAGCCAGGGGCCGACGAAGAGCCCCATCGCCGGGGCGAAGCCGATCTGCAGGGCCGTGACGGGACCGTTGTAGAAGATCCCCCAGCCCCAGAAGGCGATGCCGAACGCCGCGCCGAGGAACGCGACGGTCAGCAGGTCGACGGTGCGCCAGTGCGCGAGCGGCGCGGTGGCGCGGATACTGCGACGGGCGGTCCCCGACGCGATGGTTGCCGTGTTGGCCATGACGAACATCTCCCGTGGTCTCCGATGGATACCTCGGGGAGGCGAGCCCCCGGCCTACGCCAAGACGTATGCCGCGGACCTCACCTGAGATCCCGACTTCCTTCGCCGGTGCTAACCGGATCAGGTTCGAGGGTCTGCGGGCGATACCGCACTCTCAGCGCCGGAGCGCTCCCCTGTCGTTGCCCATCGAGAGTACCGCAGCGGCATGATGGGCGGTAATGGGGAAGACCGACCGCGCACCGGCCACGGGGCGCGACCAACCGAACCGGGAGCGACGATGGGCAAGATGGTGTGGAAGATCCTCGGCATGGGCTCGGCCGCCGTGGCCGCCGGCCTGGCCACCAGGCTCGTCGACCGGATCTGGCGGGGGGCCGGACAGGACACGACCCTGGACCCCAAGAACCCGGAGACCCCCCTCGTCAAGGCCCTGTCGTATGTGACGATCTCGGGCCTGGCCGCCGGCACGGCCCGCACCCTGGCGACCCGCCGGGCCGCGGCGTACTACGCCAGGTCGGCCGGGCACCTGCCCAAGGAGCTCACCGACACCGACGACGACACCGACACCGACGCCTGACGGCCCGCGCCGCGCCGCGCCGTGGCGGCTGCGGTCAGTCCTGGCCGAGCAGCACGCTCCGGGCGATCGGGACCCCGGGCCGGTAGGCCAGGTGCAGGTGCGAGGGCGCGTCGAGGACGCAGAGGTGGGCGCGCGCCCCGACCGCGACTCGGCCGACGTCGTCGCGCCGCAGGGACCGCGCCGAGCCGGCCGTCGCGGCGTACACCGCCTCGGCCGGGGTCATCCGCATCTCACGCACCGCCAGCGCGACGACGAACGGCATCGAGGTCGTGTTGGAGGTGCCGGGGTTGCAGTCGGTGGCCAGCGCCAGGGTGACCCCCGCCCCGATGAGCCGCCGCGCGTCGGGGTAGGGCGAGCGCGTCGAGAACTCGACCGCCGGCAGCAGCGTCGCCACCGTGTCACCGCCGGCGAGCGCGTCGACGTCGGCGTCGTCGAGGTAGGTGCAGTGGTCGACGCTGGCCGCGCCGAGCTCGACGGCCAGTCGCACCCCGGGGCCGTGGTCGAGCTGGTTGCCGTGCACGCGCAGCCCGAGCCCGGCGTCGCGTCCGGCACGCAGGACGGCCCGCGACTCGTCCTCGGTGAAGGCGTGCGGCGACGCCGGCTCGCAGAAGACGTCGACCCACCGCGCGTGCGGGGCGCAGGCCCGGAGCATGGGCCCGGTCACGAGGTCTAGGTATGCCGCTCGGTCGCCGTCGGCGTCGGCCGGTACCACATGGGCGCCGAGGTACGTCGTCTCGTCGGTGACCTCACGGGCCAGGCGCAGCAGCCGCTCCTCCTGGTCGACGGTGAGGCCGTAGCCGCTCTTGACCTCGACCGTCGTCGTGCCCTGACCCCGCATCTCGGCCACCCGCAGGGCCAGCAGCTCGCGCAGCTCGTCGTCAGATGCCTCGCGGGTCGCCGCCACCGTGACGCCGATCCCGCCCCCGTCGTAGGCCGCACCCACCATCCGGGCGGCGAACTCGGCGGCCCGGTCGCCGGCATACACGAGGTGGGAGTGGCTGTCGACGAACCCCGGCAGCACCGCCCGACCGCCGAGGTCCAACCGCTCATCGGCCGCCGGCGCCTCGGCGGCCGGACCCACCCAGGCGAACCGGCCGTTCTCGACGACGAGGGCCTGGTCGCGCCGCAGCCCCAGCAGGTTCTCACCCTCGGGGACACAGGTGGCCAGCTCGCCGATCCCCGTGACGAGGGTGGCGGGCGCCGTCGTCGTCGTGGGCCACTGGTCGGTCATCGCGGCTCCCGCAGCGGGCGAAGCGCGTCGCCGAGCAGGCGCTCGACCGGGCCCAGCCGGTGCCGGCCCTCACGGACCATCGCCACCCCGCCGACGACGACGTCGCTCACGTCCCCCGCACCCGCGGCGAAGACGACCTGGTCGGGCCGCGCCCCCACCGTCCGCACGCTGTCGAGCCGCACGGCGACGAGGTCGGCGAGCGAGCCGGGCTCGAGGACGCCGCCGTGCTCCCAGCCGAGCGCCCGGTAGCCGTTGACGCCGCCGAACGCCGCGAGCTCGCGCAGCGAGAAGCGGCCGCGCTCGTTCGTGGTCACCCGCTCGCCCTCCTCGACTGCCCGCACCTCGACGAAGGGGTCGATCGCCACGTGCTGGTCGGACCCCACGCACAGCGGGACGCCGTGGTCGTGCAGTGCCCGGGCCGGGCCGATCCCGTCGGCCAGGTCGCGTTCGGTCGTCGAGCAGATGCAGGCACTCGCCCCCGTCCGCGCCATCGTCTCGATGTCGGTGTCGACGAGATGGGTCGAGTGGACGGTCGTCGCCGTCGGCCGCAGCAGGCCCGCCTCGGCCAGCAGCTCGGTGGGTGTCAGACCGTAGAACGCCTGTGCCGCAACGTTCTCGGCCATCTGCTCGGACACGTGCACATGGACCGGTCGGTCGTCGACGAGCTTGGCCAGATCGGCGAGGCAGTCGCGCGGCACGGCCCGCACGGAGTGGGCCGCCGCCCCGATCCGCAGGCCTGGGCCGTCCTCCAGGAGCTCGTGCCGGGCCGCCCAGGCGTCGACGGATCCGTCGCCGAAACGTCGCTGGACCTCGGAGAGCGGCAGGTGCCCGTCGGCCGCGAGACCCCCCGCGAGATAGAGGGTGTCGAGCAGGGTGAGCCGGATCCCCGCCTCCTGGGCCGCCTGGACCAGGGCCCGGCTCATGGCGTTCGGGTCGGCGTAGCGGTGCCCGCCCGGTCCCTGGTGGAGGTAGTGGAACTCGCCGACGGCGGTGTATCCGGCCAGGACCATCTCTGCGAAGACCGCCCGCGCCAGCGCGAGGTAGCTGTCCGGCGTGAGCCGCTCGGTCACGGCATACATGTGCTCGCGCCACGTCCAGAAGTTGCCGCCGTCGCCCTGGGTGCGACCGCGCAGGGCCCGGTGGAAGACGTGGCTGTGCCCGTTCGCGAAGCCGGGCAGGACGACGCCGCGCAGCCGCACGTCGGCGGCATGCCCCCTGGCGCGCGGCTCGACGGCGATGATCCGGTCGCCCCTGACGGTGAGGCGGACCGCCGCCTGGACGCCGGTGGGCAGCTGCGCGTGCTCGCACCAGTACGTCGTCGTGACCGCCTCGGTCATCGCCGTCACCGCGACCCGGCGAGATCGGCGACGACGGCCGCCAGGGCCTCGATCCCGGCCACGCAGTCGGCCTCGTCTGCGAACTCCGCGGGTGAGTGCGAGACGCCGGTGCGGTTGCGGACGAACAGCATCGCGACCGGTACGCCGGCGTTGGCGAGGATGCCCGCGTCGTGCCCGGCTCCGGTGCCGAGCAGCGGTATGCCGCCGAGCAGGGCCGCCAGACGTCCCACCAGCGTCGGGTCGAACGGCGTCCGGGGGGTCCACGACTCCTCGGCGATGGTGGCGCCGAACTCGCCGGCCACTTCGGTCACGTCGGCGACGACGGCCCGGACGGCCCCCTCGTCAGGGCCACGCGCGTCGAGCCAGGCGGTGGTCGCGCTCGGCACGGCGTTGACGCCGCCGGGGGTGACGGCGACCTTGCCGACCGTGGCGACGCAGCCGCGGGCCCGGGCCGCTCGGCGAGCGGCGATGACGACGGTGGCCGCCCCGAGCATGGCGTCGTGCCGGTCCTCCAGGCGGGTGGTGCCCGCGTGGTTGGCCTCGCCGGGCACGTCGACGCGCCAGCGGCCGTGCGGCCAGATGTCGCTCCCGACGGCGACGGCGTGGTCGCCGGTGATGTCGACCAGCGCCCGGCCCTGCTCGATGTGTAGCTCGACGTAGGCCCCGACCCGGGCCAGCACCCGGTCATCGCGGCCGATGCCCTCGGGATCGCGCCCGGCCTCCCGCATCGCCGCGGCCATCGACGTTCCGTCGGCATCGGTGAGCGAGCGGGCCCGGTCGGGCGTCATCGCCCCGGTGATGACCCTCGAGCCGGCACAGGCGACACCGAACCGGGCCCCCTCCTCGTCGACGAAGTTGACAACGCCGATGGGTCGGGTCGGCTGGAAGCGGTTGCGCCGCAACGCCTCCACCACCGCCAGTGCACTGACGACCCCCAGCGGACCGTCGAACGCTCCCCCGTCGGGGACCGAGTCGAGGTGCGAGCCGACCACGACGCCCGGGTCGCCCGCGGCCACCGCGGCGTCCGGGTCGCCCCACCACGCCCACTGGTTGCCCATCCGGTCCTCGGTGAGGTCGAGCCCGAGGGCGGCGCACTCCGCGGCGAACCACCCACGCAGGGTCCGGTCCTCGGCGGTCCAGGCGAACCGCCGGTAGCCGCCGGTGTCCGGGTCGCGCCCGACCGGAGCCAGGGCCGCCCAGCGGGTACGGAACGACGTCCGGGTATCGGGGCTCACGGTGCGCACCCCATCATTGGACCCCATCGCAGGGCAAGAGGACAGATCGACTGCCTGCCTCCCCGTCTCGGATCCCAGACCTTGCCCCCTCCCGCCGCCGTCCTACCCCGCTTTCCCCCTTCCCTAACCTCTGCTAGCAGAACTTAGGGGACCGAGCACAGGTTGCAACCTCTCCTTCGTCCCCTAACCTCTGCTAGCAGAACTTAGGGGACGGGAGCGTGAGGGGGCCGGCGTGGGAGACGCGAGGGGCGAGCCGTGCGAACCGGTGAGCGGGCGGTCGGGCGAGGATCGCGCGCTCGAGGCGGTCGCGGCATACGACATCGACCACGCGGTCACCCGGCACGGACGCGTCGCGTCGCTGGCCGAGGCCGCAGCGCTACGCGGGGTGCGGCCCGGTGACATCGTGAAGACCCTCGTCGTGCGGCGGGGGGAGGGCGACTTCCTCTTCGTCCTCGTCCCCGGCGACCGCGAGATCTCCTGGCCCAAGCTACGCGCCCACCTCGGGGTCAACCGGATCTCGATGCCCGACGCCGCGACGGCCAAGGACGTCACGGGCTACGAGCGCGGGACGATCACCCCGTTCGGGTCGACCACGCCATGGCCCGTCGTCGCTGACGCGACGGTCCTCGGCCGCCCGGTGTCGATGGGTGCCGGTGCGCACGGCGTCGCGGTGACGGTGGACGGCGACGACGTATGCCGCGTGCTCGCCGCCGCCGTCGCCGACGTCACCGACCCGGTCGCCTCGTCTCGCCCCCGCGTCCCCTAACCTCTGCTAGCAGAGGTTAGGGGACCAAGCAGAGGTTGCAGCCTCTGCTTCGTCACGCAACCTCTGCTAGCAGAGGTGAGGCGGTGGGGGATGCGGCGGCAGAGGCGAGGTGCCGGGGGGATGCGGCGGCCACCGCGAGCGGTCGCGGCAGACCCGCCCGAGCCGAGCACGGTCAGCCGCTACTCGACGGGCTGTTGCAGCTCGGTGACCCACTCCGCCGGGTCGCCGTCCAGCGGCATGTCGAGGTAGACCTCCCGAGCCAACCCGGTCAGCCGGTAGCCGGCGTCCTCGATGTGACGGACGAGCGCCTGCCAGGCCTGCCCGATCGACTCCATCCCGCCGTGGTGGAGGACGGTCACCGCTCGCTCGGCGGCGTCGAGGGTGCCGAGGGTGGCCCCGGCCGCGTCGAGCTGTGCGGTGGGCTCGGTGAGCCCGACCGGGAATGCCGCCGCGAACTCCATCCCGTCACCGACGGGTCGGTACCAGGCCAGGGCCGGCCGGTCGAGAGCGATGCCGCTGCTGCCGAGAGCGGTCGCGAGCCGCTCGAACATCGGGCCGATCGTCGGTCCGATCTGGGGCTGGTCCTCGACCGTCCCGGTGATCTGGGCGACCCGCATCGCCGGCAGCGCCTTCTCCACGAACTCGAGCTGGGACATTGTTCCTCCTTCGATCGACCGGAGGCGTCGTTCGATCTCGGCGATCCGGGCCCGGTCGGCGGCGATCTCGTCCGCGACCTGGGCCCGACGCAGCGTCAACATCGCCCGCAGCTCGGCCGGCGAGAGCTGGGCGTCCAGCACCGGTCCGATCTGCTCCAGGCCGAAGCCCAGCTCCTTGAAGGCGATGAGCCGGTTACCCCGGTCGAGCTGCGCTGCCGTGTAGGAGCGGTAGCCCGAGTGCGGGTCGACGTGCGCGGGGACGAGCAGCCCCAGTGCGTCGTAGTGGCGCAGCATGCGCACGCTGACCCCGAGGTACCGGGCGAACTCACCGATGCTCAACATGACGTCTCCGGTATGTGGTGTTATCCGACGGTTCCGTTCTAGGGGCTGACACCGTGTGAGGGTCAAACCGGGCCACCGACATCGTCGCGCGGCTGCGCTGTCGGCGAAACGCCTTGGCCCCGGCGCCCGCCAGGGGCGAGGCTCGTCGGGTGCCCGACCGCCTGCGCGTCACCGTCGCCGAGGTCACCCTCTCGCTCCGGGTGTGGCGGTGCGCCACCCCGACCGCGACCGCGGTCGTCCTGCTGCCCGGCACCGGGGCCACCGCCGGGGACTGGGACGCCGTCGCGGCACCGCTGTCGGACTCCCGGACGGTGTATGCCGTGGACCTGCGCGGCCACGGTGGCAGCGACCGGCCCGGGACCTACTCGATCGCCGCGATGACCGACGATGTGAGCGCCGTGCTCGGCCGGCTGTCCGAGCCCTGCGTCGACCTCGTCGGCCACTCGCTCGGCGGGCTCGTCGCGCTCGGCGTGGCTGCCCGGGGCAGCTTCGTCCGCCGGCTCGTCCTCGAGGACGTCGGCCTGCCGCACCGCCGCCGCCCGGCACCACCGGCGCGGCCCGAGGTCGAGCTCGCGTTCGACTGGGCGGTCGTCGAGCAGGTGCGCCCGGAGATCGACGAGCCGGCTGCGCACTGGCCGCTCGTCATCGCATCCGTCTCGGTCCCGACCCTGGTGCTCGCCGGGGGCCCGAGCAGCTTCGTCTCCGGGGAGCACATCACTGAGCTCGTCAGCCTCCTCCCCGACGGCCGGTCGGTGACGGTCGACGCGGGCCACGAGGTCCACGCCACGCAGCCCGAGCGCTTCCTCGCGCACCTCACGGACTTCCTGGACACCTGAGCATCGGACCGGCGGCGACGGGCTGCGAGCCCGGCCGTGCTACCCGATGTACGCGATCACCGTCCCTTGCGCGACCTCGGCGCCCTCGGCAGCGGCCAACCGGATGGCGCCGCCCGCGGGGGCGACGACCTCCATGTCGACCTTGTCCATCTGCACCTCGGCGATGAGCTGGCCGGGCGCGACGGCCTCGCCGTCCTGGACGTACCAGGTGGCCAGGACGCCGACGGCCGACGGGTCCGACTCGCTCATCGTCGGGAAGGGGACCTCCGTCACCCGAGCACCCGGCGGACGGCCGCCTCGATCCGGTCCTGGCGCGGCAGGACGGCATACTCCAGGGTCCTGGCGT
>CAYPYK010000045.1:16222-16784 GCA_964414665.1 uncultured Intrasporangiaceae bacterium | reverse complement strand
GCGCCATCTGGCAGGTCACGGCGGCGATGCGCGCCGGGGCCCTCCCCTCGGCCCCGATCATCGGCGTCGGGGGCGTCCGGACCGGCCGTGACGCCCTCGAGCTGGTGGCGGCCGGGGCGAGCGCCATCCAGGTGGGGACGGCGACCTTCAACGACCCGCACGCCCCGCTGCGGGTGCGCGACGAGCTGGCCGCACTCCTCACCGCCCAGGGCTTCGCCCGGTTCACCGAGGTCGTCGGCATCGCCCACGAGAGGATGGTGCAGCCATGAGCGGCGCGGACGTCACCGGCCCGGCCGCGGCGACGAGCGCGGAGGTCCCGGGCAGGGGGACCGGCCAGATGGCGGAGCAGCCGTTCGGCGTCCGGCTACGGGCGGCGATGGACGCGCACGGGCCGCTGTGTGCCGGCATCGACCCGCACCGCGGGCTCGTCGAGTCCTGGGGGCTCACCTACGACCTGGCGGGGGTGGAGCGCTTCGCGCTCACCTGCGTCGAGGCCTTCGCAGGTGCGGTGGCCGCGGTCAAGCCTCAGTCCGCGTTCTTCGAGGTGTTCGGGGCGGCCGGG
>CAYPYK010000045.1:8833-16212 GCA_964414665.1 uncultured Intrasporangiaceae bacterium | reverse complement strand
GGTCACCGAGCGGCTCACCCACTTCGAGGACGACGCGCCCAGCCCCGCGGACGCCCTGACCGTCAGCCCCTACCTCGGCTACGGGTCACTGCGACCGGCCGTCGACATGGCGCTGGCGACCGGCCGGGGCGTGTTCGTTCTCGCCCTCACCTCCAACCCGGAGGGTCCCTCGGTCCAGCACGCCGTCCGCGACGGGCGCAGCGTTGCGGCGACCGTCGTCGACGGGGTGGCCGCCGACAACGCCCCCGCCCGCGAGCGGGGGGAGCTCGGCAGCGTCGGCCTGGTCATCGGCGCGACCGTCGGGTCGGCCGTCCACGACCTCGGCATCGACCTGGCCGCCGCGGGCGCCCCGGTGCTCGCTCCGGGGCTCGGGGCGCAGGGCGGCACCGCCGAGGGCGTCCGCGCGACCTTCGGAGCAGCACTGGCGCACGTGCTCCCGAGCAGCAGCCGCGGCATCCTCTCCACCGGTCCCGACGCCGTGGCACTGCGCGACGCGGCCCGTCGCGAGGCCGCTGACCTTCGCTCTCTGCTGGCCTGACCGAGGGCGCGGCCGCTGCCACCGTGGTGCGAGAGGTGCTGGGCCGCTCGGGTGGGGAGGTGCCGCTCTGTCTCGCAGCGCCGCCGGGCGCGCGGGTCGATATAGTCCGTGAAGGTCCGATCGTCGATTCGGCATGGTCGGCAGTCTCAACGGAGGGTTAGAGACGTGGCACTACCGCCGCTCACAGCGGAACAGAGAGCAGCAGCACTGGAGAAGGCCGCGGCCGCGCGGCGCGCGCGGGCCGCGGTCAAGAACCGCCTCAAGTACGCCCAGGGCTCCCTGGCCGAGGTCATCGCGACGGGACGGGTCGACGAGGTCATCGGCAAGATGCGTGTCTCGGCCCTGTTGGAGTCGATGCCGGGCGTCGGGCGGGTGCGTGCCCGGCAGATCATGGAGGAGATCGGGATCTCCGAGAGCCGTAGGGTGCGTGGCCTCGGCCAGAACCAGGTGTCGGCGCTGCTCGCCCGCTTCAGCGCGGAGTGAGCACCCCGTCCCGACTCGTCGTCCTCGCGGGTCCCACCGCCGTGGGCAAGGGAACCGTGTCGGGATACATCCGTGACCATGTGCCAGGCGTGTGGCTGTCGGTGTCGGCGACGACCCGCCCCCCGCGTCCCGGGGAGATCGACGGTGCGCACTACCACTTCGTCTCCGATGCGCAGTTCGACGCGATGGTCGCGGCGGGGGACATGCTCGAGTGGGCGGTCGTCCACGGCCGGGCCAAGTACGGCACCCCGCGGCGTCCGGTGGAGCAGATGCTCGCCGCCGGACACAGCGCGCTGCTCGAGATCGACCTGCAGGGCGCCCGGCAGGTGCGCCAGGCGATGCCGGAGGCGCTGCTCGTCTTCCTCGCGCCACCCTCGTGGGACGAGCTGGTGCGCCGGCTCGTCGGCCGGGGCACCGAGAGCGAAGAGGAACGGCAGACCCGGCTGGCCACCGCACGGCGCGAGCTGGCGGCCGCCGAGGAGTTCGACGTCGTCGTCGTCAACGACGAGGTTCGGCGTGCGGCCGAGGAACTCGTATCATTGATGTGATCGGTGGGCGCGTGAGCGTGCCCGCGTGACCCGAGCATCGCCGCAGACCCACCTCGACCGAAAGCGACCACACGTGTCCGGAACCAAGGCCAACCCCATCGGCATCACCAACCCGCCGATCGACGACCTGCTGCAGAAGGCCGACTCCAAGTACGCCCTGGTCCTGTACTCCGCGAAGCGGGCCCGGCAGATCAACGCCTACTACGCCCAGCTGCAGGAGGGCCTGCTGGAGTTCGTCGGACCGCTCGTGGACTCCGAGGTCCACGAGAAGCCCATGTCGATCGCCCTGCGCGAGATCAACGAGGGCCTGCTCACCTCCGAGCCCATCGAGGAGTGACCCGTGCGCGTCGTGCTCGGCGCCGCCGGCGGCATCGCGGCATACAAGGCGTGCTCGCTCCTTCGGCTGCTGACCGAGGCGGGCCATGACGTCACCGTCGTGCCCACCGAGGCCGCCCTGAACTTCGTCGGCGCCGCCACCTGGTCGGCCCTGTCCGGCAGGCCCGTGCACACCGGGGTCTGGGCCGACGCGCACGACGTCCCGCACGTGCGGCTGGGCCAGGAGGCCGACCTCGTGGTCGTCGCTCCGGCGACGGCCGACCTGCTCGCCAAGGCGGCGACCGGCCAGGCCGACGACCTGCTGACCAACGTCCTGCTCACCGCCCGCTGCCCGGTCGTCATGGCGCCGGCCATGCACACGGAGATGTGGGGGCACCCGGCCACCCAGGCCAACGTCGAGACGCTGTCCGGGCGCGGTGTGCACATCGTCGCGCCCGCCTCGGGACGGCTCACCGGCGCCGACTCCGGGCCCGGACGACTCCCCGAGCCCGAGGACCTGTATGCCGTGTGCGAGCGTGAGCTCGCCCACCTCGGCTCACGGGCAGGCTCGGACGCGTACCCGGCCCCGGCCCCGCGGCACGACCTCGCCGGCCGCCGGGTCGTCGTGTCGGCCGGGGGGACACGTGAGCCCCTGGACCCGGTGCGCTACCTCGGCAACCGGTCCTCCGGGAAGCAGGGGTACGCCCTGGCGGCCGCTGCCGCCGCCCGGGGGGCCGAGGTGACGCTGGTGACCTCGGCCTCGCTCGCGGCCCCCGACGGTGTGCGCGTCGTCCCGGTCGAGACCGCGCTGGAGATGCGTGACGCCGTGGCGGCGGCCACCGCCGAGGCGGACGCCGTCGTCATGGCGGCAGCCGTGGCCGACTTCCGGCCCGCGGCCTATGCCCCGGTCAAGATCAAGAAGACGCACCGGGTAGGCGCGGACGGGTCCGCCGACACCTCGGCCCCGGGCATCGAGCTGGTCCGCAACCCCGACATCCTCACCGAGCTCGTCGCGAACCGGGGCGGTGCCGTCACGCCGGTGATCGTGGGGTTCGCCGCCGAGACCGGCGACGGGTCAGGCTCGGTGCTCGACCTCGGCCGGGCCAAGCTCGAGCGCAAGGGCTGCGACCTGCTCGTCGTCAACGAGGTCGGCCCAGGCGTGACGTTCGGCCAGGACGAGAGCACGGTTCACCTCCTGCGCCGGGGGAGCAGCGAGGTCATCGACGTCGGGCCGTCGCCCAAAGCCGTTGTGGCCCAGGCCGTGTGGGACGCCGTCGCCGCGTTGTTCTGAACCCTGCGCGGGTGGATCAGCAGGTCACCGCTTGGCGCCGCTCGGTGCGGCCTCGGCGTCCGCCTCGTCCTCGACGGCGGCGGCCTCGATCTCCGCCTCGTCCGCGACGGCGGCGGCCTCGATCTCCGCCTCGTCCTCGACGGCCGCGTCGTCGGGCTCTGCCTGGTCGCTCCCGACGCGCGTCGCGTCCTCGATGGCTACCTCGCCCGTCTCGGCCGCGGGCTCCTGCGCAGGTGCCGCCTCGACGGCGACGTCCTCGGCCAGCACCGCGCTCCCGCCACCGAGCGTGGCGAGCATGTTGCGGACGTTGCTCAGCTGGGCGGTGATGCTGTCGCGGCGGGCCGTGGCGGCGGCCAGCTCGCGCTCGCTGTCGCGGCGGATCCGGTCGGCGTGCTCGCGGGCGCTGTCGACCAGAGCGGTCGCCTCGGAGCGCGACCTCTCGAGCAGCGCGTCAGACTCGGTCACCCGTGTGGCGTGGTGGTCCTCGGCCTCCTTGGCCAGGCGGGCGGCACGCTCCTGCGCGTCGGTCAGCGCCGCATCGTGCACCGCCATCTGGGCGGTGAACTCCGCGGCGGCCTTGTCGCGCCGTGAGCCCAAGGTGGCCTCGAAGTCGGCGGCAGCGGCAGCGGCCCGGGCGCGCTGGTTCTCGTAGTAGGCCTCGGCCTCCTCAAGGCGGGCCGCGGCCTCACGCGCCGCGTCGTCGAGGATCGAGTCGGCCTCCAGCCGGGCCTTCTCGAGGGTCGCCGACGCGTGGACGTCGGCCTTGGAGCGCACCTCGGAGGCGTAGAGGTCGGCTGCGTCCCGAACGGCCTTGGCCTCAGTGGTGGCGTTCGCGCGGACCCGCTCGGCCTCGGCCGTGGCGCCCTGGCGGATGGCCCCGGCCTCCTCGTCGGCGAGGCCGAGCATCGACCCGATCCGCTCGCCGAGCTCGGCGTAGGTGGGGGCCGAGACCCTTCGCTGCTGGTCCCGCAGCGACGAGACCGTCGACTGGTGCTTCGCGATCTCCTGCTGGGCGGCCTCGTGTGCCTGGCTGAGCTTGGTCAGCTCCACGGACAGGCGGGCCGCCTCGTCGTGCGCCGCCTGGACGCTCTGGCTCAGCCCTTGGAGGTGCTGGTCCACCTGCAGCGGGTCGTAGCCACGGAAGACGGTGGTGAACTCGGGGGTCTGGCTCATTGTGGCTCCTGGTCGGGGGTGTGGTCGTGGTCGGGGGGCGCCTGGTCGAGTGGGGCAGGTGCGGCCGGCGCTCCCGCGTCGTTCGGAGCCGGGCCGCCGACCCACGGGGCCTCCTCGGGAGAGGGACGCTCGGGCACGGCGAGGGCCTCGATGACCCCCGACAGCCTCCCGAGCTGGCGGTTGATGTCGTCGCGCCGGGCGGCCAGGGTGTTGACCTCGTCGCGCGCCCGCTCCACGGCCGCCCGGGCCTCGGTGCGCAGCCGCTCCGCGTGGCTCAGCGCCTCCTGCGAGGCGCGGACGATCTCGGCTCGGGCGGCTCGGTGTGCCTCATGCGCCTCGAGCTGGAAGCGCTCGACGTCCTCCGCGGCACGCTCGCGGACGAGCCGTGCCCCGGCCTCGGCGGCGTCCAGCCGACGCTGGGCCCGTCCCTCGGCCTCCGCGGCCTGCGCCCTGGCGGCCTCGAGCAGCTGGTCCGCCTCGCGGCGGGCGGACTCCTTGGTCCGCGCGGCGTCGGCCTCGGCGGCACTCAGCACCGCGGCCGACTGCGAGCGCAGCCGGGTTGCCTCCGCCTCCGCCTCGGCGACGCGGTCCTTGCTCTTGGCCGTGGCCCCGGCGAGCAGGGTCTGGGCGCGCTCACGGTGCTGGTGCATCCGGGTGAGCAGGTCCTGGTGGTGATGGCGCTCGCGCGCCCTGGTCTCGGTCTCGGCGTTCTCGATGATCGCGCGGACGGTCCGCTGCGCCCAGGCGAGATGGGCGTTGGCCGACTCGAGGACCGAGTCGGCGTCGGCCTTGGCCTGCGAGGTGAGCGAGTCAGCCTGCTCTCGTGCCGCCGTCTCGACCGCGGCGCGGGCCTGATCCGATGACTGCTCGCGGGCGGCGACCTCAGCCAGCCGGCGGGCGGCCTCCTCGTGGGCCTGAGCCAGGTGGGCGGCCGCCGCCTGCTCGGCCTCGTCGCGCGCCCGGCTGGTCTCCGAGTGGGTGGTGTGGCGGAGCTGCTCCAGCTCGGTGTGCACCCGGTCGCGGTGCCGGTCGAGCTCGTGCAGGCGGGTGCTTTCCTGTTCGGCGATCCGGGTGAGCACCGTGTCGTGCTCGCGCTGCGCGGTCTCGATGAGGTCGGTCGCCCGGGCCCGGGCGTCCTCGAGGCGGGCCTCGGCCTCCTCACCCGCCACGGCGATGGCCTCGTCGCTTGCCTTGGTCGCCCGTGCCCGCAGGAGCGCGGCCTGGTCTGCGGCGTCCGCGAGGATCGTCTGGGCCTCCTCGCGGGAGTCGGCGAGACGGCGGTCTGCCTCGGCCCGCAGGGTGGCGAGCTGGTGCTGGATCTCGCGCAGCTCCATCGCGGCACGGGCCGTCTCGTCGCGGACCCGGGCGGCCTCATCCCGGGCGGACGCCGCATCGGCGTGCGCCTCCCCGCGGAGCTGGTCGGCGAGCGCCTGGGCGCGCGCGAGCAGGGTCAGAGCCTCGGTCCCGGGATCCGGGACGGTTGTCGGCTCGGCGGCGGCTTGCGGTGGCGGGGCAGAGGACTCGGTGGTGCCGGTCACCTCCTCGGTCGGCGCCACCTGACCGAGATCGAGATTCACCTGGCAATGATCGCAGACTCGACGGGGTGCTGCAGGCCCTGCACCGGCCCACTCACCGGGCCCCAGCCGGGCGGACGGCCTCGGATGTCGGTGCGGGGTGGCGCGGACGGTAGATTGTGCGTCGATCCCCTGCGACAAGGAGCTTCTGTGGGCGTGCGCCTGTTTACCTCAGAGTCAGTGACTGAGGGTCACCCCGACAAGATCTGCGACCAGATCTCCGACGCCATCCTCGACGCCCTGCTCGAGCAGGACCCGCGCAGCCGCGTGGCCGTCGAGACGATGGTGACGACGGGGCTGGTCCACGTGGCCGGTGAGGTCACCAGCGAGGCGTATGTCGAGATTCCACGCATCGTGAGGGACACCGTCCTGCGGATCGGCTACGACTCCTCCACGAAGGGCTTCGACGGGGCGTCGTGCGGAGTCGAGGTGTCCATCGGCCAGCAGAGCCCGGACATCGCCCAGGGTGTCGACACGGCATACGAGTCCCGCACCGGCGGGGTCGACCCCCTCGACAAGCAGGGTGCCGGTGACCAGGGGCTGATGTTCGGCTACGCGTGTGACGACACCGCCGAGCTCATGCCGTTGCCGATCCAGCTCGCCCACCGGCTCGCCGAGCGCCTGGCGGCGGTTCGCAAGTCCGGTGAGCTGCCCTACCTACGCCCGGACGGTAAGACGCAGGTCACCATCGCCTACGAGGGCAACCTCGCGGTCGCGCTCGACACGGTCGTCGTCTCGTCCCAGCATGCCGAGGACATCTCCCTCGACGGGATGCTCACCCCCGACGTCGAACAGCACGTCATCGCCCCGGTCCTCGCCGACCTCGCAGCCACCGGGATCGACCTGGACACCTCGAGCCACCGCACGCTCGTCAACCCGACGGGCAAGTTCGCCGTCGGCGGTCCGATGGGCGACGCCGGGCTCACCGGTCGCAAGATCATCGTCGACACCTACGGGGGGATGGCCCGGCACGGCGGCGGTGCCTTCTCGGGCAAGGACCCCTCCAAGGTCGACCGCTCGGCCGCCTACGCGACCCGGTGGGTGGCCAAGAACGTCGTGGCCGCGGGCCTGGCCCGCCGGTGCGAGGTCCAGGTCGCCTACGCGATCGGCAAGGCTCAGCCCGTAGGGCTGTATGTCGAGACGTTCGGCACCGAGACCGTCCCCGCCGACAAGATACAGGCGGCGATCACCGCGGTGTTCGACCTGCGGCCGGCCGCGATCCTCGACCAGCTCGACCTGCTGCGGCCCATCTACGCGGCGACGGCCGCCTATGGCCACTTCGGCCGGGTGTCCGTGGACGGGGCGTTCACCTGGGAGCGCATCGACCGCGTCGATGAGCTCAAGCGCGCCGTCCACGGCTGACCTGGGTCGCGTCGCCCGCGCTCCACGGCTGACCTGGGTTGCGTCGCCCGCGCTCCACGGCTGACCTGGGTTGCGTCGCCCGCGCTCCACGGCTG
>CAYPYK010000045.1:3884-8733 GCA_964414665.1 uncultured Intrasporangiaceae bacterium | reverse complement strand
ACCTGGGTTGCGTCGCCCGCCCGTCAGGGGCGGTCCCCACGACGAGGAGGGATGGTCGACACCTCCCTCACCGCGCCTCCGCTCTGCGACCGCTGGGGCGCACCTCCGTCCGCCGCAAGGCCCTGCATCGCCGCGCGCCGGTGACCCGACCGCCGCTGGTCGGGGCTGGCCGTCGGCGTGGTCATGGTGACCCGGCCGGTGCTCGGTGACGGACGGCGCCAGCGGCTGGTTGGTCGCTTGTCGGTCGGTGCCCGACGAGCCACAGGTCGTAGCTGCCCGGGCGCAGATCCCATTCGACCCCGCCCGTATCGGCAACCCGGCCGAGCAGCCGGTCGCGATGGACGACCGAGTGGTGGCGGCCGCACAGGAGGGCCGCGTTCGCAACGGACGTGGGACCACCGTCGGCCCAATGCACGAGGTGATGCGCGTCGCACCAGAACGCGGGTGCGTCACATCCGGAGAAGGTGCACTGTCCATCGCGCAGCCAGAGGGCGCGCGTCTGGCCGGGCGTGAACAGGCGGACCCGGTGGCCCATGTCGAGCACCTCGCCGTGGCTACCGAGCACGACCGGCACCACGGCCGCGTCGCAGGCGATCCGGCGGGCTGTCTCGGGGGCGATGAGGGTCCCGGAGTCGAGCGACCCCACGGTCTCGGCGGCGCCCGTGCGATCCATCAGGTCCTCGAGGCTCATCGTGAGGAAGAGCGTGGCCTTCACCGCCGCCGAACCGGGGACCGGGCCGGTCGGCCCGTCGGCGGTGCGGTGGGCAGCACCCGGCCGGGCGGCCACGGAGGTAGCGGCCACGGAGGCAGCGGCCACGGAGGCAGCGGCCACGGAGGCAGCGGCCACGGACCCCGCGGGCACTGAGGCGGTGGGCACACGGGCATCGCCACCCGGTCCGATCGGACGGGAAGCATCAGCAGTCATGGCGGTTGGGCCCGGGCGCACGGGTGACGCGGCATCGCGGGCCGCCCGGGCCGCGGCGGTGACGCGGCGGCATACCTCGGCGAGGGCCTGGCCGCGCCGCTGCTCACTGGTCCGCGGGTCGGGGGACCCGTCGGCGCCGGGCGAGGGGGCGCTCAGCGGGCCGATCGCCGCCTCGATCGTGGCCCGGGTGATCGCGTCGGCTGTCAGCTCGTAGCGCACGGTGCCGCGACCGTCGGGGGCCGGCCTGCTCAGGGCGACCCGCAAGGCCAGGGCGTCCTGCTCGGCCTGGAGGTCGCCGGGGCGGCCGAACCGGCGCACCAGCTCGGGAGCGACGGCGGCGACCCCTCGGGAGCCCTCGGCGGCCGCCACCTGGAGCATCCCGCCGAGCACGGTCGGGGACGCCTCGTCGGTCAGCCGCGGCGCCAGCCGGTCGAACTCGCCGACCACCGTCAGCGCGACCGCAGGCGGCACGGCCCCCTCCAGCACCGCCGCGCGGACCTGCTCGCGCCCCGGCGCGCAGATGACCTCCGCCACTCTGGCCGTCGTGCCTGCTCCCTGGCCGCGCTGGGACGGGGCGTGCTCGCGCACCCAACCGGTGGTGTTGCGGGACTGGGACCCCGCCACGACGCCTCGGCGGACCGCCTCGGACGTCACGGCCACCCGACCCGCAGCCGCGCGGGCAGCCACGGTGTCGAGGAGGGTGAGGATGGCGGCCAGGTCGCGGTCGCCGGCCTGTTCGAGCCGCACGGCGAAGCCCTCCAGTGCGTCGGAGGCGGTGGTCAGCGCGACCAGGCAGGCGCTCAGCCCGAGCTCGGTGGCGCTCGAACCCACCTGGGCGAGGCTGCGGACGGCAGGGACCGGGCGCCCGCCGCCGGGCCGGGGGAGACAGGCGCCGGCACCAGGCACGACGGGGTCACCCACCGGGACGGTGGCGACGGCGGCGAGATCCGCTCCCATGATCAAATCGTACATATGTTCGAGCGGCCCGTCAAGACAGGAGGTCGCGAATACGTCTGTGCGACAACGGGATCCACACGCCGCCGACTAGCACAGGGGTGTGACAGCCGAGCGTCACCGGCCCCTGGTTGTCCACAGGCGTCGCGGAGGCGTGACGGCTCGTCGCACGGCTCGGCTAGGTTCGCCCTCGTGGGTGAGCGGGGTGTGCGTGGGCGAGCGGAGGCGGGCGGGTCCGCCCTCGATGCCTCGCCCGACTCCCTCCACGACCCCGAGCAGCTCGCCCTGATCCGGCCGCCCGGTCCTCGACGCCGCCGTTCCGCCTCGGCCGCCGAACCCCTCGCCGAGCACGACCCGGTGGCCCTGGTCCAGGTCGACACCGGCCTGGCCCACCTCGACCGGCCCTTCGAGTACGCCGTCCCAGCCTCGCTCGCCGACGCCGCCCGGCCCGGTGTGCGCGTCAGGGTGCGCTTCGCCGGTCAGGACCTCGACGGGTTCGTCCTCGAGCGCCGCGCCGACGCCGAGCACGAGGGCCGACTGGCCCCGCTGCGCCGGGTCGTTTCGGCCGAGCCGGTGCTCACCCCGTCCGTCCTGGCCGCTGCGCGCGTGGTGGCGACGCGGTATGCCGGGACCCTGGGTGACGTCCTGCGCCTCGCCGTGCCGCCGCGGCACGCCGCCGCCGAGAAGGCTCTCCCGACCGAGCCGCCCGGGCTCGCGGCGTCGCCGCCCGCCCTGCGCGACCCGGCGACCGGCAGCGCGTGGGCGCCCTACCCCGCCGGCGGGCCGTTCCTGGCTCGGGTGGCGGGCGGGCAGCGGCCGGCGGCCACCCTGACCGCAGTCCCGTCCACCCACCCCGCCGCCGACTGGCCTCGGCTGCTGGCCGAGGCGGCCGCCGCCGCGCGCTCCGGTGGCCGGGGCACGCTGCTCATCGTGCCCGACCACCGCGACGTCGCTCGGCTCGACACCGCCCTGACCGACGTGCTCGGCCCGGGACATCACGTCCGCCTCACCGCCGACCAGGGGCCGCAGGCGCGCTACACGGCATACCTCAAGGTGCTGCGGGGCCACGTCGACGTCGTCGTCGGAACCCGGGCGGCGGCCCTGGCCCCCCTCAGGGACCTGGGCCTGGTGGCCTGGTGGGACGACGGCGACGACCTCCACGAGGAGCCGCGGGCGCCGTACCCCCATGTCCGCGAGATCCTCCTGGCCCGGGCCGAGGTGGAGGGTGCAGCCGTCCTGGCGGCCGGGTTCGGCCGCTCGGCCCGGCTCCAGCAGCTGGTTGCCGACGCCCACCTCAGGCCGATCGAGGCACCGCGCGCCGCCCTGCGCCGGGCGGCACCACGGGTCCGGGTGGCAGGCGAGGGCGGCGAGGCCGAGCGACATCCCGCCGCAGCCCTGGCCCACCTGCCGTCGGCCGCGTGGCAGGCGGCGAAGGCAGCGC
Organism: uncultured Intrasporangiaceae bacterium; assembly: GCA_964414665.1. Taxonomy (GTDB): domain Bacteria; phylum Actinomycetota; class Actinomycetes; order Actinomycetales; family Dermatophilaceae; genus CAVSJJ01. The sequence continues at coordinate 5,413 of CAYPYK010000045.1, read as the reverse complement.
TGGCATCCGGACCGGTGCTCGTCCAGGTGCCACGCCGCGGCTACCTGCCCTCGCTGTCCTGCCAGGAGTGCCGCCGGCCCGCGCGCTGCCCGCACTGCGGCGGCCCACTGGCCGTGCCCCGCCGGGACACGCCGCCGTCGTGTCGGTGGTGCGGGCGAGACCCGGGCGGCTTCACCTGCCCCGCGTGCGGCGGCCACCGGCTGCGTTCCTCGGTCGTTGGGGCCCGACGGACCGCCGAGGAGCTGGGCCGGGCGTTCCCGGGCGTCCCCGTGCAGACCTCCGGGGGCGGGACCGTGCTCGACGCCGTCCCCGACTCGCCGCGGCTCGTCATCGCGACGCCGGGTGCCGAGCCGGTGGCGGCGGGCGGGTATGCCGCGGCCCTGCTCCTCGACGCCTGGGCACTGCTCGACCGCCCGGTGCTCACCGCCGGGGAGGAGGCCCTGCGGCGGTGGCTCGGCGCCGCCGCTCTGGTGCGAGGCGCCGACGCCGGCGGCGTCGTCGTGCTCGCCGGGGCGCCGGTGCACGCCACGATCCCCGCGGTGGAGGCGCTCGTGCGCTGGGACCCGGTGTGGTTCGCCCAGCGTGAGGTCGACGAGCGGCGCCAGCTGCGCCTGCCGCCGACAGTGGCGATGGCCTCGGTCACCGGTGCCCGACCGGCCGCCACCGCCGCGGTCGCCGCCGCCGCGCTCGGCCCCGACATCGAGGTGCTCGGACCTCTCCCGGTCGGGGACGACGCCGCCCGCCTGCTGTTGCGCGGCCCGCTCGGCTCCGCACCGGGGCTGGCCTCGGCGCTGGCCGCGATGAAGGCCGTGCGCAGCGCGCGCAAGGAGCCGGAGGCGGTCACAGTCCGGGTCGACCCGCCGGACCCGGGGATCTGAGCAGGGGCACGCCACTGACGGGCCGCATACACTCACCCACGTGCCCGTCCAGCCCATCCGTCTCTTCGGTGACCCCATCCTGCGCACTCCGGCCGAGCCGGTGACCGACTTCGACAAGGAGCTCCGTCGACTGGTGAGCGACCTCACCGACACGATGCTCGAGGCGGCCGGCGCCGGGCTCGCCGCCCCCCAGCTCGGCGTGGGCCTGAGGGTGTTCACGTACCACGCGGACGACCTCGTCGGTCACCTCGTGAACCCCGTGCTCGGCCTCGGCGAGGAGGAGGAGACCGGCCCGGAGGGGTGCCTGTCGTTCCCCGGGCTGACGTTCGACACCCCCCGCCGGGTCGAGGTCGTCGCCCGCGGGCTCAACCAGTTCGGCGAGCCCGTGACAGTGGAGGGCACCCACCTGCTCGCCCGCGCCGTCCAGCACGAGACCGACCACCTCGACGGCATCCTCTTCATCGACCGGCTCGACCCCGAGGCGCGGCGGGCCGCGATGCGGGTGATCCGAGCGGCGCAGTGGTCGGGCCAGCCGGCTCCGCGGGTCAAGGCCAGCCCGCACCCGACCTTCGGTACCGGCCGCTGAGCGACCGAGACGACCGAGACGACCGAGACGACCGAGACGACCGAGACGACCGAGACGACCGAGAC
>CAYPYK010000045.1:0-3784 GCA_964414665.1 uncultured Intrasporangiaceae bacterium | reverse complement strand
GGCCCCCACCATGCGCATCGTCTTCGCCGGAACCCCCGATACGGCCGTGCCCGCCCTGGAGGGCCTTGTCGCCTCCACGCACCAGGTGCTCGCCGTCGTCACCCGCCCCGACGCCCGGGCCGGCCGGGGCCGCACCCTCGCACCGTCGCCGGTCAAGGAGGCTGCGCTCGCGCACGGCATACCGGTCCTCACGCCCGCCGGCGCGCGGGACGAGGCGTTCCAGCACGAGCTGCGGGCCATCGGCCCGGACGTCTGCGCGGTCGTCGCCTACGGCGCGCTGCTCCCGCAGGAGGTTCTCGACATCCCGGCGCACGGCTGGGTCAACCTCCACTTCTCGCTCCTGCCGGCCTGGCGGGGCGCCGCTCCGGTCCAGCGGGCCCTGATGGCTGGGGACGAGGTCACCGGGGCCTCGACGTTCCTCATCGAGGCCGGGATGGACACCGGACCCGTCTTCGGGATGATGACCGAGGTGGTCCGCCCCGACGACACAGCCGGCAGCCTGCTCGGCCGCCTGGCCGAGGCCGGCGCGGAGCTGCTCGTCGCGACGATCGACGGGATCGCCGACGGCACCCTCACGCCGGTTCCGCAGTCGCCTGCCGACGTGAGCTACGCCCCGAAGCTCACCTCCGAGGAGGCCGAGGTGGCCTGGACCGCGCCCGCGTTCGCGGTCGACCGGCACGTGCGGGGGTGCACTCCGAACCCGGGGGCGTGGACCACCTTCCGTGGCGAGCGGGTCAAGATCGGCCCGGTCGCGATGCCGTCCGGGCCCGTCGAGGTCCTTCCGCCCGGCCGCGTCGTGGCGGGCAAGCACGCGGTGCTCGTCGGCACCGCGACCCACCCGGTGGAGCTGGGTGAGGTGCGGCCGACCGGGAAGCGGCCGATGCCCGCCGCTGACTGGGCACGCGGGGTCCGGATCGGGGACGGCGAGGGGTTCGGCGGGTGAGCCAGCACCCCGGCCGGCCGCCCCGGAAGCGGTCCGCCACGCGGCCCGCGGACCGCAGCCGCCGCGCCGAGCCGACCCGTTTCGCCGCCTACACCCTTCTGCGGGCGGTGGCCGACGGGGCGTACGCCAACCTCGAGATGGCGCGCATCCTGCACCGTCGCCGGCTGGAGGGGCGCGACGCCGCGTTCGCCACCGAGCTCGCGTTCGGGACCGTCCGGCTGCAGGGCCGGTACGACGCGGTCATCACGTCCGCGGCCGCGCGGCCCACGTCCTCCATCGACCCCCAGGTCCTCGACGTCCTGCGGCTCGGGGCCCACCAGCTCCTCGGGATGAGGGTCCCCGCCCACGCCGCCGCCGACCAGAGCGTGGCCCTGGCCCGCTCGGTGGCCGGCACAGGAGCGGCCGGCTTCGTCAACGCCGTGCTGCGCCGGGTGGGCGAGCGCACCCTCGAGGAGTGGCTCGACACCGTGGCCCCGGCCGACGGTGGGCCCCCGGCCCTGGCGGTGCGGCACTCCCATCCCGAGTGGGTCGTCAAGGCGCTGCGTGGGGCCCTGGTCGGCCACGGTCGGGCCACCGCTGCGACGGTCGGCGCCGAGCTCGAGGCGCTGCTGAGCGTCGACAACGAGGCCCCCCGGGTGAGCCTCGTCGCGCGCCCGGGACTTGCCACCGTCGCCGACCTCGCTGCGCAGGCCGAGGTCGAGCCGAGCCTGACCTCGCCGATCGGGGCGCTGCTGCGTTCCGGTGACCCCGGGCGGATCGCGGCGGTACGCGACGGGCGGGCGGCCGTCCAGGACGAGGGCTCGCAGCTGGTCGCGCTGGCCCTCGCCGCCGTCGGCGTGGCCCCCGGCGTGCCGGATCGTTGGCTCGACCTGTGCGCCGGACCGGGCGGCAAGACGGGAGTTCTCGGCGGTCTCGCCGTCGCCGCCGGTGCCGACGTCGTCGCCGTCGAGTCCAGCCCCCACCGTGCCGACCTCGTCCGCTCGACGTTGGTGGCGCTCGGGGCGTATGCCGCGCAGGCCGGCCGGGGGCTCGAGGTACGCACCGCGGACGGCCGGGAGGTCGGCGAGGCCGAGCCCGCGGCATACGCACGGGTTCTCGTCGACGCGCCCTGTACCGGTCTGGGGGCCCTGCGGCGGCGGCCGGAGGCACGGTGGCGGCGCAGCCCGCAGGACCTCGCCGCGCTCGCGCCGCTGCAGCGTGCCCTCCTGGCGTCGGCCCTCGATGCCGTCGCTCCGGGAGGCGTCGTGGGCTACGCGACCTGCAGCCCGCACCTCGCCGAGACCCGGTTCGTCGTCGAGGACGTGCTCAAGCGCCGGCCAGACGCCGAGGTCGTCGACGCTCGTCCCCACTTCGAGGGACCGGACGGCGCGCCTCTCCCGGACCTCGGCGACGGGCCGTACGTTCAGCTGTGGCCACATGTCCACGGGACGGACGCGATGTTCCTGGCCCTGCTGCGGAGGAGGTGAGCGATGCGCGTCGAGGTGGGCCCGATGACGGCCGGCGACGCCCAAGGGGTGGGGATGCTGCACCACCGAGCCTGGGTCGACATCTACGCCGGGACGCTCCCGCCGGAGTTCTGGGACCACCGGACGGTGCGCGGGTCCGTCGCCCGGTGGCGCGGCCTCCTGCTCGACGCGACGCCGCGCCGGGTGCTCCGGGTCGTCGCTCACGAGGGGAAGCGGGTCGTCGGGTTCGCGGTGCGCGGCCCGTCGCGAGACAAGCCCGGGGTCGAGCCCGCCCGCCCGACCGAGGTGTGGTCGATCTGTGTCGACCGCTCCCTGCACGGGGGCGGGGTCGGGCAGGGGTTGCTCGAGCGATGCCTCGCGCCCGGGGAGCCCGCCGAGGTGTGGGTCTGGTCCGGGAACGAGCGGGCGGTGGCGTTCTACCGGCGCAACGGGTTCGAGGCCGACGGTAGGACCTTCATCGACGAGCGGTTCCCTCAGCTCGTCGAGATCCGGATGGTCCGGTAGCGCCCGGGCCGGTGGCTAGGGTTGGAGGGTGCTCCAGATCTCGCCCAGCATCCTCGCGGCGGACTTCGCCAACCTGCAGGCCGAGCTCGAGTCCGTGCGCAACGCCGACTGGGCACACGTCGACGTCATGGACGCCCACTTCGTCCCCAACCTCACCCTCGGGCTGCCGGTCGTCGAGAGCCTGCTCAAGGTCAGCCCGCTGCCGATCGACTGCCACCTGATGATCGAGGACCCCGACCGGTGGGCCCCCCCGTATGCCGAGGCCGGGGCGAGGTCGGTCACCTTCCACATCGAGGCCGCCGCCGACCCGGTGCGGATCGCGCGCGACATCAGGGCGCAGGGGGCGCGGGCCGCGTTCGCCGTCAAGCCGAGGACGCCGTTCGCCCCCTACGCCGACCTGCTCGACGAGGTCGACATGGTGCTGGTCATGACCGTCGAGCCGGGCTTCGGGGGCCAGTCCTTCATGACCGACCAGATGCCCAAGGTCCGAGAGGTCCGCGAGGCCGTGCGCCGCCGCGGTGGGGAGATCTGGGTCCAGGTCGACGGTGGCGTCTCGGCCGACACGATCGAGCAGTGTGCCGAGGCCGGTGCCGACGTCTTCGTCGCCGGCTCAGCGGTCTTCGGGCCGCAGGATGCCGCCGGAGCCGTCGACCACCTGCGCGAGCTCGTGGCCCGGCACGACCACCCGACCCGGTAGGTCCGGGGCCGGCGGCCGGTCGCACGGTCCCTCGTTCGCCGGGTGGGCCTGGCGCGGCTGGCCCGGTGACCCGGGCCACGACTCCGCTGATGGGCGTGTCGCGCCGGTGCGGCATACTGGAGGCACGTGCTCCGGGGTCGGTGCAACTCCGAACCGGCGGTGACAGTCCGCGAC
>CAYPYK010000044.1:0-17097 GCA_964414665.1 uncultured Intrasporangiaceae bacterium | reverse complement strand
CTCGCCCCGAACGGCCTGCTCGACCTCCCCGTCGACCACGGCCGCATCGTGGCGGTGCACCTGGAGCTGCCGTCCGAGCAGCCCCTCGAGCTCCAGTCGATCGGTCTGGCCGCCGACGGCGTCGAGGACCTCACACCCCTGACGACGCTCACCGCGAGCAGCGGACACGGCACCGCCCTCGATCGTGGTGACCTGGCCCGGCTGCTCGATGTCGACCACCCGACCGGGACGCTCGTGCACACCGAGCCGGACTCACCGGCATGGGTCGCGCTCCGCTTCTCCCGCCCCGTCCGGCTCCGCGGGATCCGGCTGCGCAACGTGCCCACCCCGACCGCCGGGGCGGCCCGGGGGCTGCGAGTCACCGTCACCGCGCGGTTCCGACGGGTCCACACCGTCTACGACGGGGCGGCCGATCTGCGCGAGCTGGACCATCTCCTCGGCCCGCTCCGCGCCGTGGGTGCGGTCAACTCACTGCTCGGCAGGCTGCTCCCCACGCTGGAGCACACCCTGCGCGGCGACTACCCGGCCGCCCTGGCCGCGTTCACGGCGATGCGCGGCGTGGACGACGCCGAGGGGGCCCGGCTCCGGGCCGTGCTGAACGCCGGGCTCCTGGCCTCCCGGCGGCAGACGTGGCATGACCCCGAGCCGATCGGCGCCACCGAAGCCGGGTCCGCCGCCTAGCAGAGGTTAGGGGACCAAGCAGAGGGTGCAACCTGTGCTTGGTCCCCTACCTTCTGCTAGCAGAGGTTAGGGGACCAAGCGGCGAGGCGATGATGCGGCGGACGGGTGGCGGAGGTCATTCATCCTGGTGCCGATCCGGGAGCCGGCCCGGGAGAGTACGTTCGAGGGGGCACCTGTGCGTGCTGCAACCGGTTGACCAGGAGCCGACATGGACTTCCTCCGACCCACCTCGTGGGCCGACGCGCTCGCCGCCAAGGCGGAGCGCCCCGACGCCGTCCCCCTCGCCGGGGGCACCGACGTCATGGTCGAGCTGAACTTCGACCGCCACCGCCCGGCGGCGCTCCTGGACCTCACGAGGGTCGATGACCTGGGCCAGTGGTACGAGGAGGACGGCCTGGTCCGACTCGGCGCCGGAGTGACCTACGCCCGAGTCATCACCGAGCTCGGCGCCAGGCTTCCCGGCCTGGCCATGGCATCGAGGACCGTCGGCTCCCCGCAGATCCGCAACCGGGGCACCATCGGTGGCAACCTCGGCACCGCCTCCCCCGCCGGTGACGCCCACCCGCCGCTGCTGGCCGCGGGCGCCGAGGTCGAGGTGGCCTCGGCCCGCGGAGCGCGGCGCATCAGGGTCGCCGAGTTCTACACCGGGGTCAAGCGCAACGCCCTCGCGCCCGACGAGCTCATCCGGGCGATCTGGGTGCCCCGGGCCACCGGGCCGCAGCAGTTCTCCAAGATCGGCACCCGCAACGCCATGGTCATCGCCGTGTGCGCCTTCGGCCTCGCCCTCCACCCCGAGGCCAGGACGGTCGGCACCGGCATCGGCTCCGCCGCACCCACCCCGCGCATCGCCGAGGAGGCTGCCACCTTCGCCGCGGCGGCCCTCGACGACGCCAACCTCTGGGAGTCGCGGGGCGAGCTTCCGCCCACTCTCGCAACGGAGTTCGGACAGCGGGTATGCCGCGCCGCGGACCCCATCGACGATGTCCGCGGCAGCGCGGCATACCGCCTCCACTCGCTCTCCGTCATCGCCCGGCGCACCCTGGTCTGGGCCTGGAACGACTACCGCAAGGCGGCCTGAGCCATGCGCATCACCACGACCGTCAACGGCGAGCCGCGCCAGGTCGACGACGTCTGGGAAGGCGAGAGCCTCCTCTACGTCCTGCGCGAGCGACTCGCCCTCCCCGGCTCGAAGAACGCCTGCGAGCAGGGCGAGTGCGGCTCCTGCACCGTCTATCTCGACGGCGTCCCGGTCTGCTCCTGCCTCGTCGCGGCGGGCCAGGCGCAGGGGCGCGAGGTGGTCACCGTCGAGGGGCTGTCCGGCGGCGAGGAGGGCACGGACCTCCACCCCGTGCAGCAGGCGTTCGTCGAGACCGGCGCCGTCCAGTGCGGCTTCTGCACCCCCGGCCTCGTCGTCACCGTCCACGACCTCCTCGAGCGCACCGGCCACCCCAGCGACCCGGAGATTCGCGAGGCCCTCGCCGGGAACCTCTGCCGCTGCACGGGCTACGAGAAGATCCTCGACGCGGTCCACCTCGCCGCCGACCGGATCCGCGACGGCCAGGAGCGCTGACCCATGGCCCCAGAGGGCACCCGAACGGTCATCCAGGGCTGTGCCGTCGCCACGGTCGACCGGGCCCGCACCGAGCACACCACCGGCCACGTCGTCGTCTCCGGCAACCGGATCGAGAGCGTCGGCACCGGCCCCGCTCCCGCCGGCGACGGCGCCCGCGTCGTCGACGGCTCGGGCTGCCTGCTCACGCCGGGACTGGTCAACACCCACCACCACCTCTACCAGTGGGTGACCCGCGGGCTCGCCGCCGACGCGACCCTCTTCGAGTGGCTCACCACCCTCTACCCGGTCTGGGCGGGGATCGACGAGCATGCCGTGAACGTCGCCGCCGAGGGCGCGCTGTCCTGGCTCGCGCGCACGGGCTGCACGACGAGCAGCGACCACCACTACGTCTTCCCCCGCGACGGCGGCGACGTCCTCGCTGCCGAGATCGAGGCGGCCCGCTCGGTCGGGCTGCGCTTCCACCCGGCGCGCGGGTCGATGGACCTCGGCGCGAGCCACGGCGGACTGCCCCCCGACCGCGTCGTCGAGGACCGGGATGCGGCCCTCGCCGCCACCGAGGCCGCCGTCGCCCGCTGGCACGACCCCGCGCCCGACTCGATGCTCCGGATCGCCGTGGCGCCGTGCTCCCCGTTCTCGGTCACGAGCGAGCTGATGAGCGAGGCCGCCGCCCTCGCCCGCCGGCTCGGGGTCCGCCTGCACACCCACCTCGCCGAGACCCTCGACGAGGAGGACTTCTGCCGTGAGCGCTTCGGGTGCTCCTCGCTGGAGTATGCCGAGGGGCTGGGTTGGCTCGGCGACGACGTGTGGTTCGCCCACGGCATCCACCTCGACGACCGGGCCGTCGCGCGGGTCGGCGAGACGAGCACGGGCATCGCCCACTGCCCCACCTCCAACGCCCGGCTCGGCGCCGGCATCGCCCGGACCCGCGACCTCGTCGACGCCGGTGCCAGGGTGGGCCTGGGCGTCGACGGCGCGGCGAGCAACGAGTCGGCCAGCATGCTCGAGGAGGCCCGGCACGCGGTCCTGTTCGCCCGGGCCCGAGGTGGCCCACAGGCCCTCGGGGTGCGCGATGCGTTGGCCCTGGCCACGATCGGCGGCGCCCGGGTCCTGGGCCGCGAGGCCGACCTAGGCTCGATCGAGCCGGGCAAGCTGGCCGACCTGGCGCTGTGGCGGCTCGACACGATCGCGCACGCCGACATCACCGACCCCGTCGCCGCCCTCGTCCTCGGCAGCCCACCACCGCTGGAGCTCCTCCTCGTCGACGGCCGCGTCGTCGTCGAGCGCGACCGCGTCGTCACCGTCGACGAGGACGTCATCGCCGCGGACGCGGCCGCCGTGCACCGGTCCCTCGTCGCGAAGGCCGGGTGAGCACCATGACGACGACCACCACCCGCACGGACCCCCGCGCCCGGGAGCGCACCGGAGCCACCGGAGGTGTCGGCGAGAGCCCGCAGCGCCCCGATGCGACCCTCAAGGTCCGTGGCGAGTTCGCCTACGGGAGCGACCTGTGGATGGACGCCATGGTCTGGGGCGTCACGCTGCGCAGCCCACACCCCTACGCCCGGATCCGCTCCATCGACATCGGCCCCGCGCTGGCGACGCCCGGCGTACATGCCGTGCTCACCCACGAGGACGTGCCCGGTGCGAAGCTCTACGGCCTCGAGATCAGCGACCAGCCGGTGCTGGCGTTCGACGTGGTCCGCTACCAGGGCGAGCCCGTCGCGCTCGTCGCCGCCGACCACCCCGAGACCGCGCAACGGGCGGCCCGGAAGGTCGTCGTCGACTACGAGGTCTACGAGCCGGTCACCGACCCGGTCCTCGCTCTCGGGCATCGGGGCTGGGACGGCCCCGGGTCCGCGACGGGCGCTCAGGAGGCGGCCGCGCCCGAGCCGCGCCCGCAGCGGGCCCGGCTGCACCCCCACGGCAACCTCGTGCGGCACCTCAAGGTCCGCACGGGCGACCCCGAGCCGAGCGCCGAGGTCGTCGTCGTCGGCGAGTACGAGGTCGGCACCCAGGACCAGGCCTTCCTCGGCCCCGAGTCCGGGCTCGCGGTCCCGGCGGAGGACGGCGGCGTCGACCTCTATGTCGCGACCCAGTGGCTGCACGTCGACCAGCGGCAGATCTGCGGGGCGCTCGGGCTCCCCCCCGAGAAGGTGCGCCTCACCCTGGCCGGCGTCGGCGGCGCCTTCGGTGGCCGCGAGGACCTGTCGATGCACATCCACGCCTGCCTGCTCGCGCTGCATACGGGCAAGCCGGTGAAGATGGTCTACAACCGCGAGGAGTCCTTCTTCGGGCACGTCCACCGGCATCCCGCCCGGATGCGCTACGAGCACGGCGCCACCCGCGACGGCACGCTCGTCTACGTCCGGGGCACCATCTACCTCGACGGCGGCGCCTACGCGTCCAGCACGTCGGCCGTGGTCGCCAACGCGGGACTGCTCGGCATCGGCCCGTATGTCGTCCCGAACGTGCGGGTCGACTGCTACGGCGCCTACACCAACAACCCTCCGAGCGGCGCCATGCGCGGCTTCGGCGCCGTCCAGGCCGCCTTCGGGTACGAGGCGCAGATGGACAGGCTCGCCGCCGCGCTGGGGATGGACCCCGTCGAGCTCCGCTGCCACAACGCGGTGACCGAGGGCGCGCAGGCCGCGACCGGCCAGGTCCTCGACGCCCCCGCCCCGGTCGAGGAGCTGCTCCGCCGGGTCCAGGCGATGCCACTGCCCCCGGACCGCCCGGCCGACGACGCCGTCGACCTTCGGGCACTGCCGGGGGGCGTCTCCAACGTCACCCACGGCGAGGGTGTCGTCCGCGGCGTCGGGTATGCCGTGGCCTACAAGAACGTCGCCTTCTCCGAGGGCTTCGACGACTACTCGACGGCCCGGGTGCGGCTCGAGGTCGTGGCCGGCGAGCCGACCGCGACCGTGCACACCGCGGCGGTCGAGGTCGGCCAGGGGCTGGTGACCGTCGAGCAGCAGATCTGCCGCACCGAGCTCGGCGTGGAGCGGGTGCTCGTGCACAGCAAGGACACCCAGGTCGGGTCGGGCGGGTCCACGTCCGCCTCCCGCCAGACGTACGTCACCGGAGGCGCGGTCAAGGCGGCCTGCGAGCGGGTGCGCGGGGTCGTCCTGGCGATGGCCGAGGCTCGTCTCGGCCTGCCGGCCGCCGGGCTCCGGCTGGCGGGAGGCGCCGTCCTCGACGGCGAGGCCGTGGCCGCCACGTTGGCCGACGTCCTCGGCGACGAGACGGTCGAGGAGACCGTCGAATGGCGGCACCGCCCCACGGTGGCCGTGGACCCCGAGACGGGGCAGGGCGACGCCCACGTGCAGTACGCCTACTCGGCCCACCGGGCCGTGGTCGACGTCGACGTCGAGCTCGGGCTCGTCAAGGTCGTCGCCCTCGACTGCGCCCAGGAGGTCGGCAGGGCGGTCAACCCGCAGGCCGTCGTCGGTCAGATCCAGGGCGGCAGCGCCCAGGGGCTCGGCCTGGCCGTCATGGAGGAGCTCGTCATCGCCGACGGGGTGGTCCGCAACCCCAGCTTCACCGACTACCTGCTGCCCACCATCCTCGACATGCCGCCGATGCAGGTGGCCGTCCTCGAGAACCCCGACCCGCACGCGCCCTACGGCCTGCGGGGGGTGGGCGAGCCACCGACGATCTCCTCGGGCCCTGCCGTCGCGAGCGCGATCCGGCAGGCGGTCGGCAAGCCGCTGCCCCGGGTCCCGATCCGCCCGGAGCACATCACCGGGACCTGACCCCGCGCCGACGGTCGGCGCCGTCGTGGTGCGTTCGGCGGACGGCGCCACGACCGCCCGGTGGACGAGCACCGCGGACGACCTGCCAGGATCGACGGGTGCCTGACGACGCGAGCGCCTACTTCGTACGCACCGGCCCGACGACCTTCCGCCCGACCCAGCACACCAGTGGCGCCTGGTCGACCACCGAGCAGCACATCGCCCCGCTCACCGGGCTCGTGGTCCACGAGATCGAGCGCGTCGTGGCCGCCCGCGCGAGGACCGCGCCCGGCCGGGCCACCGACGACAAGGTCATCGCTCGCCTGACCTACGACATCCTGGGCGTCGTCAGCATCGAGGACCTCGACATCGCCGTCGAGGTGGTCCGCCCCGGCCGCACCATCGAGCTGCTCGAGGCCGCCGTGACCCAGCACGGACGGACCGTATGCCGGGTCCGCGCCTGGCGCCTGGGCCGCCAGGACACCAGCGCGGTCGCCGGTGGAGCGCCCGAGCCCGTCCCGCACCCCGACACCGTCGAGCCCCAGCACCTGGGCGCCGTGTGGCCCGGCGGCTACATCGGCGGCCTCGACGTCCGACCGCTCACCCCGCCTCGGCCCGGCCGGACGACGACCTGGGTCGCCACCGGCATACCGCTCCTGCCCGACGAGCCGGTCAGCGACCTTGCGCGGTTCGTCGGGCTGGTCGACACGGCCAACGGGATCGCCGTGCGCGAGGACCCGCGGGCCTGGCTGTTCCCCAACGTCGACCTGACCATCCACCTGCACCGCACGCCGCGGGACCGCTGGGTCGGCCTCGACACGACGGTGGTCTTCGGCGCCGACGGCGTCGGGCTCACCGAGACCGTCCTGCACGACGTCCACGGACCCGTCGGCCGGGCGGCGCAGTCGCTGACGATCCGCCCGGTCACCGGCCCGGCCTGACCGGGCGTCCCGGCCCACCCCGGGTCAGTGGGAACGCCTCTCGGTCCGCGAGGCGAGCACCGGTTGGGGGCCTGCGGGCCCACTGACGCCGCGGGCGGCTAGCGTGCAAGTCATGATCATCGCCTTCAGCCTCTCCCCATCCGACGCCGGGCCCGACGGCAGCGTCAGCGAGGCCGTCGCGGCGGCCGTACAGGTCGTGCGCGAGTCCGGCCTGCCCAACGAGACCAACGCGATGTTCACCAACATCGAGGGCGAGTGGGACGAGGTGATGGCCGTCGTCAAGCGGAGCGTCGACGTCGTCGCCGCGGTCTCGCCACGGGTCGCGCTCGTCCTCAAGGCCGACATCCGGCCGGGCTGGGACGGCCAGCTCACCGCCAAGGTCCAGCGCATCGAGGCACGACTCGCCCAGGGGTGAGCCCGCCCTCGCCGGCCCGCGGCCGCCGACCCGTGGACACCAGGACGACGGCGGGGTTCAATGAACGGACAGCCGGCCGCCGAGCGTGGGCCGGCAGCCGGGAGTGGCCAGCAGCGGGAAGGGGGTCTGCGATGAGACCCGAGGAGAAGCCGTTCCCACCGATCCCCCCCACCCCTGACGACACCCCGCGGGAGGAGCCCGACGAGGCGACCGTTCCGCCGGAGCCGGAGCCCGAGCCGGCGCCCGACGAGGACGACGAGCCCGGGGACCACCCCAGCTAGGGTCTGTGACGAGGAGCATCCGCCCGGAGAGGCGCCGGGCGGGCCGGCAACCTACAGGGGCGTGCTGCCCGTGGTGCCCACCAGCTGCTCGCGGAACTCCGGGCTGGCCCGTCGTTGCGCCTCCACCCGTGCCGCCTCCACCCGCGCGGGCATGCCCAGCCGGGCCGTGGGCTCGTCGTTCCCGGGGGTCGAGACGAACTTCTCGATCGCCGCGAGCCCGTCGTCGGCGCGGGCGCTGGCTGCGGCCTGCTTGGCGTCCAACCGCTCGGCATACCAGTCCGACGCGAGGACCGCGTCGGACATGAACATGCCTCGGAAGTCCGGCGAGTCCAGGCCCCATCCCTCGGCCGTGCGCCCCTCGGCCATGATCTCCAACAGCGCCCGCAGCGGTGGGACGGCCAGCTCGATGGTGCCGTCGTTGAAGTAGGCGCGTGCCACCCGCTGGTGCGTCGCCACGATCGTGGAGATCGACTCGGCGAAGACGCCGACGTCCTGCAGCTCCGGCCGCAGCATCTCCGGCGTGAAGATGACGTCCGGATGCAGGAAGATGCGGCCGAAGTACTTGGTGGCCAGCCGGTCGGTCATCCGGTAGCCCAGCCTGCTGGCGGCCACGGGACGGCCGTTGTGCTCGATGTCGACCAGCTTCTCCAGGGCGCCCTCGGCGATGAGGTTGTGCGCGTCGCGCTCGTGGGGGGACATCCGCGAGAACAGCTCCGGCACGAGCAGGGAGAAGTCGTGGTCCACCCGGACGTGGGGACCGACGTATCCGGCTGCGGACACCCAGCCGTCATAGCCGGTGAGGGCGTAGGACAGCAGCGCGGCGTTGAGGTCGATGATGGCCGGCATGGCGTTGAAGGGCCCCTTGGTGAGCGCGCCCTCGGAGCCGGCACCGGTCGTGGAGGGGGACTTCCCGGTCATCGAGGAGATGAACTCCATGAACAGCTCGGGCAGCTCCATGTAGTGCAGCGGGTTGTACGAGCACAGCGGCGGCACCCCCTCCTCGGGTGGGTTGTTGCGCCGCCCGGCGGCGACGACGTCCACGGGCAGCAACAGCGGGGCCGCCGTCGGCAGCCGACGGACCAGGCGTGAGGACAGCTCCGCCACCGCCGTCGCCCTGGCGTCGGTGCGGTCCGGTCGGCGCTGCAGGTAGCGCGGGTTCTTCGAGGGCTTGCCGTCCACCAACCGCGGGTTGGCCGAGCACACGACGTATGCCGGGCCGTCGCCGTCGGCCGTGTCGGCGAACTGGCCGAGCATCTGCGCCATCGGCTCGGTGAAGGCGCTGAACGCCACGGCGTCGTCGCGCATGCCGATGGCATCGGCCCGGGTCAGCGGCTCGAAGTTGGACAGGAACGTCCCGGGTGTGGCGACGTCGCGCTCCGCCTGCTTGTCGTAGCCCCGGTGGATGGCGTCGTCCGGGCGCTGGAACAGCAGGTCCTCGCAGTTCTGCACGAGCTTGTACGAACGCGCCGTGTCCATCCCCAGCGCACTGCCCGGGACGACCGTCGAGGCCGTGATGTCATCCTCGGTCTGGACCTTCACCGCGGGTGAGAAGTCGTGGCGAAGGCTGAACAGGCGCCAGGACCCGTCGCGGTTGTATCCGACCCGCAGCATGTTGATGGTGATCCTGTTGCCATCCAGTCGCAGCCTGTTGCCCTGGCGGCCGTCGACGGCCGCAACACTGAAGTGGCTGCGCCAGTCCTCGCCCCAGTCGGGGCGGTAGGAGCGCTTGACCGCATAGACGAGCTCCTTGATGTAGGGCGGGACGCGACCGAGCCAGGAGTTGTAGTCGGCGTTGTACTCCGACCCGGACGGGGTGAGCAGCTTGATCACCGAGCCGATCGAGCGTCTCTCCGACAGGATCGCCCGGTCGTCCTGGCCGTTCCTCGCCGGGTCGAGGAAGCGCCGGGAGAAGTCGCGGTCGAGGATCGCGGCGACGGAGTCCATGTCGGTGTCGAAGCTCGCGACGAACTGGGACCCGAAGATGAACGCGTCGGTGATGGCCTTGGAGATCTCGGACTTGCCGCCACCGGACACCGTCGCCGGCTTGTGGCACGACGTGGCCGTGGGCACGGTGCCGATGAGGCTCCACGCCGTCCGGTCGTGGGGGTGCTCGGCGACCGCGACGCGGTAGCCGTCCGGGCTCAGGTAGACCCGGTCGGCACGCAGCGGGATCGACTGGCCCGGGCCGTCGGCGTCGGCGTCGGCGTCGGCGTCGGCGTCGGCGTCGGCCCAGGACACGGTCATGGTGCGCAGCGAGTAGTGCGCGTGGGCCGGCACGAGCACGATGTGCGGCTGCTGCAGGTCGAGGGCATGTCCTTGTGGCTGCGCCGCGAACCGTTCCGGGTCGCGCTCGAGGACCTCGTCCAACGTCGGACGGTGCTCGGAGGGGGGCTGGGTGTACTCCTGGCCCAGGTTGTAGCTGGCGAACACCAGCGCGCCACCGGAGTGCTCCTCCTCGGCGTTGCCGAACAGGTTCGCCGAGTAGGAGATCTGGGTCTTGATCTCCTTCTTGCAGTAGCCGAAGTACGTGTCGGCGATGATCGTGACGATCACGCCCGTCGCGTCCCGGGCGCAGATCTTGAAGGCGCGCCCGCCGTTGTACAGCTCGTCCTCCTGCTCCCAGCACACCCCGTCGCGCCTCTGCCGGTCGGTGGCCTCACTCACCTGCGGCAGCCCCAGCTCCTTCTTCGTCAGCCGGGTCAGGTGCGGGGCGAGGATGACGCAGCCGGTGTGGCCCGTCCACGTCTCCGGGGCCAGGGACGCGTCGTTCTCGGGCAGGTAGGGGTCGCCCCCGTTGCCGAAGATGCCCTCGACGAAGTCGACGTTGGCGACCAGGCCACCGGGGGCGAAGAAGCGGGTCTCCATCCGCTTCTCGCGCACCGAGCCGGGAACCTCCGGGGCCACCAGCGGGCGAAGGTGCAGCGAGACGACGCAGGCTGCCGGGTTCGGCTGGTTGGCCGTGTAGGGCAG
The DNA here is from genome assembly GCA_964414665.1 of uncultured Intrasporangiaceae bacterium. Classification (GTDB taxonomy): domain Bacteria; phylum Actinomycetota; class Actinomycetes; order Actinomycetales; family Dermatophilaceae; genus CAVSJJ01. The sequence goes on along the minus strand of CAYPYK010000044.1, from coordinate 6,505 downwards.
GACCGTGTCCGACTCCGGCGGCTCGAACGCGCGGGCCAGCAGCCGCGCGAACGCCACCGCGGGCACGGCGATCTTGTCATCGGGGATGGGGAGGCCACCCTCGGCGATGTGGAAGACCCCCGCGGTGGTCCGGCGGTCGGTGGCGGGGTTGTGCAGGACGCCGTTGACGAGCCGGTAGCTGCTCATCAGCGGCGAGGTGAAGCTGTCGCCGTCGAGGGGCAGGGACAGGTCACGGGCCAGGCCCGCCTCGTCCAGCACCAGCGTCCGCCGGGGAAGCTGCGGGTGCTCACCGGTCTCGGCCAGGTAGTCGTCGAGGAACGCCTGGATCCGAGCGTCTGCCGCACAGAACCGGTCGGCCAGGCGGCGACTGAGCTCACGCTGGCGGGCGAGGATCGGGCGCGTCAGCCTGGCCGACTCGGTGTCCTCGGAGCCCTCGGGCAGTGGCAGCCCGAGCTGGGCCAGACGGAGGTTGATGGCAGCGTTCTGGAGATAGCGCACACCCCATTGTCTGCCTCCTGATGGGCCCGCGCGACATGCCCCCGTATCGTCCGCGCAGGCCCGCGTGTCGTCCCAGCACAGCCGGCGGCGTTCCCCGGTCGGCGCGCGATCCCGGGTCCTCCGGTGGCGGAGGCCCACTTGGGCGTCGGTCAGGTCAGCCCCTGACCGGGCCGGGCCCAGCCCTCGGCACCCGGATGCCGGGGCTCCGGCCGGCGTGGCGGCATACCGTCATCCGCCGCGTCGGCTCCGGCCGTACCGGCATACCGGAACCACGCCCTCGTATCAGCGGACCCGTCCTCGCGCTCCTGTCCTGCGTTGACCCTTCTCTCAACCAGATTCGGGGGCGCCTGCCATGGCACAGATCACGACCGGGCTCACCAACGGTGGCCTGACAACGCACTACGCCTTCACCTACGAGGACAGCCTGCGGCAGACGGCGACCAACCCGACCGGGCCGGAGCCGGCGCGCACCAACGCCGTCATCGCCGCCGCCGAGGCCGATTTCACCCAGATGACCGGCTGGTTCGGGGGGACGGCGCTCGACGTGAGCTTCCCCGCCGCGGTCAACGTCAAGAACGCCGGCGGCGGCGCGGCCTGGGGCACCTCTGGCGGGTCGCTCACCGTGACCATCAAGCCGACGACCACCGGCACGGCCACCGACATCCGCTACCTGCTCGTCGCCGAGATGACCGAGCAGTTCATGCGCGCCCACGGCCTGGGCTGGTACGGGGACAACACCGAGGGCAGCGAGGGCGAGGGCCTCTCCCGCTTCCTCGCCCGGCAGTTCCTCGACACCAACGGGCTCGGCGCTCCGCCGGCCGGCTTCGGCAACTCCAACGCGTGGCTCTCGAGCAGCCGTGACGACTGGGTCAACAACGTCAAGGGCAAGGACGACGGCCCCGACGAGGTCACCGGCTGCACCCTGCTCTTCATCTGGTACCTGTTCAGCCAGCTCGGGTTCACCATCGAGGAGATCGTCGCCGCCGGCGCGGACAACCTCGGGCAGGTCTACCGCAACCTCACCGGAGACACCGGCGACCCGTTCCCGTTCTTCAAGCGGCTCATGGACACCGCGTTCCCGGGGACCTCGACGATCCCCGCGGGCTCGAGCAACATCGACAACCCCTTCCCGCTCGGCATCCTGTCGTTCTGGGTCGACAAGAGCACCTATGGCCACGACGAGGTCGACGACGTCATCGCCTCCAGCGCGCACGGCACGTTCTCCGACGCCTTCTGGCTGGTCCTCGAGGGCTTCAACATCCAGAGCTTCCTCGACTACGGCATCGCTGCCCCGGCGCTGTCCGGCTCGTTCAAGGCCCTCACCGGCCTGCAGATCACGACCGACCCGTCGGGCACGGGGTTCGAGGACACCAGCGACGCCCGGATCCCCCAGCGGATCCGGTTCCCGTTCGACGTGACCTTCCAGAGCTCCACCCTGGCCGACTTCCCGGGGCCGAAGCAGGCCGCGAGGTTCAAGACGCTCCAGGCCCAGGCCAAGGTCGGAACCGCCAACCTGCTCGGCGCCTCGGCGCTGACCGAGTTCGAGCTCGTCGGCGGGGCCGACCCGTACTTCACCGACGTCGACCCGGCCAAGGGCAACGACTTCTGGCTGAGCCGCGACCTGCGAGTCTTCACCGCGACCCCGTCACTCAACGACCACCCGGTGCCCGGAGGCCCCGCGTTCTCGTCCGACACGTTCGCCGGCGGGTACTCCTACATCCAGAGCCTGCTGTCCTGGCTCAACGACCCGACCAACGGGTTCACGACCGGGGCGAAGGACCCCTTCGCCGACGGCACGATCCCGCAGCAGGGCGCAGCCCTCACCGGCGACTCCTCGGTGACGCCGTGGACGTTCGTGCCGTGGCCGCCGTCGCTGCACCGGAACTACAACTTCGCCATCGCGCGGGTGCGGCTGCAGGACGCCGTCGGCGAGAGCGCCGACGACGTGAAGGTCTTCTTCCGGATGTGGACCACCCAGAGCGCCGACACCGACTTCCAGCCGGGAACGACATACAAGAGCCACCAGACCGGCGGCAGGCCGCAGTGGCCGCTGCCGGCCTCGGACGCGCACACCTTCCCGTTCTTCGCCACCGGAAACGCGCCGAACCTCTCCGACCCCGCCAACCCCGAGTACGGGACGAACGGCGTCAACAACCGCTCCGTCGGCGTCACCAGCGGCGACCAGGGGTTCGCCTACTTCGGCGTCTTCCTCAACGTCTACGACCCCGGCATGACGGTCAACGGCACGGCGGTGCAGGCGGTCATGGGCGGCACCCACCACTGCCTGGTCGCGGAGATCGCCTACGACGGCGCCCCGATCATCAACGCGGGCGGCGTGACGATGAGCCCGGCGAACTCCGACAAGCTCGCCCAGCGCAACCTCCAGGTCACCCACTCGGACAACCCGGGGCCGGCCGACACCCACCGGGTGCCGCAGACCTTCGACGTCCGGCCCAGCGCGGCCCTGACCCGGGCGCCCGGGGACCTGCTGGACTACCCGGACGAGCTGATGATCGACTGGGGTCAGGTCCCGCTCGGCTCGACCGCGCACATCTACTGGCCGGCCGTCGACGCGACCGCCGTGTTGACCCTGGCCCGCCGGCTCTACGGCTCGACGTCGCTGACGACCTCCGACGCGCACACCGTGGATGCGCCGGTGACCCGCGGGGTGACCTACGTGCCGATCCCGCCGGGCACCGGAGAGCGCTACGCCGGGCTGCTGACGATCGACCTGCCGACGACGGTCACCACCGGGCAGGAGTTCGACGTCGTCATCCGGCGGGTCGCCACCCGACGGCAGAAGGTCGTGGAGATCCCGGTCTCCGAGGTGCCGCGGATCGCGGCGACGCCGGCGACGCCGGCCGCGCCGGCGAGGAGGGCGGCCGCGAAGAAGGCCACGTCGGCCGCGACGGCGAAGACCACCGCGAGGAGGACCACCTCGGCCGCCATCGAGCCGACCCCACCACGGGTCACCGAGCGGATCAGCGCCGCACCGACGGCCGCGGCCTACCGCAAGGGCCCGCTCATGACGAACTGGCGCTATGTCACCGGCACCTTCCAGGTGAAGATCCCGGTCACCACCGCCGCCGTCATGCTCTGGCCGGACGAGAACACCCTCGCCATCGTCCGGTGGCGGCTGACCCAGATGCAGCCGACCAACCGGTGGGTGCCGGTGCTCACCCGGTATGCCGAGTACCTCGCGGCCCGTATCGACGGCCTCGGCGGCGACTCGGCCACGATCCAGCCCTCGCCCGACGGGGCGCCGCCCACCGGGAGCATCCGCGGGCATGACGTGCACACCCACACGGGGCGGGTGGTCGACGTGACGTTCGACTGCTACGGCGAGCTCGAGGGGTTCACCATCGAGGCCTGCTGCGGCGGCCGGCATACCTTCCCGGCCCGCGAGCCCGGAGTCCGCGACCTCGTCCTGCGAGCGCTCAAGGAGCGGCTGACCCTCGTCGTCGTCACCGAGGCGGAGAAGGGCGAGCGGGTGTGCCGCATCCACGTCCGGTTCTGAGCCCCGCCCCTCTCACCGCCCGCAGCCGCAGTGTCCGAGCAACTGGTCGCTATAGCCACCAGTTGCTCGGACACCGGCGGCCGCACCTCCCCTGTGTCCGAGTGACTGGTCGTCATGGCCACCAGTTGCTCGGACACTGAGGTCTCTCACTCGGACGTTGGGGTCTCGACGCGCAGGCGGTAGCCGAGGGTGTGCGACGCGCCGGGCGCGACGGTGACGTAGTCGTCGAGGGCGTTGGCCGCCTCGACGCAGACGAACGAGGTCCACGACTGCTCGCCGATGTCGGCGGCGTCGACGGCCTTCTCGGCCCACGGCGTCCACACGACGATGTTGTGGGCGTCCCGCGTCCCGACGACGAGGGTGCGCCCGAGGACCGGGTCGACGAGCCGCACCGGACCGCCGCAGTGGTAGACCCGGTCGGTCTCGCCGGAGAACCGGACCGCCCCGTCCTGCACCGGCATCCCTCCGCCGACCTTGTCGACATAGGCCACGCCCTCCAGCCCCTCCAGCCGGACCTGCCGCACGTCGCCCACGGCGAGGTAGGCGTGCAGTGCCTCGTCGACCTCGAACGGCTCCTCGCCGGTGTTGGTCACGGTGAGGTCGAGCGCCAGCTCGGGTCCGAGGACGATCCGGTATGCCGCGTGGTAGCGGAACGGGAATGCCGGCGCCGTCGCGTCGGCGTCGGTCAGCTCGTAGTGGAGGCTGACCGCGGCGTCACCGGCGTTCTCGGACACCAGACGCCAGGGCGTCGTCCGGGCGAACCCGTGTGCTGGCCGGAGGTCTCCGCTGCGCCCAGGACCGAACCACGGGAAGCAGATCGGCACGCCGCCGCGGATCGCCGTCCCCGCCGCGAGCCTCGCCCGCGGGCTCAGCCACAGCACCGGGTCGAGGCCGACCGGCGCCCAACGGGTGACCTGCGCTCCATGGTCGTAGACCTCGGCGGTCATCTCGGTGGTCGCGTACGTCCTCGGCGGCGGCAGCGCCCCGCCATCCGAGACGGCCACCGTCCGGTCCCGCGCGTCGCTCATGGACCCAACGTGGCACACTCCTCGCCCGCCTCGCCACCACCGGTGCCGGGCCGGCAGCGGACCGGGTGTGCACAATGAGGCACATGGACGCCCAGGCATTCGGCCACCTTCCCGACGGAACCCCGGTCCACGCCTGCCGCCTCACCGCCGACGGCATCGCGATGGACGTCCTCGACTACGGCGCGACGGTCCAGCGCCTCGAGGTCCCCGACCGGGCCGGGATCTCACGCAACGTGGTGCTCGGCCACGCCGACCTGCCGGCATACCTCTCGTCGTGGGGCTACTTCGGGTGCACGGTGGGCCGCTACGCGAACCGGATCGGCCGCGCGCGGTTCACCCTCGACGGCACGCGTCACGAGCTGAGCAGCAACGAGGGGGCCAACCTGCTCCACGGCGGCCAGGACGGGTTCGACAAGCGGGTGTGGACGATCAGCGACCTGTCCGAGAACGCCGTCGCCCTCGACCTGGTCAGTCCCGACGGCGACCAGGGCTTCCCGGGCGAGCTCGCGGTGACGGTGACCTACACCGTCACCCCCGGCGAGGTCCGGATCGACTACTCCGCCACCACCAACGCGCCCACAGTGGTCAACCTGACGAACCACTCGTACTTCAACCTCGAGGGCGAGGACGCCTGGAGCGTCGAGCACCACCTCCTCACGATCGAGGCCGACGAGTACACCCCGACGACCGAGGACTACCTCCCGACGGGGCTGGCCCCGGTCGACGGGACGGCGTTCGACTGGCGCGAGCCGCTCCTGGTCGGCGGCCGGCTCCGCGTCGCCGACGACCAGCTCGTCCTGTGCGGAGGGCTCGACCACAACATGGTCATCCGCGGTGAGGGCCTGCGCCGGCACGCGACCCTCACGGCCCCGGCCACCGGGATCACCCTGGCCGTCGACAGCGACCAGCCGGGCAACCAGGTCTACACCGGCAACTATCTCGCCGGCCGGATGGTCGGCACTTCTGGCCGGCCCTACCGGCAAAGTGCCGGGATCGCCCTGGAGACCCAGCACTTCCCCGACAGCCCCAACCACCCGGCGTTCCCGTCGACCGTGCTGCAGCCCGGAGAACGGTTCGCGTCGACGACGCTGTGGCGGTTCACGACGCAGAGCTGATCTTCGCCGGCCGCTCCGCTACGCACTGCGGTCGGCCCCGCGGCGGTCGGCCCCGCGACGGTCGGCCCCGCGGCGGTCGGCCCGCAGGCTCGTCACGGTCACGGTGACCAGGATCCCGAGGATGACGGCCAGCGACGGCAGGGTATCGATCTCGGGCACCCAGGCCCAGACACCGTGCGCCCAGTGCAGGACGAGCTTGGCCCCGATGAGGCCGAGAATGGCGGCCAGGCCGAACCCGAGGTGCCGCAGCTTCGACAACGCACCCTCGAGGACGAAGTAGAGCGCCCGCAGGCCGAGCAGGGCGAAGGCGTTCGTCGTGAAGACGAGGTAGGGGTCGCCCGTGATGC
>CAYPYK010000043.1:1726-17161 GCA_964414665.1 uncultured Intrasporangiaceae bacterium | reverse complement strand
TCTGCGTCTACACCTCGACGGGGAGCCAGGGCTGGCTCGAGGAGTCCGAGCTCTTCCAGGCGGCGCTGCGCGACGGGCGCGCCGAGGTCGTCCTCGGTGACATCCGCGACCCCGAGCACGTCGCGTCGGCGGTCGACGGGGCCGACGTCGTGCTCCATCTCGCCGCGCTCATCGCCATCCCGTACTCCTATGTCGCACCTCGGTCCTACGTCGAGACCAACATCATCGGCACCCTCAACGTCCTCGAGGCGGTCCGCAGGCACGGCACCCCGCGGCTGGTGCACACCTCCACGTCCGAGGTCTACGGCACGCCCGAGGAGGTGCCGATCACCGAGTCGCACCCGCTGCGGGGTCAGTCGCCGTACTCCGCCACCAAGATCGGCGCCGACAAGCTGTGCGAGTCCTACGCGCTGTCGTTCGGCACTCCGGTCACCGTGCTGCGGCCCTTCAACACCTTCGGCCCGCGCCAGTCCTTCCGGGCGGTGATCCCCACGGTCCTGTCCCAGCTGCTCGCGGGGGCCGACGAGGTGCGGCTCGGTGCCCTGTCGCCGCAACGGGACTTCACCTTCGTCACCGACACCGCCGACGGGTTCGTGCGGGCGGCGCTCGCCGACGTGGCACCTGGCACGACGATCCAGCTCGGCACGGGTCGCACCGTCTCGATCGGCGACGTCGTCGAGCTGTGCCGCTCGGTCACCGGGTCGAAGGCGCAGGTGGTCACCGACGAGGAGCGGCTGCGCCCCGACGGGTCCGAGGTCGAGATCCTCCTGTCCGACCCGGCCGCCGCCCGCGAGCGGCTCGGTTGGGCGCCCACCGTGACCCTCGAGAACGGCCTGGCCCTGACCGCCGAGTGGCTCCGCCCGCGGGTCGACCCCGCCACGGCCGGGCGCTACCACCGATGACCGCGCCGGCCGGCGGCGAGGCGCACGCCCCGGGGGCCCGCGGCCCCGGGGGCACCATCCCCCTGGCCGTGCCCAACATCGGCGCGCTCGAGCGCCGCTACGTCCTGGAGGCGGTCGAGTCCGGGTTCGTCTCCTCGGTCGGGCCGTTCGTCGCCGAGCTCGAGGAGCGGTTCGCCGAGCGGGTCGGGTCGAGGTATGCCGTCGCCTGCTCCAGCGGGACGGCGGCGATCCACCTCGCGCTCGTGGTGCTCGGGGTGGAGCCGGGTGACGAGGTGGTCTGCTCCGACTTCACCTTCGTCGGGTCGGTCAACCCCATCGCCTACCTCGGTGCCCGACCCGTGCTCGTCGACTCCGAGGCGACGACCTGGAACCTCGACCCCGCCCTGCTCGCCGACGAGCTCGACCGCCGGGCGATGGCGGGGACGCCGATGCCCGCGGCCGTCGAGGCAGTCCACATCCTCGGCCAGCCCGCCGACCTGACGCCGGTCCTGGCGGCGTGCGAGCGGTACGGCGTGCCCGTGCTCGAGGACGCGGCCGAGTCCCTCGGGGCCGGCTGGACGAGCGGCGACCTGGCCGGACGGCATACCGGGTCGGTCGGGGCGATGGGCGCGTTCTCGTTCAACGGCAACAAGATCGCCACGACGGGCGGGGGCGGGATGGTCGTCACCGACGACCCCGACCTGGCGCGCCGGGCCCGCCACCTCAGCACCCAGGCCAAGGTCCCCGACGTCGGCTACCTCCACGACGAGGTCGGCTACAACTACCGGCTCACCAACCTCGCCGCCGGGCTGGGCCTCGCCCAGCTGGCCCGCCTCGGGGACTTCGTCGAGCGCAAGCACGCCATCGCGGCACGCTACGACGCGGCATTCGCCGGCACCGGCATCGTCCTGCCGCCCCGGGTTCCGGGGTTCGCCGCGAGCTACTGGCTCTACTCGGTGCTCGTCCCGGAGGAGGACGGCCGTGGCCGCGACGAGATGCTGGCGCATCTGCAGTCCCGCGGCGTCGGGGCGCGGGCGCTGTGGCGGCCCCTACACCTGCAGCCGCCGTTTGCCGGGGCGCGCACGCTCGGCGGCGTGGTCGGCGAGAGCCTGTTCGAACGGGGGCTGTCGCTGCCGTGCTCGACCGAGCTCACCGAGGCCGACCAGGACCTGGTCATCGAGGCCGTGCTGGCGTTCCTCGGGGGTTGAGGGCGGCGCCGTCCTCCCGGCGGCTGCGGCACTCAGCCGTTCATGGCCCGCCGGAGGGCGTCGGCGTGCTGGGCGACGTCGAGGTCGAAGTCCGACTGGAAGGCCACCCCGTCGAAGAGTCCCGGCGGCTGGTCCAGGTCGGCCGGGCCCCAGAAGACGTCGAGGCTGCCGCCGAGGACCGAGGCGATGAGGTACTCGTTGTTCGCCGTGTAGCTCGTCGACGCGATGGCGATCCGGCGGGCGACATCGCTGAACATCATCGTGAACAGCCCACTGCCCGCGAACCCGGCCACGACCTCGGCGGAGCGGAACATCGTCACCTGCGTGGCGAACGGGAGGTCCTCCGGGTGGACCACCGTGAAACCCTCGGACGCGAAGAGCGCCTCGAGCTCCGGGGTGCTACGACAGTGGCGTCGCATGCCCTCCCGGCGTGAGACGAAGAGCCGCGGGGTCGGGGCGACGTCGGGCGTCTCCAGCCGGCGGCCCATCGCGGCCCAGATCCCGGCGAGCGCGGGCGCGGCGTAGTGCGGCTGCACCAGTCCCGGTGACGCGGCGACGAGGGACTCGACCCGCACCCCCTGATGCCAGGGGATGTGGGCGACGCTGTCGGGCGCGATCCCGAGGGCCTGGAACATCTCGGCCTGGAACGCCGGGATGCCGGTCTGGTTGCGGCCCAGGCTGACGAGGGGGCGGATGTCGGGGTATCGCTCCACCGCTCGCAGCCAGCCCCACGACCGCCCCAGCACCTCGGTGACGACGTGCCCGAAGTGGCCCGGGAACTCGGTGTCGAAGTAGAAGTACCGCCCGGTCAGGCGGGTCGGTGGCCGCCGGGGAGGCCAGCGCAGCCGCGCGGTGTACTCGTCGGCGCTGACGAGAGCGTTGCTGCCAAGGGTCGTGCCGGGATGGCGGAAGGTGTCGGGGAGGTACCTCGTGTCGTCGTAGAGCACCTGCCGGGAGGTGGCGGTGACGTCGCGGTACTCGCGCAGGTAGAGCTCCGGGACAGCGATCGTCGGGTAGTAGTAGCGGTCCTGGCCGGGGCCGTGGTGGCGCACGATGGCGCGAGGGGTGACCTGCTGTGCGCCAACGGTCTCGAGGACCCTGCCCCAGCCCGTGCCCCGCCGGTCCAGCACCGCGTTGGCCGTGCTCTCGCGCAGTTTGAGGCGGTGCCGTCCCCGCTTGACGACGACGGCCCGCTGCTCGCCCAGGGTCACCGACGACACGGCGTCCGCGATCCCGGCGAGCGCGCTGTGCTCCGGTGGGACCTCACGGGCCTCAGATGCGGCGATCGCGCCCAGCGTCTCCAGGAGCGGGCGCAGGGCCGGCCCGCCGCCCGCCGGCTCCTCCCAGACGCCGCTCTCGACGACGTAGTGGCCGCCGGGGCTGAGGAAGGGCAGCAGCAGCCGGAAGCTCGCGGCGGCGTCGGCCGGGCCGAGCGGGTCGCGACCCACGATCAGATCAGGGGCCCGCATCGCGCTCATGGCGGCGGCCCGGTCCTCGAGCGTCGGGGCCACGACGACGCGCACCCGCGGCCCCAGCCCCGGCGTCTCGACCCGCTGCGTGACGAGCAGGGTGATCTCGGCCCTGTGGAGCAGCTCCTCGACGGCTCGGGAGGCCCGGACGGCGTCGTCGCCGAGGACCAGGACGACCCGCGCCGGCACGGGCTGGAGGGCGTCCAGGGCCGCCAGCAGGCCGCTGAGCCACGACGCAGCGCCCGGCCGGGCCCACCGGCGCCGCACCCGGGCGCGCCGAGCCCGGTCGACCGCTGCTCGCCCGCGCCGGGCCAGGGACCTGGGGGCATGCCGTAGCCGGCGCCGGATGCTCGCGATCCGCCCCTGGGCCGGACCGGTCACCGCCTAGCCATTCCTCAGGTCGCCCAGCCGCTCCCACAGACCCGAGAGGTCCGGCGGCTCGCCCGCCTCACGGCGAGCCACGAGCTCGGCCCAGACCGGCGACTCCAGCAGCGCGTGCGGGTCGACGGCGACCGACCGGTCGAGGTAGTCCTGCGGCGGCGTCTGCGGGTCGGCCGAGGTGAGGTAGGCAAGCTCGTCCGGGTATGCCGCGGACAGTACCGCGGAGGTGGGGTCCACTCCCAGGACGACGGCGGTGCCCGTGGGGGCGGTGTTGACCAGCAGCACGACCAGGTCAGGGCGCCGCCGGCGAAGGACCTCCACCGCCTTGTAGACGTCGCCCGCCCAGGCCCGGGTCCGGCGGCCCCGAGCGGCCTCGAGCCCGTTGCGTGGGAGAACGTCGTCGAAGACCACGACCCCGGTGTCCGCCATCAGGGGCTCGGTGTTGATGAAGTCGCGCATCGCGAACTCGGCCAGATGCATGCCGTCGACGAACGCGAGGTCCACCGGCACCCCGCCGAGGTGGGCCAGCGGCTCCTCGGCGGCGAAGAAGTCGTCGCTGGTGGCCCGCACGAGCTGCACGTCGCAGTGCAGGGGGGCATCGACCGTGAACGCCGGGTCCACGCCGACCGAGCGGGCCCGGGACAGCGCCAGGCTGGCCCCGGTGTTGACGCCGATCTCGAGGTAGGTCCGCGGCTGGACCCGCTCGTGGAGGCCGGCCAGCAGTTCGTGGCGGGACATCGTGGGGGTCGGGTGCGGTACCACCGGGTCCGAGGGCCCCCAGCCCGGGGTGGGCGAGCCCGTCGCAGCGGGCTTGCGCGGGGGTGGCTCGGGGGCCAGCCGTCGGGCCAGCGCGGTGCGGCCGGTGCGCTCAGCGCGCCGGAGCGCATCCGCCCGGTCGCGCCCGATGACCGCCTCGACCCCCGATCCGAGGGTGGTGCGCAGTCCCATCTGTTCTCCTCCCGCCAGTCAGACCCACCGTAGGCGATGCGGCCGGCGAGCGTGGTGGCGGACACACGGCCGGACCGTGCTCGCCGCGTCGGCCCGGCGGTACGGTTCCTTCGTGACCGGCAACCCAGACTTCGCCCTTTTTCGGATCGACGAGGACCACGAGCTGCTCCGCCGGGTGGTCCGCTCGGTGGCAGAGGACAAGATCGAGCCGTATGCCGCTGCGGTGGACGAGGACGCCCGCTACCCTCAGGAGGCCCACGACGCCCTCGTGGCCACCGACTTCGCGGCCGCGCATATCCCGGAGGAGTACGAGGGCGCCGGGGCTGACGCGCTGGCGACGTGCATCATCATCGAGGAGGTTGCCCGGGTCTGCGCCAGCTCCTCGCTCATCCCGGCGGTCAACAAGCTCGGGACGATGCCCCTGCTGCTCGCCGGCAGCGACGCGATCAAGGCGAAGTACCTGCCGCCCGTCGCCCGTGGGGAGACGACGTTCTCCTACGCCCTGTCCGAGCGTGAGGCGGGTTCGGACACCGCGGCCATGCGGTGCCGCGCCGAGGCCGACGGTGACTACTGGGTGCTCAAAGGCTCCAAGGCGTGGATCACCAACGCCGGGGTCTCGGGTCTCTACACCGTCCTCGCCGTCACCGACCCCGACGGGCCTCGCGGCGGCAACATCAGTGCCTTCGTCGTCGAGGCCGCCGACGAGGGCTTCTCCGTCGGCGAGAAGGAGCGGAAGCTCGGCATCAAGGGCAGCCCGACCCGCGAGATCTACTTCGACTCCTGCCGGATCTCCGGCGACCGGATCGTCGGCGCCCCGGGGGAGGGCCTCAAGATCGCCCTGCGCACGCTCGACCACACCCGGGTGACGATCGGCGCCCAGGCCGTCGGCATCGCCCAGGGGGCGCTCGACCAGGCGGTCTCGTACGTCAAGGAGCGGCGCCAGTTCGGCAAGCGGATCGCCGACTTCCAGGGCGTGCAGTTCATGCTCGCCGACATGGCGATGGAGCTCGAGGCGGCGAGACAGCTCGTGTATGTCGCGGCCGCCAAGTCCGAGCGCGGCGACGCCGACCTGCCGTTCTTCGGGGCGGCCGCCAAGGCGTACGCGTCAGACGTCGCCATGAAGGTCGCCACCGATGCCGTCCAGCTGCTCGGCGGCGCGGGCTACACCCGCGACTTCCCCGTCGAGCGGATGATGCGCGACGCCAAGATCACCCAGATCTACGAGGGCACCAACCAGATCCAGCGGATCGTCATGGCCCGCCAGATCCTCAAGGGCTGACCCTGGGGCGCCGGGGAGCGCCGCGACGAGCGCACGGTCAGCCGCCGCTGGGCTTGCCGTCGGTCCCGGCCGGTGGCGCGGTGAGCGGCCTGCCCTCGCGCAGCAGGGAGAACAGCGCCTTGGCGCGGGTCGTGTCCCACTTGACCGAGCTGCCGGCCGGCGTCTGGTAGTTGATGTCCGCGAGCGGGACGACGAGGCTGAGCGCGTCGCCCTGGGACACCTTGCGCATCGTCATGGCGATCCGCTCCCCGTCCATGAGCGAGGTGTCCTGGCCGACCGTGAGCGCCCCGGCGACGTCGTGGGTGGTGTGCCACCAGGTGACCGGGTCGAGCACCGTCGACGCGGTGGCGACCTTCTTCATGATCGCGCCGAGGAACTGGCGCTGCCGCTCGGCCCGGCCGATGTCGCCTCGCGGGTCGGAGTAGCGGGCTCGGACGTAGCCGAGCGCGTTGGGGCCGTTGAGGGTCTGGCAGCCCTTCTTGAGGTTGATGTGCGCCTTGGGGTCGTTCATCCTGAAGGGCACGCAGATGTCGACGCCCCCCAGCCCGTCGACGACGCTGACGAACCCGCCGAAGCCCACCTCGAGATAGCCGTCGATGCGCAGGTCCGTCGCCAGCTCGACCGTCTCGACGAGGAGCTTGGGACCGCCGAAGGCGTAGGCCGCGTTGATCTTGTTGCGCCCGTGCCCCGGGATCGGCACGTAGCTGTCCCGGGGGATCGAGATGAGCGCGCTCCCGCCGCCGCCGCTCGGGACGTAGACGAGGATGATCGAGTCGGTCCGCTGGCCGACGACCGAGCCGGTGCCGAGCCTGCGCTTCTGGGCTGCGGTGAGGCCCGCGCGGCTGTCGGAGCCGACGAGGAGGTAGACGTGGCCACCCGCCGGCGCGGCGCCGCGGGCACCCGTCGGGGTGGAGTCGACACGCGAGACCGTGCTCCACGCGTGGTACGGCGTGTAGGCCGTGTAGCCCACCCAGCCGAGCAGGGCGACGACGACGACCGTCACCACCCACCGGACGCGGTGGCCACGGCGCCGCCGTCGCTCGGGCACCGCAGGGCCGGGAGGGGCCGGTCGCTGGGGCGCAGCCAGGCGGTCCTCCCGCCCGGGGGCCGTCGGCCCGCGTGGCGAGCCGGCTGGTCCGCTCGGTGCGGCGCGGCCATCAGGGACCCGCCGCCGTCCGCGGGTGTCGATGAGGAACGGGTCGTGCTCCTCCTCGACGGGCGGGGGGGAGGACCAGGACGGAAATCCCCGCTGGGGGATCGGCCGGGCGTCGTCCTCGTGGCTCATGCGGCGCTCTCTCTTGCGGTGACGGGGGCGGGCCGTCCCAGTGTGCCAAGCCGAGATGTGCGCGGCGTCCGCGACACTCGCGGCGAGAGACTGGTCGGAGGTTTGGAATACTGCTCGCGTGCCACCCACCACCCCGCGCTCCCCGGCGGCAACCGACCACCCCCTGCTCAGCGTGGTCGTCCCCGTCTACAACGTCAGGGACTATCTCCTGGCGTGCCTGGAGTCGCTCGCTCGCCAGACCCAGCCCGGGCTGGAGGTGATCCTCGTCGACGACGGTTCGCCCGACGAGTCGGGGCGGATGGCCGACGAGTTCGCCGCAGGGCGGGCAGGATGGTCGGTGCTCCACGTCGAGAACGGCGGTCTCGGCCGGGCCCGCAACATCGGTATGGACCACTCGAGGGCCGACTTCGTGGCGTTCGTGGACTCCGACGACGTCGTGCCGCGCGATGCCTACGAGCTCCTGCTGCACGCGGTCCGCGGCAGCGGCAGCGACCTGGTCAGCGGCGGCGTGCTCCGCTTCGACGGCGCCCGGACGAGCCCGTCCAGGCTGCACGACCGGGCCATCCCTCAGACCCGCATCCGGACCCACATCCGAGACGCCCCCAGCCTCCTCTACGACACCACCGCCTGGAACAAGGTCTACCGCCGGGACTTCCTCCTCGAGCACGGGCTGCGCTTCCCCGAGGGCGTCTACTACGAGGACATCCCACTCACCTTGCGGGCGCACTACCTCGCGTCGAGTGTCGACCTCGTCGCCGAGCCCATCTACCTGTGGCGCGAGCGGCAGACGGCCGAACAGTCGATCACCCAGCGTCGCGCCGAGACCCAGAACCTCGTCGACCGGATGGCGGCGGTCCGCAGCATCGACGACTTCCTCGTCCAGACGGGCGAGACGAAGGGCAAGCGTCTCCACGACCACAAGGTCCTCACCCTCGACATGCCGCTGTTCATCGACGTGCTCCACGAGGGGTCGCAGGAGTTCCGGGAACGGGTCGTCGCGCTGTGCGCCGACTACCTGCGCGGGGTCGGGCCGGCGGACGTCGCCGCGCTGCCGGCTGTGCGGCGCCTCCAGTACCACCTCATCGCCCGCGGCCTGGTTCGCCAGCTCGTCGAGCTCCAGGAGGCCCAGCGCCAGCCCGGTGCCCTGGAGCGCGTGGTGCGCAACGGCCTCCGCCTCTACGCCGACCTGCCGTTCCGAGGGGACCCGCTCGTCGGTGCGCCGGACTCGATCTACGAGGTGACCCGCTCCCAGCCGCTCGTCACCGGTATCCGGGACATCGTGTGGGACCGCGGCCAGCTGGTCATCGACGGCCACGCCTACATCAGACAGGTCTCCGACGCCGGCCCGCTCTCGTCGCTCCACCGCGTCCAGCTGCGCCGGATCGGCATGGGCGAGGACCTGCGCGTCAAGGTCGCCTCCACCCGGGTGCGCCGTCCCGACCTCACCGCTGCGTCGAAGACCGCGGCGGTCAGCTATACCGGGGCGGGCTTCGTCGCCCGCCTTCCCAACGCCGTCCTGCGGCCCCCGGATGGCCGCGACCACGCCGAGTTCGAGCTGTTGGCCCAGGTGGCCACGGGTGCGGCCCGGCGGGGCACCTCGGTGTCCAACCCCAGCCCCACCCGGGCGCGGCATCCCGCCCGCAGCCTGTTCGGCGAGGACCTGCTCGTCGTCCCCGCCTACCGCAGCCGCAAGCTGCGGATCGGCGTCCGTCGGGTGCTCGCCCTCCTGACCGGCGCGGATGTCGACGGGTCGGGGGTGCGGTTCCGGATCCGCGCCGTCGCGGGCGCCGACCTCACCGGAGCCGTGCTCCAACTGCGGCGCGTCGACTCGTTCACCGGGGTCAGCGTCCCGCTCGTGGTTCAGGACGGGGTCGCGACCGCGACGGCCGGCGCGGACGACCTCGAGATCCACGCGGAGTCCCTCAACGAGCGCGACTGGCGGCTCTGGCTGGTCTTCCCCCGCGCTCCGGGCGACCCGGCTCCCACACCGGAGGAGGCAGACGAGGCGGTCTCCGACGCCGCGTCCTACGAAGGTCAGGACGTCGACCGGCAGGGCCCGGCCGGGGCCAGGGTGGCGCCCCTCAACCTCGACCCCGACCTGCCGGACGTCGTCGGCACCGTCCGGAACCGGTCCGTCGTCATCAGGCAGTCCGGGCTGCGAGGGGCTGTTCTCAGCGATGCCCGCCCTGCACCCATCCTGACGGACTTCACCGTCGGCCCTGAGGGAGTGCACCTGTCCGGGTCGCTGGGTGGCTCGACGTCGT
The DNA here is from genome assembly GCA_964414665.1 of uncultured Intrasporangiaceae bacterium. Taxonomy (GTDB): domain Bacteria; phylum Actinomycetota; class Actinomycetes; order Actinomycetales; family Dermatophilaceae; genus CAVSJJ01. The sequence goes on along the minus strand of CAYPYK010000043.1, from coordinate 7,446 downwards.
CCTCACTCGTCCTCGCCTCGTCCTCGGACCGGCTCAGCGTGCCGATGATCGTCGACGGCCCCTCCTGGTCCGCGTTCGTCCCAGCCGACGGTGACCCAGGGTCGGCGGTGCTGCGCTGGCTGCAGCCCGGCCGCTGGTCGGTGCTCGTCACCACCGACGAGGACACCCAGCCCGACGTCGCGATCCGCGCGGCGGCCTCCGCGGAGCAGCAGCTGACGGAGCCGGCGCATCGCACCCCCGTCACCGTCGGCCTCATCTCGACCGAGGCCCACGAGCTCGCCCTCCTCGTCGACGCCGGTGGCGACTGGCGGGACCGGGGCAAGCTCAACCGGGAGCGCGGCCGCCGGCTCACCTACCGGCTCGCCCGCCGGATGCCGCTCGAGGACACCATCCTCTTCGAGGCGTGGCGGGGCCGGCAGTACTCCGACAATCCCCGCGCCATCTACGAGGAGCTCGTCCGGCGCGGCGACCCGCGGCGGATGGTGTGGGCCGTCGAGCACCACGGCATCGAGACGCCGGACGAGGCCGAGACGGTCATCGTCGGCGGCCGGGACTACTTCCGCCAGCTCGGCCGGGCTCGCTGGGTCGTCAGCAACGACTCGATGCCGACCTACTTCGTCAAGCGCGAGGGCGTTCGCTACGGCCAGACCTGGCATGGCACTCCGCTCAAGCGGATCGGGTTCGACATCGATAGCCTTCAGATGTCCAACCGGCGCTATCTCGAGGAGTTCGCCCGCGAGGTGGCCAAGTGGGACGCTCTGATCTCCCCGAACCCGTTCTCGACCGGTCTGTTTCCGCAGGCCTTCCACTTCGGCGGGCCCATCCTCGAGATCGGGTACCCCCGCAACGACATCTTCTTCCGCGAGGCCGACCGTGAGGCGCGCGTCGCCGCGGCCCGGGCCCGGCTCGGCCTGCCCGAGGACCACCGGGTCGTCCTCTACGCGCCGACCTGGCGGGACAACCAGTACGACAGGCGTGGCCGCTACCAGTTCTCCCTCAAGCTCGACCTGGAGAGGCTGTACCGCGAGCTCGGCGACGAGACCGTCCTGCTCATCCGTGGCCACCAGCTCGTCGCCGGGCGCGTCGACACCTCGCTCTTCGGCGGGTTCGCGCGCAACGTGTCGACCTACCCGGAGGTGAGCGACCTCTACCTCGTCGCCGACGTCCTCATCACCGACTACTCCTCGGTGATGTTCGACTTCGTCAACACCGGGCGCCCCATGCTCTTCTACACCCACGACCTCGAGGCCTACCGCGACGACCTGCGGGGGTTCTACTTCGACTTCGAGGCCGAGGCCCCGGGGCCGCTCCTGCGCCACACGGAGGACGTCGTCGAGGCCCTGCGCTCCCTCGACGAGATCTCCGGCGAGGCCGCCGGCCGATACGCCGCGTTCCGGGAGCGGTTCGCCGGGCTGGAGGACGGCCGCGCGGCGGCTCGCTTCGTCGACCACTTCCTCCAGGACTGAGGCACCCGCCCATGTCCGTGCTGCGAAGGCTGCGGCTCGAGTCCGGTGCCGTCGCGTCGACGGTGCGCTCCGCGGTCCCCTTGCAGCTGCGCGACCTCGCGCGCCGTCTCCCGGTGCGGCACGACGTCGTCCTCTACGAGGCGTATGCCGGCCGCGGAGTGCTGTGCCACCCGGAGGCCATCTTCCGGTACCTCCTGGACGCGCCCGACCTCGCGCACCTGCGGCACGTGTGGGTCCTGCGGCGTGGGGCCGTCGACCCGGACCGGCTCCGGGAGCTGCGCAGCCATCCCCGGGTGAGCGTCGTGCGGCCCGGCACGCCGGCATACCTCCGTCACCTGGCCACGGCCGGCTACCTCGTCAACAACGCGACGTTCGTTCCCGGCTTCGGGAAGCGGGAGGGTCAGGTCTACCTCAACACCTGGCACGGCACCCCGCTCAAGGCGATGGGCTACGACGAGCCCGGCGGCGGCCCCATCGCCACCCGCAACGTCGTCCGCAACCTGCTCATGGCCGACTACCTCCTCAGCAGCGGCCGCTGGATGACCGAGCGGATGTACGAAGGCGCCTACCGGCTGACCAACGTCTTCGGCGGCGAGGTCATCGAGGAGGGCGGTCCACGCACCGACCGTCAGTTCCTCGACGACGAGGGCCGGAGCCAGGTTCGCGACCGGCTCCGGGCGGGCGGCGTCTCGCTGGCCGACGACGAGCGCGTCGTCCTCTACGCGCCGACCTGGCAGGGCGAGTCCTTCGCGGCGCCGAGGGACGACGCGCCCCTCCTGGGCGAACGGTTGCGCACCCTCCGGGCGATGCTGCCGCCCGGTCACCGCCTGCTCCTGCGCGTCCACCAGCAGGGGTACGAGCGCGCCCGGACCCATGCCGACCTCGCCGACCTCCTCGTGCCGGGCACGATCCCGACCAACGAGGTGCTCGGCGTCACCGACGTGCTCGTCACCGACTACAGCAGCATCTTCTTCGACTTCCTCCCCACCGGCCGGCCCATCGTGTTCTTCACCCCCGACGAGGAGTCGTATGTCGACGCGCGCGGGGTCTACCTCGACCTCGCCGACCTCCCGGGACCCACGACGCACACGCTGGGGGAGCTGGCCCGGGTCCTCGCCGCCGTCGGCTCGGGAGACGAGCTCGACCCGGTCCGCAGCCATGCGGACGCGCGCGAGGCGGCGCGCGGGCGCTTCGCGGCCAAGGACGACGGGTCCGCCACGGAGAGGGTGGTCGACATCGTCTTCCGGGGGCGGCGCGAGGGCCGGTCCGTGCGGCCGATCCCCCGCGACGGCCGCGTCAGCATGCTCATCCACGTGGGCGGGATGAAGCCCAACGGGATCACCAGCTCGGCCCTGAACCTGCTGCGCCACCTCGACCACAGCCGCTTCGACGTCACCGCGGTGTTCGACGATGTCCCCGAGCCGGACCGTCTCGCCAACATCGCGCTCCTGCCCCAGCAGGTGCGCACCCTGCCCCGGGTCGGACAGTTCGCCCTCGGCTCGCCGCTCTGGTACGTCCGCCGTGAGCTGCTCTCCCGGGGCGGGCGGCCGGCCCCGCGGGACCTCGAGACGATGGAGCGGCGCTTCGGGGTCGAGTGGGCCCGGTGTTACGGGGGTGCGCGCTTCGACCACGTCGTCGACTTCAGCGGCTACTCGCCGACCTGGGCGTTCCTGCTGGCCCAGGCCCCCGGGTCGACCCGGTCGATCTGGCTGCACAACGACCTGGCGGCGGACCAGCGGCGCACGGTCGAGGGCTTCCGGGCCCACGAGAACAACCTCGGCACCGTGTTCTCGTCCTACCGCCACTTCGACCACCTCGTCTCGGTCAGCCCGGCGCTGAAGGAGATCAACGCCGCGTCGCTCGCCGACCACGCCCCGGCCGACCGCTTCACCTTCGCGCGCAACGTGATCGACGTGGACCGGGTGATGGCCGGGGTGGCCGAGGCCGGCACCCCGGGCCAGGCCCCGGTGGTGTCCCGCACGCCGGGCGTCACGATGTTCGTCACGATGGGCCGGGTCTCTCCGGAGAAGAACCATGAGCGGCTGGTGCGGGCCTTCTCCCGCGTCCACGCCGAGACCCCCGACACCCGGCTCGTCATCGTCGGCGACGGACCGCTGCTGCCCCGGGTGCGACAGGTCGCCGCGGACCTCGGGGTGGAGGGGTCCGTCGTCCTCACCGGCCAGCAGGCCGACCCCTTCGGCGTGCTCGCGGCCGGTGACGTCTTCGTCCTGTCCAGTGACTACGAGGGCCAGCCGATGGTCATTCTCGAGGCGATGGTGCTCGGGCTTCCCGTGGTGACGACCGCGTTCGGCTCGGTGGGAAGCGCCCTGCCGGAGGGCGTCGGCCTCGTCGTCGCGCCCTCTGTCGAGGCGTTGGCCGAGGGGATGAGAGCGGCCCTGCGCGCCGAGGTGCCGCACCCCGCGTTCGACGCCGAGGCCTACAACTCCGAGGTCCTGGCCGAGTTCTACCGGGCCATCGGCCTCCCGGACGAGGGGCGGGGCTGAGCAGTATGCCGCCCCGTCCCGCCTTCACCTTCGTCAGCGGCAACGCGGCAAAGGTGCTCGCCCTTCCGCTGTATGCCGTGGGCGACGCCCTCGGCCCGGTCGTGCCGCGGTCCCCCCGGCGCTGGGTCGTCGGCAGCGGCTTCGGCGTCGCCGACGGAGGCCTGGCGGTGGCCCGAGGGGCCCTCGAGCGGGACCCCTCCATCCGGCTGGTCTGGCTCGCCTCCACCCCCGAGGAGGTGAGGACCGCCCGCGCCGCCGGGTTCGCCGCCTGGCGCAAGGGCTCGGCCAGGGGCCTGTGGGAGACGATGTGCGCCGGGGTGGTCGTCGTCACCCACGGGTTCGGCGACGTCAACCGGTATGGCACCTCCGGCGCCGTCGTCGTCCAGCTCTGGCACGGCAGTCCGCTCAAGCGGCTGCACCTCGACAGCCCGGCCGCTCTGCGTCTGCCGGTGATCGGTGGCTGGGCCCCCGCGCGGCGCCTCATGGCCGCGATGTACCGCAGGGGCACGAGCCGGATCTCGCTGCTGCCGGCAGGGTCCGAGACCGTCTCGGGCGACCTGGCACGGGCCTTCGGGCTGCCGGCGGACGCCGTCCCGGTCACCGGGGAGCCGCGTACCGACGTCCTGTTCGTCGGTGACGACGACGCCCGCCGCGAGCGCGCGCTGGCCCGGCTCGAGGCGACGACCGGGCCGCTGGGGGGCCGTCGGGTCGTCCTGCACGCCCCCACGTGGCGCGACGGCGGGACCGACCCCTGCGTCCCGACGGCCGAGGACCGGGCCGCCATCGAGGACTGGTGCGACCGCACCGGCTCGGTGCTCGTCGTCCGGCCGCATCGGCTCGGGGTGGGGGAGGACACGCGCGTCTCGGAGCACGTGCGTCTCCTCGACCCCGTCCTCGAGCCCGAGGTCATCCCGGTCCTGTGGGCCTGCGACGTCCTCGTCACCGACTACTCCTCGACCTTGGTGGACTTCGCCGTCACCCGCGGCCCGGTCGTCTTCTTCGCCCCCGACGTCGAGGAGTACGCGCGCACAAGGGGGCTGTACCGCCCGTACGACGAGATCAGCGGCGGCCACGTCGAGCGCACGTGGGCGCAGGTCCTGGCCCGGATCGACGCCGTCACCGGTCCGGGACCCGCCGCCGGTCAGGCCCGGGAGCACAGCGCACGGCTCGCCGCGGCATACCACCGCTTCTGCGACGGCCGGAACACCGAGCGGGTGCTCGGCCGGGTCGGCGAGCTGACCGGCCTGACGGCCCTGCGCGAGGAGTCGACGGACACCGCGGCCCCGGGCGGCGCTGGGGCGGGCACCACCGTCTTCTTCGAGTCCTTCTACGGGCTCAACGCATCCGGGAACCCGCGCGCCATCGATGCCGAGATCGCCCGCCGCCGACCGGCCGCCGACCGGGTGTGGGCGGTGGACCACACCGGGGTCGAGGTGCCGGACGGCGCCCGGGCCGTCGTCGTCGGCACCGACGAGTGGCGCCGGGCGCGCGACGCCGCGCGGCTGCTCGTCGTCAACGACTGGGTGCGCGACGCCTGGCGGCCCGGTCGCGACCAGTTCCTCCTGCAGACCTGGCACGGCACCCCCCTCAAGCGGATCGCCCTCGGCCGGCGGGACCGCAGCCCGCGGCAGGTGGCCGCGGTCGTCAAGCAGTCGAGCCGGTGGTCGGCCATGCTGGCCCAGAGTCCGGCGGCGGCGCGGGTGCTGCGCCGGTCGTACGCGGTGGCCCGGCCGATGTGGACCCTCGGGTA
>CAYPYK010000043.1:0-1716 GCA_964414665.1 uncultured Intrasporangiaceae bacterium | reverse complement strand
CGAGCCCGGCTCGGCCCGGTCACGGCTGGGGGTGCGCACCCCGCGGGTGGTGCTCTATGCGCCGACCTGGCGGGACGGGCGGCTGGGGGCGGCCGACCCGCTCGACGCGGCCGCCCTGGGCGAGGGGATCGGGCCGGAGTGGACCGTCGTCGTCCGTGGGCACGCCCGCACCATGGCCGAGCGCGCCCGGGTGGCCGGCGACCGGGTCGTGGATGCGACCGACTACCCGGACGCCTCGGACCTGCTCGCGCTCGCCGACGTCCTCGTCACCGACTACAGCTCGGTGATGTTCGACTTCAGTGCCTCCGGGCGGCCGATGGTCTTCTTCGTCCCCGATCTCGAGGAGTACCGCGACGAGGTCCGGGGCTTCGCCTTCGACCTGGCCTCGCGTGCCCCGGGCCCCCTGGTGCGCACGACGCAGGAGTGCGTCGCTGCCGTGGCCGGCGCCGAGGAGTCGGCCGGGCGCTACGCGACGCGGTATGCCGCCTGGCGGGCCGAGTTCAACCCCCTCGACGACGGCATGGCCTCGAGCCGGGTCGTCGACCGGCTCATCCGACGGGACGTGCTCTGAGCCGCACGAGGTGGGCTAGGTCGTCACCCGAGACCGGTCGACGGTGTCGCCGGCGCCGCTGAGCATCCCCTTGACGAAGCCGCCTCCCCAGGACAGGTGCATCGTCGCGAGGACCGCCGCGTTGAGGGTGCGGTCGCGCAGGCCGTGGCCTCCCAGGGCGGCAACGGCGGCATACCCGAGGAACGCCGCGTAGACCCCGGGCGTGACGAGGACGAGCGCCACCGGCACGGGGGCGCCGGAGGCGGAGGCGACGGCACCCACCGCGCTGAGGACGAGCGCCACGACCAGAGCCGGGGGAGCGAGGTAGCGCGGGCCGGTGCGCCACCGGCGGCGGACCATCTCGCCGCGCCACGTCCCGGTCGCGTACATCTGCCGGGCGAGCGCCGGCCAGGACTGGCGCGGCCAGTAGGTCACCTCGACATCCGGCACGAACCACACGGTGTGCCCGGCGGCGATGATCCGCTGGTTGAGGTCGTAGTCCTCGCCGCGGCGCAGGCTCTCGTCGTAGAGCCCGACCTCCTCGAGCACCTTGCGTCGGAAGACGCCGAGGTACGCCGACTCGGCCGGCCCCTCTTCCTCTCCTCCGTGGTAGACCCCGCCGCCCAGGCCGAGTGGGCTGTTGTAGGCCCGCGCGACCGCCGACTGGAACGGGGTCCGCCCCCGGGCCCGCATCACCCCGCCGACGTTGGCCGCCCCGACCCGGCGCAGGGCGGCCACCATGTGATGGGTGTAGCCGGGTGGGAGCTCGGCATGGGCGTCGACGCGGACGAGGACCTCCCCGCTCGCGGCGGTGATGGCGCGGTTCATCCCGGCGGGGATGTCGGTGGCCGGGTTGTCGACGACGCGCACCCGCGGGTCGGCCTCGGCCAGGGCGTGGCCGAGCTCGAGGGTGCCGTCGGTCGACGGGCCGAGCGCGAGGACGACCTCCTGGCGGCCGGGGTACTCCTGCGCGAGGGCGGCGGAGACCGCGTGCTCGAGGCTGTGGACCTCGTTGAGGACGGGGATCACATAGGAGACCGAGGGCAGCTCACCGGCGGCCCCGGTCGCCGCTGCGTCCTCGGGCATCACCGGTGGAGGGCGTTGGCCCGGGCGAGGTCCTCGGCGAAGTCGATCTCGACGGCGAACAGGTCGGAGATGTCGACGGG
>CAYPYK010000042.1:0-17204 GCA_964414665.1 uncultured Intrasporangiaceae bacterium | reverse complement strand
TCGACGGCTTCCCTCGCGACGCGCACCCGATGCCGGTGCTCTCCTCGGCCGTCTCGGCCCTGTCGACCTTCTACCAGGACAGTCTCGACCCGTTCGACCCCGAGCACGTCGAGATCTCGACGATCCGGCTGCTGGCCAAGCTCCCGACGATTGCGGCCTACGCCTACAAGAAGAGCATCGGGCAGCCGCTGCTCTACCCCGACAACACCCTCTCGCTCACCGAGAACTTCCTCCGGATGACCTTCGGGGTCCCGGCAGTGGGCTACGAGATCGACCCGGTCAAGGTCAAGGCCCTCGAGCAGCTGCTGGTTCTGCACGCCGACCACGAGCAGAACTGCTCCACCTCGACCGTCCGTCTCGTGGGCTCCTCGCACGCCAACCTCTTCGCGTCGGTCTCCGCGGGCATCAACGCCCTGTTCGGCCCACTGCACGGGGGCGCGAACCAGGCCGTCCTCGAGATGCTCGGGCAGATCCAGGCCGACGGCGGCAACATCGACCACTTCATCAACCGGGTCAAGAACAGGGAGCCCGGCGTCAAGCTCATGGGCTTCGGTCACCGGGTCTACAAGAACTACGACCCGCGTGCGGCGATCATCAAGGAGACCGCTGACACCATCCTGCGCCGCTCGGGCACGGTCGACCCGCTGCTCGACATCGCCCTGCAGCTCGAGCAGCGCGCCCTGCACGACGACTTCTTCGCCGAGCGCAAGCTCTACCCGAACGTCGACTTCTACACCGGCCTGATCTACAAGGCGATGGGTTTCCCGACCCGGATGTTCACCGTCCTGTTCGCGCTGGGCCGCCTGCCCGGATGGATCGCGCAGTGGCGCGAGATGATGGCCGACCCGGCGACGAAGATCGGCCGCCCGCGACAGGTCTATATCGGCGAGACCGAGCGTGAGTACCTTTCGATCAAGCGGCGCGGAGGGGTGGGCGCCAAGCTCGCCAAGGAGGAGAAGGCCCGTCTCAAGGCCGAGAAGGAGGGCGCCAAGGCCGCCAAGGCGGAGAAGGAGGCGGTCAAGGCGGCCGCCCGAGCCGACGAGGCGGCACGGTCGGCGCTCGAGGCGGAGGAGAAGGCCGTCGCTGCCGAGCAGGAGGCCGCTGACCGAGCCGACGAGGCCGCACGGTCGGCCGTCGAGGCCGAGGAGCAGGCTGTCGCTACCGAGCAGAAGGCCGCCAGTGCCGAGGGCTCCACCCCCGAGGAGCAGCCCGCAGCCCCCGAGGAGCAGCCCGCAGCCCCCGAGGAGCAGCCCATCCCGTAGCCCCCGACGAGCAGCCCGTCCCGTAGCCCCCGAGGAGCAGCCCCCAGCCGCCGAGGGCAGTCCGTCCCGTAGCAGGCTCGGCCACGGAAGCCAGGCCGGCCGTGGGGTGTCCTCCGGTCGGCCCGGCCGTGTCGGCTCCGGGCCCGCCCCTGGCGCCCACGTGCCGGGGCCCCTGGATCAGCCGAGGTGGAGGACGACGGTCGTCGGGTCCTGCGGGTCGCTCGCGCTGGTCCACGACCACCCGCTGCTCCCGCGGGCGCGGGTCCACTGCCGGGTCCCCACCGTCACGCCGTGCAGGTCGGTGCCGCTCGCCTTGGCCACGGCCCACGCTGCGACCGACCATGCCTCACGGTCCGACGCGGCCGTGACGACGAGGGTGCTGCCCCGCTGCACCGCGCTGAATCCGAGCTCGGCGGTGAGGGCCTGCTCGATGGGTGCCGCGGCCGCGGCGCGGGTGACCGCCGACAGCCGACAGCCCAGCCCGCCGGGGGAGTAGCCGCTGATGGCCGAGGCGACCACCCGGCCCTCCTGCTCGTGGTTGGCGTAGGCCTCGGGGTAGGCGCTGTGCTGGACCTGCTGGGCGACGGTGGTGATGTCCGTGGACTCGTAGCCCTTGATCTTGACCAGGGCGTCGTAGAAGGCGTTGGTGGCGTGGTCGGGGTCGAGGATCTGCTCCGCGGTCCCCCAGCCCTGGGATGGTCGTTGCTGGAACAGTCCGAGGCTGTCCCGGTCGCCGTACCTGAGGTTGCGCAGCTTGGACTCGGTGATCGCCGTGGCCAGCGCGATGGTGGCCGCGCGGGCGGGGAGCCCGCGCTTCATCGCGATGGCCGTGATCGTCGCGGCGTTGCTCATCTGCTCCGGGTCGAAGGTCACGCTGGTGCCAGCCGCGGTGGCCTGGCAGCGGTCGGTGCCGACCGAGTCGAGCAGCCCGCGTCCGCCGGCATACGCGGCGACGCCCACGACCGTCACGAGGGCAGCGATGACGACACGCACGACCCAGCGGTGGCGTCGGCTGCGCGGCTGCTCCTCGGCGAGGGTGATGCGCCCGCGGGTGGTGCGCGGCATACGGAGAAGGGAGTCCCGTCGGTCAGTCGTTGGCGTGGAGAACGGAGTTGAGGACGATGCCGTGGCCGTCCCGAGGCCTGGCCTCGACGGCTCCGGTCAGCGAGTTGCGGAGGAACAGCAGGCTGCCCTGGCCGGACAGCTCGCGGGCCTTGGTCACCGTGCCGTCGGGCAGGGTGACCTTGGTCCCCGCCGTGAGGTAGAGCCCGGCCTCGACGACACAGTCGTCGCCGAGCGCGATGCCGAGCCCGGACTCGGCACCGAGCAGACAACGCTTGCCGATCCGCACGCGTTCCGTGCCGCCCCCCGACAGGGTGCCCATCGTCGACGCTCCACCCCCGATGTCGGATCCGTCGTCGACGACGACCCCCTGGCTGATCCGACCCTCGACCATCGAGGTCCCGAGGGTGCCCGCGTTGAAGTTGACGAACCCCTCGTGCATCACGGTCGTGCCGCTCGCCAGGTGGGCGCCCAGCCGGACCCGGTCGGCGTCGCCGACCCGCACACCGCTGGGGGCGACGTAGTCGAGCATCCGGGGGAACTTGTCGACGCTGAGCACGTGGAGGGGGCCGCGCGCCAGCAAGCGGGCCCGGGTGACCTCGAACCCCTCGACGGCGCAGGGGCCCTGCGAGGTCCACACGACGGTGGGGAGGACGGCGAACACGCCCTCGAGGTTGACGGTGTTGGGTGCGACGAGCCGGTGGCTCAGCAGGTGCAGCCTGAGGTAGGCGTCGGCGACGTCCATGGGCGGGGCATCGAGGTCGACGACGACCAGCCGAAGCTCGCGGCGGACCCGGCGCTCCTCGTCGGCGCCGGCGAGGGCCACGAGATCGTCCGGCGCGGGCCGGTCTCGGGGCTCGCCGAGCGCCGGATCGGGATACCACGCGTCGAGGACGCCACCGTCGTCGGTCACGGTCAGCACTCCGAATCCCCAGGCGGGGCGGGCGAGGGTCATGTCGTCCAGCCTAGTTCGCCGCCGATAGTGTTGTCGGCATGCCGGTCAGCGCCCGCGCCCTCGACCTTGCCAGCGACGTCATCACCCTCACGACTTCGGTGTGTGACATCGAGTCCGTGAGCCTCGGCGAACGCGCCCTCGCCGACGCCATAGAGGCGGCGCTGGCCTCCCTGCCCCACCTGAGCGTCACCCGGATGGGCAACACCGTCGTGGCTCGGACCGCCCTGGGCCGCTCCGAGCGGGTGGTCCTCGCGGGGCACATCGACACCGTCCCCCTGACCACCGCGCCGGCCAACCTGCCGACGCAGCGGCGCACCGTCGACGGCGAGGAGGTCCTCTGGGGTCGGGGGACTGTCGACATGAAGGGTGGCGTCGCCGTCCAGCTGCGGGTCGCGGAGTCCGTCCCCGAGCCGAACCGCGACCTCACTTTCGTCTTCTACGAGGGCGAGGAGGTCGACACCCGGTTCAACGGGCTGCGCCACGTCCAGGAGCAGCGCCCCGACCTCATCGACGACGCCATCTTCGCCGTCCTGCTCGAACCCACCGACGCCGTCATCGAGGGCGGCTGCAAGGGGACGCTGCGGGTCGAGGTCACCGTCCGGGGGGTCGCCGCCCACTCGGCCCGCCCCTGGCGCGGGCGCAACGCGATCCACGAGGCGGGAGAGATCCTCGCCCGGCTCGCGGCATACGAGCCCCGCACCGTCACCGTCGACGGGCTGGAGTTCCGCGAGGCGCTCTCGGCGGTGGGGATCCACGGTGGGGTCGCCACCAACGTCATCCCCGACACGTGCATCGTCACCGTCAACTACCGCTACGCCCCCGACCGCTCGCAGGAGGAGGCGGTGGCCCACGTCGTCGACCTCTTCGAGGGGTTCGAGGTGATGGCCACCGACAACGCCGCCGGCGCCCGCCCCGGCCTGGACCTCCCGGCCGCCAGGGCGTTCGTCGACGCCCTGGGGCTCGAGGTCGTCGCCAAGCAGGGCTGGACCGATGTCGCCCGCTTCTCGGCGATGGGGGTGCCGGCGGTCAACTTCGGACCCGGCGACCCCAACCTGGCCCACCACGACGAGGAGCGGTGCCCCGTCGCACAGCTGCGGGCGTGCGAGGCCGCCCTCGTGCGCTGGCTGGGCTGAGCGACGTCCGGGCGGCCGGGACCTGCCGTAGGTTGGGCGCCGTGGAGGAGACACCCGAGACCTGGGACCGGCACCGCGACTACTACAAGGGCCCGGTCGTCATGCGGCGCTCGCAGGTGCCCCGGTCGACCACCGACCAGCGGCTGCTCGACAGCCGCGGCCCGACCGACTGGCTGCATGCCGACCCGTGGCGGGTTCTGCGGATCCAGGCCGAGTTCGTCGAGGGGTTCGGTGCGCTCGCCGAGCTCGGCCCGGCCGTCAGCGTCTTCGGGTCCGCCCGGACCCTCCCCGGCACCGCGCTGTATGCCGCGAGCGAGCAGGTCGGCCGGGCCCTCGTGGCGGCGGGCTACGCCGTCATCACGGGCGGTGGTCCGGGTTCGATGGAGGCCGCCAACAAGGGCGCGCTCGACGCTGGGGGCACCTCGGTGGGCCTCGGCATCGAGCTGCCGTTCGAGCAGGGCCTCAACGACTACGTCGACATCGGGGTGAACTTCCGCTACTTCTTCGCCCGCAAGACGATGTTCGTCAAGTACGCGCGTGGCTTCGTCGTCCTGCCGGGTGGGTTCGGCACCCTCGACGAGCTGTTCGAGGCGATCACCCTCGTGCAGACCAACAAGGTGACCTCGTTCCCGATCGTCCTGTACGGGCGCGGCTACTGGCAGGGCCTGCTCGACTGGCTGCACCGTTCGGCCGTCGAGGCGGGCACCATCACCGTGAAGGACCTGTCGCTGCTCACGCTCACCGACGACGTCGACGAGGCGGTCTCGGTCATCGTCGAGTCCGACCTGGCCTTGACCCCCGCCGAGCATCCGACGAGCCGCCCGGAGTGACCCACCGGCCGGGGGCCCGGCACCTGCGCCCGCGGGGCCCCGGCACGGGCTGTCGCGCGGGACCCCGCCGGGGGTAGCCGAGGCGCGCTCCGCACGGGCATCATGGCGGGGGTGAGCGTGTCCCCTCTGCCCCGCTTCGGCGATGTCTTCGCCGGACGGGACGTCGACGGCCGGATGCTGCGCATCTCAGCCCACCCCGAGCGCGGCCGGGTCGTCCTGTCGATCTGGCAGGCGGACGTATGCTGCGCCACGGTGAGGGTCGCGCTCGAGGACGTCGGCGACCTGGTGCAGGCGCTCACGGCCGCCGTCGCCGAGGCCACGGGCGGCCGGAGCAGGCCGGCCGGGGTCGCCGAGGAGCGTCCGGCATAGGATCGCCGGGTGGTCTGGGTCGTCCTCATCGCCGTCGCCGTCATGCTCGTCGCGGTGTTCGCCGCTCTCGTCGTGGGGCGGCTGCCCTACGACCCGATGTCCGAGCCCGCGCACACGACCCCGACGACCGGGCTGCCCGACCGGCCCAGCGCCGCCGACGTCGACGCGGTGCGCTTCGACACCGCTGCCCGCGGGTACCGGATGTCGGAGGTCGACGACGTCCTCGACGGGCTGCGGGCGCGGCTCGCGGCCCAGGAGGCCGAGCTGGCGCGGCTGCAGGCGGCGGCCGGGGACAGCGACCCGATGACGGACCCCATCGCCGACCCGGACCGCGCCGACGACGCCGACGTGCGCCCGGCGGACCACGGCTGAGCCGGCCGCCATGGTCTTCACCGTCCGTCGAGCCTCCCCTCTGCCGCCCGAGCGGGCCTGGAGGGCGGTCACCGACTTCGCCCGCCACGCCAGGTACGTGCCGTTCACCACGGTGAGCACCGAGCCCGGCGACCCGCACGTCGGATGGCGGTTCGTCGGCGTGACCGGGGCGCGCCGCCTGGGGTTCTCCGACCCCATGCATCTCACCGCCTGGGAGCCGCCACACCGGTTCCGGATGGTCAAGACCGGCTGGCTGCTCGCCGGCTGGGCGGAGGTGGTTCTCGAGGACGACGGCGGCGGCGGGTCGGTCCTCACCTGGACCGAGGAGATCTCGGCCCACGCCGGGCCGGCGAGCAGCCTGACGCGTCGCGCCGGTGACCTCGTCGCGCCCCGGATGTTCGCCGTCGTCGTCGACGGGCTGCTGCGCGATGCCGAGGCCGAGGACCGGTGAGCGCGACCGACCGGCGTCCCGGTGGCGATGGGCCTGCCGAGGACGTAGGTATCCGGCCCGCCTTCCGTGGCTACCGGATGGACCAGGTCGACGAGGTCCTCGACCGGCTCGAGAACCTGGCCGACGCTCACGACCGCGAGATAGCCGCTCTGCGGGGCGAGCCAGTGCCGCCGGCCACCCCGGCGGCCAGCCACTCACCCAGCGCGCCTGCGGACGGCCCGGCCCCTGCCGGCGAGGACTGGGACGCCGGCCGGGTGCCGGTCCGCGCGCTGCCCGCCTGGCTCGGTGCCCTCTGGCGCAGCAGCGCCGCAGGCGAGCCGGCCGGTGGCCCGCTGCCCCGGGTCCGGCTGCTCCTGGACCTGCCGGTGCTGGCCGCCTACCTCTACTTCGGCGCCTATGTCCTGCAGAACCTGCTCCGCTCCGTCGGCACCGGCTACCTCTCCCAGGGGGTCCAGGACCAGCAGGCGTTCGAGTGGTACTTCGCCGCGACCGCACACAACGTCACCCATCTGGCGAACCCGCTGTTCAGCGACCTGCAGAACTTCCCGTCCGGGGTCAACCTCATGGCCAACGCCGCGGTGCTCGGCCTCGGCGTCCCGCTCACGCCGGTCACCCTGCTGTGGGGCGCCAGCACGACGTTCTTCCTCGTCGAGTGGGTCGGGATGTCGCTCACCGCGTTCGCCTGGTACGCGCTGTTCGTCCGGCGCCTGCGGGCCATCCGGCCCGCGGCCTTCATCGGGGGCTGGCTGTGTGGTTTCGCGCCGGCGATGGTGAGCCACGCCAACGGACACCCGAACTTCGTGGCGGCCTTCCTCATCCCCCTGATCGTCGACCGGGTCGCCGCCCTCCGCGACGGGGCCCGCTGGCTGCGCGGTGGCATCGTCCTCGGGCTGCTGGTCACCTGGCAGGTCCTCATCGGGGAGGAGGTGCTGCTGCTCGCGGGTGTCGGCCTGGGGATCCTCGGGCTCGTGCTGCTGGCCCACGGCCGGCTGCACCTGCGTCGTCTGCTGCCCGGGCTCGGGGTCGGTGCGGGGGTGGCCGCCCTGCTCGCGGGCCTGCCGCTGTGGTGGCAGTTCTTCGGGCCGCAGAGCTACACCTCGCTGTGGCACCCACCGGCCGGGAACGACCTCGCCGCGCTGTGGGGTATCGCCACCCGTAGCCGGGGCGCGGACCCTTGGGCCTCGGCCGCCCTGTCGATGAACCGCACCGAGGAGAACGCCTTCTTCGGGGTCCCGCTGTGGCTGGTGGCCGGCCTGGTCGTACTCGTCCTCGCCCGGCGGCCCCTGGTCCGGTCGCTGGCGGTCCTTGTGCTCCTCACCTCGTGGCTCTCGCTGGGCGACACGGTGCTCTTCCACGGTGGCGCCACCGGGCTGCCTGGTCTGTGGTCGCTGGTGCACTCGTTGCCGGTCCTGGAGAACGTCCTGCCGACCCGCTTCACGATCATCGCGGTGCCGGCCTTCGGGGCGCTCCTGACCCTCGGCATCGACGCTGCGGGGCGGACCAGGCTGGGGGAGCGGTTTGCCGCTCCCGGGATACCTGCCTGGCTCGCCCCGGCGACGGCGACGTCGGTCGCCGTCCTCGTCGCCGTCCTGGCCCTGCGGCCCGTCTACCCCACCCCGCTCGTCGCCGACCCCCGCACCGCCATGCCGGCGTTCTTCACCGACGGGCAGTGGCGGCAGTACCTGCACGGCGGGTCCCTGCTGGCCGCCCCGCCGCCGGACGTCGCCGACGCCCGCGCCCTGGAGTGGCAGATGGCGGCCGGGATGGGCTTCCCCGTCGCAGAGGGCTACTTCGTCGGGCCGAGCGGGCAGCCGGACGGGTCCGGACAGTACGGCGCGACCCGGACCGCCTTGTCCCTCTGGCTCTATGACGTCAACGCCGCCAACGCCCCCCAGCTCGCGACCCCCGACCAGCGGACCCAGTTCGCCGCCGACCTACGGACCGAGAGGGTCGACGCCGTCGTCCTGCCGCTCCGCGAGCAGACCGAGGCGCTGCTCGCCTCGCTCGAGCCCCTCTTCGGCATCCCCGACGAGGTCGGCGGGGTCTACGTCTGGGACGTGCGGGCGTTCGCCTCCGGCCAGGGCTAGTCGCCCGGGGACGCCACGCAGCCCACCACGTGGTCGTCGACGACCCCGCAGGCCTGCATCGCGGCATACATCGTCGTCGGGCCGACGAACGTGAACCCGGCCGCCCGCAGCGCCTTCGCCAGCGCGGCCGACTCGGGTGACGTGGCCGGGACCTCGGCGAGGGTCGCCGGCCGACGGTGGCGCGTCGGGCGGAAGGACCAGAACAGCGCGTCCAGCCCGC
Source organism: uncultured Intrasporangiaceae bacterium (assembly GCA_964414665.1). Taxonomy (GTDB): domain Bacteria; phylum Actinomycetota; class Actinomycetes; order Actinomycetales; family Dermatophilaceae; genus CAVSJJ01. The sequence goes on along the minus strand of CAYPYK010000042.1, from coordinate 8,463 downwards.
CTCGTTCGCGCAGCGCGACCGCGGCCCGGGCGTTGACGAGGGTGGCGTCGACCTTGCTGCGGTTGCGGATGATCCCCGGGTCGGCGAGCAGGCGCTCTCGGTCGGCGTCGCGGAAGCCGGCGACCACCTCGGGGTCGAAGCCTGCGAAGGCCTCCCGGAAGCCCTCGCGACGGCGCAGGATCGTCAGCCACGACAGGCCCGACTGGAAGGCCTCGAGGGTGATCCGCTCGAACAGCGCCCGCTCGCCGTGGACCGGACGCCCCCACTCCTCGTCGTGGTAGCGCAGGTAGTCGGGGGTCGAGGTCGCCCAACCGCAGCGCGGGGCGTCCAGGGGCAGCGCGCTCATCGCCACATTCTGGCCGTTACCGGGATGTGTCCGGACCGCCCGTCGTGGGCACAGCCGGCCGGGGCAGCATTGGGGGCGTGACGACGGCCACGAGCACGCCCTCCGAGACGGGGCCTCAGCAGGGGGGTGCGCGGCTACCGGCTCTGCTCTCGAGCGCCGGGCGCCACCGCCTCGCCGGGCACGCCCTGGCCCACCCCGTGCGCACGATCCTCGTCGTCTACGCCGTCACCCGGGTGGTAGCCCTGCTCGCCCTGTGGGTCGCGGCGACCTGGTTCCAGACCCCCGCCGGAGTCGGCCACCTGAGCCCGACGGTCGGCGACATGCTCGGCCTGTGGGACTCGGTCTGGTACAAGCGGATCGCCGTCCATGGTTACCCACTGCCGCTGCCCGCCGACCCGGACACCGGAACCCTCACCTACAGCGCCTGGGCCTTCTACCCGCTCTACCCGATGATGGTGCGGGGACTCATGGTGATGGGGCTGCCGTTCACCGCGGCCGCCGTCGCCCTCAGCGTGTCCCTCGGGGCGGCCGGCTCGGTCCTGGTGTGGAAGGTGTTCCACTTCTCCGGGCACGCCGACCCGCAGCCCGAGCGCGACCGGCTCGCCCTGGTGGCCGCGGTGCTGTGGTGCTTCTACCCAGCCACCGGGATCATGCTCAAGCCCTACACCGAGTCCCTGGCGGTGGTCCTCGTCGCAGGGTCGGTCGTGCTGCTCATGCGACGACGGTATGCCGCCGTCGCCGTGGTGTCGGTACCGCTGGGGCTCACCCGCGGGGTCGCCCCCGCGATGGGTGTCACGGTCCTGATCCACTTGTCCGTCCGCTGGCGCGAGGACCGTGCCGCAGGCCTGACGCCGCTGGGCGGGCAACGGCTGGCCGCCGGGCTCATGCTGGTGGCCACGGCGGTCTCGGGCGTCGCGTGGCCGGTCGTCGTCGGGCTCGAGAGCGGCATTCCCTCGGCGTTCTTCGACATCCAGGCCGCCTGGGGTCAGGACCCGGGCAAGGGACCGTTCGTGCTCTGGCTCAGCTGGGCCTGGGACCACCGGGGGCTGTCGGGTGTCGTCGTCCTGGTCGCCCTGCTCGCGACCTACATCGCCCTCGTGCTCGGACGCCATGGGCGGTGGCTCGCCGTCGAGGCCCGGGCCTGGGCGCTGGCCTACCCGCTCTATCTGTTCGCCGTCCTGCGCCCCATCACGAGCATGTGGCGCTTCCTCCTGCTCGACTTCCCGCTCACGGCGCTGGTCGCCAGCGTCGCCATGCGCACCTCGACGGGGGCGGGGGTGGTGGCGCACTGGCGGCGCAGGGTAGCGGTTGTCGTGCTGTTCGCGGTGGCTGGAGTGTTCTGGTGGACCTGCACGCTGCTCGTCTACCCGCCATGGGGTTCCGACCCGCCCTAGGTGGCGGGGCGCCCGGCGCCAGGCAGCGTGTGTGGGCGGCGATTTCTCCCATACCCCCTCCTGTTGGGATAATGACCGGTAACATCCGGCGCGCCAGCGTTGGAAGGTCAGCGGAGCGCATGTCCGGCATGCCCCGCAGTGACGAAGGGAAGGCAGCATGGCGGCAATGAAGCCGAGGACGGGCGACGGCCCGCTCGAGGTGACCAAGGAGGGTCGCGGCATCGTCCTGCGCATGCCCCTCGAAGGGGGTGGGCGGCTCGTCGTCGAGATGACCGCCGAGGAGATCAAGGCGCTCGGCGAGGCGATCGACAGCTGCGAGGGCTGCAACTGACCCCCCCACCGACCTGAACGGGGCCCCCGCCGGACATCGGCGGGGGCCCGTCCATGTCGGTAGGGTGCTCTGTCGTGGCTGCTCCCGGCGAGGACCTGCTCGCTCCCACCCTGCCCGCCTGGGTCGCGACGCGTGCGCCGCTCTCCGACGTCCTCGCCGATCGCGACCCCACCGACCTGGTCCTCGTCGTCGGCCGGTCCGCCGACACCGACCCCGCGGAGCTCGCCGCCCGGCTCGACGGGGTGGGCCTGCCCGGGGAGGACCTCGTCGCGGCCCACGAGCCGTCGACGGCTCCCGGTGTGGTCACCGGCGTCCCGCTCCCGCCAGGGCGGTATGCCGCCCGGCGTCTCGTCGTCGTGGGGCTGGGCGCGAGCGCGTCAGATGACCTCCGGGCGGCCGGCGCTGCCGCCGGCCGGGCGACCCGCGGCCTCGCCGAGGTCGTCGTCAGCCTGACGGCCGGGCCGGACGCCACCGCAGGCCTTCTGGCGGGCGAGGCGCTCGCGGCATACGTCGAGGGCGCCGTGCTCGGCGGCTGGGTCCCGCCCCGGTGGACCGCGAGCGGCGTCCGGGCGGGCGTGCCCGCCGCAGGCCGGGTCACCCTGCTCGTGGCGTCGCCGGACGACGACCGGGAGCTCGCCCGAGCCGTCGCGCGTGCGCGCGCCACCCTGGTGGCACGGAGCCTGGCGCTGACCCCGTCGAACATCAAGAACCCCGGGTGGATGGCTCGCCAGGCCCGCACGGCCGCGCGCCGGGCGGGCCTCCAGGCCCAGGTGTGGACCGACAGGGAGCTCCGCGCCGAGGGCTTCGGTGGGCTCCTCGCCGTCGGAGCCGGGTCAGCGAGCCCGCCCCGGCTCGTCCGCCTGGACTACGTCCCCGAGGGCGGCCACCGGACGGCCGGCACCCCGCGGGTCGTCCTCGTCGGCAAGGGCATCACCTTCGACAGCGGGGGACTCCAGGTCAAGCCGCCGGCTGGCATGCTCGCCATGAAGTCCGACATGTTGGGCGCCGGCATCGTCCTCGCCGTCCTGGCCGCGTGCCGGGACCTCGAGGTCTCCGTGCGGGTCACCGGGTTGCTCGCGCTCGCCGAGAACGCCATCGGAGCGGCGTCCTACCGGCCCGGCGACATCGTCACCCAGTACGGCGGCCGGACCGTCGAGATCGGGAACACCGACGCCGAGGGCCGCATCGTGCTCGCCGACGCGCTGGCCTACGCCGACGCCGAGCTCGCCCCCGACGCCCTGGTCGACGTCGCGACCCTCACCGGAGCCGCCCGGGTGGCCCTGGCGCGGGCCATGGCGCCGGTCTACGCCACCGACGACAGCCTCCGCGACGACCTGGTCGAGGCGGGCCGGACGACTGGTGAGACGCTGTGGCCCTTCCCGCTGCGCGACAGCTACCGTCGGAGCCTCGACTCCGACGTGGCTGACCTCAGCCACTTCTCCCGGGGTGGCCCTGGGTCGATCGTGGCGGCGCTGTTCCTCCGGGAGTTCGTCGGAACGCGGCGCTGGGCCCACCTGGACATCGCCGGCCCCGGGCGTTCGGACGTCGACACCGGAGCCCTGTCGCCGGGGGCGACCGGGTTCGGGACACGACTGCTGCTGCGCTGGCTGGAAGGACAGGGATGAACGCGGGTTTCGGGCTCAGCGTCCGGTGGTCGCTCCGGGATGCCCCTCAGGGGGTGGAGAGCAGGCTGCGCGAGTATGTCGTCGGCACCTCCATCGCCCGGTTCATGTTTCTCGACGGGCTGGCCTTCAAGGTGTGGCGGATGGTCCCGGGCGAGTGGTTCGAGGGGACCTACGTCTTCGACAGCGAGCAGGAGCGCAAGGTGTTCCGGGCGGACTTCGAGGCCGGGCTGGCCGACACCCCGGGCAGCAAGATCATCGGCTCCGACCCGGTGGCCATCGAGGACTACGAGGTCGTGGCCATCGCCGAGGGCCCGGCGGGGTTCCGCCGCGGGGCGGGCCCGGGGACCACCGTCACGTGAGCGGCGGCGGCGGCGGTGTGCTTAGTGGCGCACGGCGACCAGCAGGCCGTCACTGACCGGCAGCAGGGCCGTCATGAGGTCGGCGTCGTCACGCAGGGCCTTGCCGAGGTCGCGCAGGGTGCTCGTCGTCCCGTCGCGCACGGCGGGGTCGGCGACCTGGTCGTGCCAGAGCATGTTGTCGAGCGCGAGCAGGCCTCCTGGCCTGAGCAGCCGCAGGGCGTGCTGGGCATAGGCGGGGTAGGAGTCCTTGTCGGCGTCGACCAGGACCATGTCGTAGGCGCCGTCGCTCATCCGGGGGAGGACCTCGAGAGCCGGTCCGGTGATGAGCCGGGTCCGCTGGTGGGCGATGCCGGCGGCGGCATACGCCTCGCGGGCGGCACGCTGGTTCTCGGCCGAGGTGTCGATCGTGGTGAGCACGCCGTCCTCCGGCATGCCGGCGAGCAGCCACAGCCCGGAGGTGCCCGTCCCGGTGCCGATCTCCATGACGTGCCGGGCCGAGACGGCGGCGGCGAGCATCCGCAGGACCGCCCCCGCGCCGGTGCCGACCGGAGTGGCCGCGCCGAGCTCCGCCGCTCGGCGACGGGCCTGGTCGATCACATCGGGCTCGGTGACGAACTCCTCGGCGTAGCCCCAGCTCGCCGCCTTCATCGTGCTCATGGATGCTCACCCTACTGCCGCTGCGAGATCCCGGCCCGGTGGCCGCGCGGCGGCATCGCACAGCGGGGCGCCGGGCCCCTTCCACCAGCGCGCGGACCCGCTCACAGGTTCCGCTCAGCATCTGCGGGAACAATTCCCTGTTCGCCCACGTATGGATAGGTGACATGAACACCGACCTGACAACCATGGACCAGGGCCCGGAGCCGGCCTCCACCCCGGCCGCTCCCACGCCCTGGGTTCCGCCGACCTGGGAGGAGGTCGTCGAGCAGCACTCGGCCCGGGTCTACCGCCTGGCCTACCGGCTGACCGGCAACGTCCACGACGCCGAGGACCTCACACACGACGTGTTCATCCGGGTGTTCCGTTCGCTCGGCTCCTACACGCCCGGCACCTTCGAGGGCTGGCTGCACCGGATCACGACCAACGTCTTCCTCGACAAGATGCGCCGCAAGCAGCGGATCCGCTTCGACGCGTTGAGCGACGAGTCGGCGGCCCGCCTTGCCAGCCGCGGGCCCGGCCCCGAGCAGGTCTACCACGACACGCACTTCGACGACGACGTCCAGCACGCCCTCGACGCTCTGTCGCCGGACTTCCGCGCTGCGGTCGTGCTCTGTGACATCGAGGGTCTGTCCTATGAGGAGATCGCCGCGACCCTGGGCGTCAAGCTCGGCACCGTGCGCTCCCGCATCCACCGGGGCCGCGCGCAGCTGCGCGAGGCCCTCGCCCACCGCGCCCCCGACCGCAGGGCGGTCCCCGCCGCGCCGCGCCGTGGTCCGCTCGTCCGTCGTCCTGCGGCCGGGACCCTCTGACGCTGTGACCCCGTCAGTGCGGCCCCGCCAGCTCACCTGCCTGGATCGTGAGCTGACCGAGTATGCCGCAGGCCGCCTTCCCGAGCCCCGCTCGAAGGCCTGGGACCGGCATCTTGTGGCCTGCGCCTCGTGCACCCGGGCCGTCGCACAGGAGCGCCGGCTGCAGTCCCTCCTCGTCGACGACACCCCGTCGATGCCGTCGAGCCTGCGCGGAGCCCTCCTGGCTCTCTCGCTTCCACCTGCCGCCGGGGCGGCCACGCTGCCGCGCCGGAGCGAGCCCGGCGCGGCGCCGCTCGCGACCCTTGCCCCCACGGCGCCGCCGGTTCACCGCAGCGTGCTGCGCTCCGCGCTCGTCGCGGCCGGGGCCGCGAGCATCACCACCGCAGCGGCCTGGAGCCTCGCCGTGGGCAACAGCGCGTCGTTCTCGGCCGAAGGCGCGCCCACGACGTCCGCGAGCCCGACGGCGCCCGCCGCGGCCGGCACGAGCACGGCGGCCGTCGCGGTCTTGCTCCTCGGCCCGAAATCGCCAAGGGTCGAACCCGAACGCTCGCGCAGGGCACAATCGATCCCATGACCGACGAGCACCACCTCGAGGACCGGCCCGTCGAGCCCGGTCGCTCCGAGCCGGTGAGCGGGAACGCCTGGGACCCGTGGGGGACGGGCACGAGCGACCCGACGGCGCCGGTCGACCTCGAGCACACGCGTGAGGTCGACCTCGGCGCCCCGGCGGGTCCGCCACCGCGGGACCCGCTCACACCGCTCGGGTCTCCCGGCCCGATGCCCCCCCCACCTCCGGGCGGGCCGGTGTGGTCCTCGCCCGCCGATCCGACGCCGATCGCCCCGGCGCCGGCCGGATTCGCCTACCCGGGCGCCTACCCCGCTCCACCGCCGCAGGGGGTGCCCGCGTACCCGGGTCAGGTCGCAGCGCCCACGACTCGTGCGTCAGCCCGGGCCTCGGGTGGTCCGGGCTGGGGCGCGGTCGTCCTGGTGGCTGCGGTCGCCGCCCTGCTGGCGGCCGTCGGTGGCGGTGTGGTGGGCGGGTGGCTCGTCTCGTCCCGCTCCGACGGCCTGGCCGTCGGAGCGGGCAACGACCCCTCGACGGTCCCCACGCCCGGCCCCGCGGCCACCTCGCGACCGGAGGGCTCTGTCGCGAGCATCGCTGCCAAGGCGCTGCCGAGCGTCGTCACGATCAACGTCAGCGCCGGCGGTGGCACCGCGACCGGCTCGGGCTGGGTCTACGACACCAAGGGTCACCTGGTGACCAACAACCACGTCGTCGCGGACGCCGGCTCGCACGGCGAGGTCACGGTCGTGCTGAGCAACGGTCAGCAGGTCACCGGCACCGTCGTCGGCGCCGACGAGTCCTACGATGTGGCCGTCGTGCGGATCGACCGCACCGACCTCCAGCCGCTGCCCGTGGGCTCGTCCGCCGACGTCGTCGTCGGGGACCCGGTCATCGCCGTGGGCGCCCCTCTCGGCCTCGAGTCCACCGTGACGACCGGCATCGTCAGCGCCCTCAACCGACCGGTCGCCCCAGGGGGCTCCGGCGGCGGCCAGTCCTTCATCAACGCGATCCAGACCGATGCGGCGATCAACCCCGGCAACTCCGGCGGCCCGCTCCTCGACATGCGCGGCCAGGTCATCGGGGTCAACTCGGCGATTGCCCAGCTTCCCGGGTCGAGCGCGTCCTCCCAGACCGGCAGCATCGGCCTCGGCTTCGCGATCCCCAGCGACCAGGTCCGCAAGACGGTCGACCAGCTCATCGCGAACGGCAAGGCCGAGCATCCGGTCATCGGCGTCCTCATGGACCTGAAGTACTCGGGCGAGGGCGTGCGGATCTCCGCCACCGGCAGCGGCGGAGCCCCTGCTGTCACCCCCGGCGGGCCGGCGGACAGGGCCGGGCTCAAGCCCGGCGACATCATCCTCGAGCTGGAGGGGAAGCCGATGACCGCCCCCGACCAGCTCGTCGTCGCCATCCGGGCGCACAGCGTGGGCGACAAGGTCAGCATCAAGGTCCGCCACGACGGGGCCGACCGGCGGGTCACCGTCACCCTCGAGGCCGCCCCGTGACCCGGAGGCGGCGGGGGAGGTCGCGGCGATGAGGTTCGACGAGCTCATCATCGTGGCGGTCATCGCCGTCGTCGTCCTCGGACCGCAGCGGCTGCCGGAGTATGCCGCCAAGCTGGCCCGCCTCATCAAGCAGCTCCGGGTCATGGCCGAGGGCGCCCAGGGGCAGCTCAAGGAGCAGCTCGGACCGGAGTTCCAGGACGTCGACTGGCGGCAGTACGACCCCCGGCGCTACGACCCCCGCCGGATCGTCCGGGAGGCGCTGGTCGAGCCGCTCGAGGATGCCGTCGAGCCGTTCCGGCAGACCCTCGACGAGGTGACCGGCCGGGGCGGGGACGCCACCGAGCCAGCCGGCCCCCCGTCGGCGCCGTCGCCGGGATACGACGCCGGCCGGCCCACGGCATACGACACCGAGGCGACCTGACCGGCGGGCCGGTCCGGTGGGCGGCGGCGCTCGAGCGTCAGAGAGGCGAGACCCCGAGCGAGCGGCCCGCGAGGCCGCGGGCGCGGGCCGCGAGGCCGCGGGCCACGGCGCGCAGGGCCACGGCCGCTGGGCTGTCGGGGTGACCGAGCACGACGGGCATACCATTGTCGGCACCCTCGCGCAGCGCGGTGTCGATCGGGATCTGGCCGAGCAGCTCGACGGGCGCGCCGATCGCCGTGGTGAGCGAGGAGGCGACGGCCTGGCCACCCCCGTGGCCGAAGATCTCCTGGCGGGTCCCGTCGGGCAGCTCCAGCCACGACATGTTCTCGATGACGCCGGCGATCCGCTGCCGCGTCTGCAGGGCGATCGCCCCGGCGCGCTCGGCCACCTCGGCGGCGGCCTGCTGGGGGGTCGTGACCACGAGGATCTCGGCGCCCGGGATGAGCTGGCC
>CAYPYK010000041.1:0-17211 GCA_964414665.1 uncultured Intrasporangiaceae bacterium | reverse complement strand
CGCCGCCCTCTCGCACTACGACGGGGAGGCCCGTCGCTGCCTGACGGCCGCCGATGGGGTCATCGACGTTCAGGCCGCCACGGTGGTGTGGGAGGCGGCGCTCGGCGCCAGGTGGACGGGTCGGCCCCGGTGGTTCCACGGTGACGTCTCCGCCGGCAACCTTCTCGTCCGGGACGGTGCGCTGGTCGCGGTGATCGACTTCGGGACGTGTGGTGTCGGCGACCCCGCCTGCGACCTCGTCCTCGCGTGGACGTTCCTCGAGGGCCCCGCGCGGGAGGCGTTCCGGGCCGCGGTCGCCCAGGACGACGCAACCTGGGCGCGAGCACGTGGCTGGGCGCTGTGGAAGGCCCTGCTCGGCACCGTCTCGGCGGACGCCGAGCTGGCGGCCGCCGACCGCCGCCTCGTGGCCGAGGTGCTCACGGACCACGCGCGGGTGGGCTGAGACACGCTCAGGCCCGTCGACGCGACCGCACAACGCCAGGGCGGTAGGCGCTGACCGTCGGCTCCCCATCGAGCCAGAACCGCCATGGATACGCCGACGCATCGCCACCGGGTCCGCTCACCCCGACCCGAGGCCCCGTCCGGACCCTCGCGAGGGGCACCGGGACCTCGGGGGCCTCGATGCGGGTCATTGCGCCCCCGCCGCAGGCGTCGATCCCGTTCTCGTCGCGGCCCAGAGCCAGGGTCGTCGTGAGCCGGGCCGGGCCGCGGGCCCAGTCCCGCTCGCGAGCTCGCGGACGGCGGGCGGCGGCGACCTCGTGTCCTGCGACCACCTCACCGGCGCGGAGGAGGACGGCTGACGCCTCGCCCTCCGGGCCGCAGACCACGTTGGCGCACCAGTGCATCCCGTAGGTGAAGTAGATGTACAGGTGCCCGGGCGGGCCGAACATCACCTCGACCCGCGGCGTGCGGCCCCGGAAGGCGTGCGACCCCGGGTCGACGGCACCGGCATACGCCTCGACCTCGGTCAGCCGCAGCGTCACCCCGCCGTGGGTCAGCGCGGAACCCAGCAGTGCCGGCGCGACGTCGAGGACGTCGCGGTCGAAGAACTCCCTCGTCAGCCGGGCCACGACGGCCAGGTTAGGGCTCTCGCACCGAGACCTCGCCGCGGGCGCTGCCGACCGAGGGTGTCGCCGCGGCCCAGGCACGTCCCGCGCCCGCCAGCGCCCGCACCCGGCCGAGCTGTTCGGCCACCCGGACCGGCGCGGTGCCGCCCTTCCCGTCGCGCGACGCCAGCGACCCCTGGACCGACAGGACGTCGCGCACGCCCGGCGTGAGGTGCGCGCTGATCGCGGCCAGGTCGGCGTCGGTGAGGTCCCACAGCTCGATCCCCCCCGCCTCGCACGCGCGCACGCACGCGCCGGCCACCTCGTGGGCCACCCGGAACGGCACCCCCTGGCGGACCAGCCACTCGGCGACGTCCGTCGCCAGGGAGAAGCCGAGGGGCGCCAGCGACTCCAGCCGCTCGGTGTCGAAGACGAGCGTCGCCACCATCCCGGCGAACGCGGGCAGCAGCACCTCGAGGGTGTCGACGGCGTCGAACACCGGCTCCTTGTCCTCCTGGAGGTCCCGGTTGTAGGCCAGCGGCAGGCCCTTGAGCGTCGTCAGCAGGCCCGTGAGGTCGCCGACGAGGCGGCCGGCCTTCCCCCGGGCCAGCTCGGCGACGTCGGGGTTCTTCTTCTGGGGCATGATGCTCGACCCGGTGGAGTAGGCGTCGTCGAGGCCGACGAACCCGAACTCCCTGGTCGCCCAGAGGATGACCTCCTCGGCGATCCGGGAGATGTCGACGGCCGTCATCGCCGCGACGAACGACAGCTCGGCCACGACGTCGCGGGCCGCCGTCCCGTCGACCGAGTTCTCGACCGACCCGTCGAAGCCCAGCTCTGCGGCGACCGCTTCGGGGTCCAGACCGAGCGAGGACCCGGCCAGCGCCCCCGACCCGTAGGGCGACAGGGCCGCTCGGGCGTCCCAGTCCCGGAGCCGGTCGACGTCGCGCAGCAGGGCCCACGCGTGGGCCAGCAGGTGGTGGCTGAGCAGGATCGGCTGCGCGTGCTGCAGGTGCGTCCGGCCAGGCATGGCCACTCCGAGGTGCCGGTCCGCCTGGCCGACCAGCGCGTCGACGACATCCAGGACCAGCGCGGCGACGACGCGCGCGTGGTCGCGCAGGTACATCCGGACCAGGGTCGCGACCTGGTCGTTGCGGGATCGCCCGGCCCGCAGCCGTCCGCCGACCTCGGGGCCCACGCGCTCGATGAGCCCGCGCTCGAGCGCAGTGTGCACGTCCTCGTCCTCGGGCAGCGGCCCGAACGCGCCGGACTCCACGTCGCCACCGAGCGCGGCGAGGCCGTCGAGCATCGCCGCAAGGGTGTCGTCGTCGAGCAGCCCGGCCCGGTGCAGCACCCGGGCGTGCGCGCGGGACCCGGCGAGGTCGTATGCCGCGAGCCGCCAGTCGAAGTGCGTCGACACCGACAGTGCCGCGAGCGCGTCGGCCGGGCCGCCCGAGAACCGCCCGCCCCACAGGCTCACGGCCGGACCGCTGCGGCCCGGCTCGCCGTGCGGAGCGGCCTGGTCGTGCTGGCCCGGCTGGTCCGGCTGGTCGGCGGGCGTCACGTGTGCTCCTTCCGTGCGAACGACATGAGGCGGCGGGCCGTGCGCTCACTGGCTCGGATCCCCGAGGTGATGACCATGATCGTGTCATCGCCGGCGATGGTGCCGAGAACGTCGGCCGCCTCGGTATGGTCGATCGCCGACGCGAGGAAGCTCGCGGCCCCCGGTGGGGTGCGCAGGACGACGAGGTTGGCCGAGACCTGCGCCGAGACGAGGAGCTCCTGGCAGCGCTGCTGCAGCCGGGTGGTCACCCCGTCGGCGTCCGGTGCCGCGCGGACCGTGCGGTCACCGCCCTCGCCGGGCAGGGCGTACACCAGGCTCCTGCCGACCCGGACCTTCTCCGCCGCGAGCTCGACGAGGTCGCGCGACAGCGTCGCCTGGGTCACCTGGATCCCGTCGGCCGCAAGATGCTCGAGCAGCTCGCCCTGGGAGCGGATCCCGCGCCGGCCGAGGATCTGGACGATCCGCTGCTGGCGAGCGGCGCGACTCGTCGAGACGGTCACGTCGGCCGGCCCGGCTCGGCGTCCGGCGACCGCTCGAGGAGCCAGGAGATGACGGCCTTCTGGGCGTGCAGCCGGTTCTCGGACTCGTCCCAGACGACCGACTGGGGCCCGTCGATGACATCGGCGTCCACCTCGAACCCCCGATAGGCCGGCAGGCAGTGCAGGAAGACCGCGTCGGGCAGGGCCCGGGCCATGAGCTCCGAGGTGACGGCGAACGGGGCGAACGGGCTGTCCCCGCCCTGCCGGGCGTCCTTCTCGGTCTCCATGCCCATCGAGACCCACGTGTCGGTCGCGACGGCGTCGGCACCGGTGACCGCCTCGACGGCGTCCGCGACGACGGTGACCGACCCACCCTGTGCGGCGGCGATCTCGGTGGCCCGGGCGAGGATCGCCGGTTCCGGCTGCACCGTCGAGGGGCTGCCGACCCGCACGTGCATGCCGGCCAGGGCGGCGCCGAGCAGGTAGGAGTGGGCCATGTTGTTGGCCCCGTCGCCGACGTAGGCCAGCGTCAGGCCGGCCAGCGGGCCGCGGTGCTCCTGGATCGTCAGCAGGTCGGCGAGGACCTGGCACGGGTGGAACTGGTCCGTGAGGGCGTTGATGACCGGGATGTGAGCGTAGTCGGCCATCTCCTGGATCCGCTCCTGGCCGTAGGTCCGCCAGACGATGGCCACCGCCTCGCGGCCGAGGACCCGCGCGGTGTCGGCGATGGACTCGCGCACCCCCACCTGGGCGAGGTTGCCGTCGATGACCATGGGGAACCCGCCGAGATGGGCGATGGCCGCGGTGAACGACACCTGGGTCCGCAGGGTCTGCTTGTCGAACAGGACGGCCACCACCTGCGGTCCCTCGAGGCACCGGTCGGAGAACGGTGCCGCCTTCAGCGCGGCTGCCCGCCGCAGGACCTCTGCCTGCTCGGCGGCCGTGAGGTCGTCGTCACGGAGGAAGTGGCGGATGGTCATGACGTCTCCGAGGCTGGCTGTGGGCGGGGGGTCGTGGCGGCATCGAGCAGGCCGGGCAGGGCGTCGACGAAGAGGTCGAGCTGTTCGGGGGTGATGATGAGGGGCGGGGCGAGCCGGAGGGCGGTGGGCGTCACCGGGTTGACCAGGAAGCCTGCGTCGCGGGCCGATGCGGCCACGGCGGGAGCGAGGTCAGCGGTGAGGACGATGGCCCGCAGCAGGCCCGCGCCGCGCACCCCGGCGATGACCGGGTGACACAGCGCGGCGACCCGGGCCGCCAGGTGCTCACCCATGGCCCGGGCGTGCTCGACCAGCCCGTCGGCTGAGATCGTGTCGAGGACCGCGAGCGCGGCGGCCGAGGCAAGCGGGTTGCCGCCGAACGTCGAGCCGTGCTGGCCCGGGCCGAGCAGCCCGGTGACCTGGGGGCCGAAGGTGACGAGAGCACCGATCGGCACGCCCCCGCCCAGGCCCTTGGCCAGGGTCATCGCGTCGGGCTCGATCCCGGTCGCCTGGAATGCGAACCACGTCCCGGTGCGGCCGACCCCCGTCTGCACCTCGTCGACGATCAGGAGCGCCCCGGCCGCCGTGGTGATCTCGCGGGCGGCCACGAGGTATGCCGGGTCGGGGACGAGCACTCCCGCCTCCCCCTGGATCGGCTCGAGGACCACGGCGGAGGTCTCGTCGGTGACGGCGGCCCGCAGGGCGTGGACGTCGTCGTAGGGGACGTGGACCACGCCGGGCAGCAGGGGGGCGAACGGCTCCCGGTAGGCCGCCTTGTGGGTGAGCGCGAGGGCGCCGGTCGAGCGGCCGTGGAAGGCTCCCTCGGCCGCGACGATCCCCGCGCGCCCGGTGCGGCGGGCGAGCTTGACCGCCGCCTCGAGCGCCTCGGTACCGGAGTTGGTGAGGAAGACCGCCGAGCCCTCGGGTGCGGCGGCCAGGGCGAGCAGCCGCTCGGCCAGGGCGACCTGGGCAGGCGAGGTGTAGAAGTTCGAGATGTGCACCATCCGGGCCGCCTGGTCGGCGACGGCCGCGACGAGCGCCGGATGGCCGTGGCCCAGGGCGTTGACGGCGATGCCGCCGAGGAGGTCGAGGTAGCGGCGGCCGTCCACGTCCCACACCCAGGGACCCTCGCCGTGGTCGAGGACGAGCTGCGGCAACCCGAACACCCCGAGCAGGGCGTGCTGGTAGCGCTCGAGGATCTCGCTCGAGGCCGCGGCACGAACGTCAGACACGGATGCCTCCTTCGTCGGGGTCGACGCTCTCGTCGGGCTCGACGACCGTCCCGATGCCCTCGGAGGTGAACACCTCGAGGAGGAGCGAGTGCGGCTGCCGGCCGTCGATGACGTGCGCCTGCGGCACACCCTCCTCGACGGCACGGATGCACGCCTCGAGCTTGGGGAGCATCCCGGAGCCGACCCGGGTGAGCAGGTCCCGCGCGGCGCTGACGGGCAGGCGGGAGAGCAGCGAGCCGCGGTCGGGCCACGCGGCGTAGACACCCTCGACGTCGGTGAGGACGACGAGCTTGCGGGCACCGAGGGCCGCAGCGAGCGCGGCGGCGGCGGAGTCGGCGTTGACGTTGAGGACCTGCCCGTCGACGTCGAGGTCCGGCGCCACGGTCGACACGACCGGGATGCGCCCGGCATCGAGGAGGTCCTGGACGGCAGCCGGGTGGACGACCTCGACGTCACCGACCAGGCCGATGTCGTGGTGCTCGCCCTCGACGACGACACCTCGACGGCGGGCACCGAACAGCGCGCCGTCCTCGCCGGACAGGCCGACCGCCATCGGGCCGTGCTGGTTGAGCAGGCCGACGAGCTCACGGCTCACCTGCCCGGTCAGCACCATCCGGACGACGTCCATGACCTCGGGTGAGGTGACGCGCAGCCCGCCACGGAACTCGCTCTGCATGCCGAGCCGGTCGAGCATCGTCTTGATCTGCGGGCCACCCCCGTGGACGACGACCGGGCGCAGCCCGGCATACCGCAGGAAGACGATGTCCTGGGCGAAGGCGGCCTTGAGGGCGTCGTCGACCATCGCGTTGCCGCCGTACTTGACGACGACGAGCGCCCCGTGGAACCTCTCGAGCCAGGGCAGCGCCTCGACCAGGGTGCTGGCCTTGGTGTGGGCGACCCGCAGCGCCGCGGCGTCGATGGCGCCACGCAGGGTGGAGGAGGTGTGGGTCATCGCCGTCCCTAGGTGCTGTAGGCCGAGTTCTCGTGGACGTAGTCGTGGGTCAGGTCGTTGGTCCACACCGTCGCGACGTCCGCTCCGGCGTGGAGGTCGACGATGACGTGGACCTCACGCGAGGCGAGGTCGACGAGCGAGCGGTCCTCGCCCACTCCCCCGGCCCGGCATACCTGGACGCCGTTGATGGAGACGTCGAGCGCCGCCGGGTCGAAGGCGGCGGCGGTCGTGCCGACGGCCGCCAGCACCCGCCCCCAGTTGGGGTCGTTGCCGAACACCGCACACTTGAACAGGTTGTTGCGGGCCACTGAGCGGGCCACCTCGAGGGCGTCGTCGACGGAGGCGGCCGAGCGCACCTCGACGGCGATGTCGTGCGCGGCGCCCTCCGCGTCCCCGATGAGCTGGCGCGCCAGGCTCGCGCAGACCTCGGTGACCGCCTCGGTCAGCATCTCCGCCGCCACTCCGAGGCCCGAGGCCCCCGACGCGAGCAGGAGCACGGTGTCGTTGGTGGACTGGCACCCGTCGGAGTCGATGCGGTCGAACGTCACCGCGGTGGCGGCCCGCAGGACACCGCCGAGCAGCGCGGGGTCGACGACGGCGTCGGTCGTCACGACGACGAGCATGGTGGCCAGCGCCGGGGCGAGCATCCCGGCGCCCTTGGCCATCCCCGCGACGCTCCACCCGTCGCGTGCCGCGACCGCCTCCTTCGGGACGGTGTCGGTGGTCATGATCGCGCGTGCCGCGTCGGACCCCCCGTCGGCCGCCAGCGCGTGTGCGGCAGCCCGCACACCCGCCTCGACCCGGTCCATCGGCAGCAGCTCGCCGATGAGGCCGGTCGAGCAGACGGCGACGTCGCCGGCAGCCACTCCCAGCACCTGCGCCACGAGCTCGGCTGTGCGGTGGGCGTCCTGGAGGCCCTGGGCCCCGGTGCAGGCGTTGGCTCCGCCGGAGTTGAGGACGACGGCGTCGGCACGGCCGTCCGCCACCACCTGCCGGGTCCAGAGCACCGGTGCGGCCTGCACCCGGTTGGAGGTGAGGACGACGGCAGCGTGGTGGTCGGGGCCGTCGTTGACGACGAGCGCGACGTCGGGGTCACCGGAGGACTTCAGCCCGGCCGCCAGGCCGGCCGCCCGGAAGCCCGCGGGCGTCGTCACGCTCATGAGCCGCTGCCCCCGGTCAGGGTGCTGGGGGTGACGATGAGCCCGGCTCGCCGCCAGACCTGGGTGGCGGTGTCGATGTCGCCGGCCGGGATGAGGATCCAGTCGGTGTCATAGGTCGACAGGGTGAGGATGCTGATCTGGGCCTTGACGAGGGGGTCGAGGATCTCGGCGAGGACCCCGATCATCCCCCACTCGAGCGGCCCGGCGATCTCGACCGCGCGGAACGGCCCGTGCTGGGTCTCGCCGGCCGGGACCCGGTCGGCCCGGCAGACGACGGAGGTCTCGTCGGCGGTGCGGGTCAGCGATCCCACCGGGGCGACCGTCCAGTCCCAGGACGGGTCCTCCTGGGGCCCGAGCCGGATGACCGAGACGTCCTCGGGGTGGGTCATCAGGTGCAGGGGCGTGCGGCTCACGGGGCCACCCCCGCCACGGGCAGGCCCGTCGACTCGGGCAGCCCGAGCGCGAGGTTGAGGCACTGGACGGCGGCTCCGGCGGTTCCCTTGGTGAGGTTGTCGACCGCGGCGACCGCCACGACCCGGCCGACCCGCTCGTCGAGGACGACCTGCAGGTGAACACTGTTGGAGCCGAGGACGTTCGCCGTCGACGGCCAGGTCAGCTCGGGCAGCAGATGGACGAACGGCTCGTCCGTGTATGCCGCGACCCATGCCTCCCGCACCGACGCGGCGGTCGCGCCAGGTGCGGCCTTCGCCGTGGCGGTGGCCAGGATGCCGCGGGGCATCGGCGCGAGGGTGGGGGTGAAGGAGACCGTGACCTGCCGGCCGCCGGCCCCGGTGAGGTTCTGCTCGATCTCCGGGGTATGCCGGTGCACGCCACCGACGCCGTAGGGCGACATCGCGCCCATCACCTCGGCGCCGAGCAGATGCGGCTTGGGGGACCTGCCGGCTCCGCTGGTCCCGGAGGCCGCCACGACCGTGATGTCGTCGGGCTCGGCGACTCCGGCGGCCAGACCGGGCGCCATGGCCAGGCTGACCGCCGTGGGGTAGCAGCCGGGGACGGCGATCCGGGTCGCCCCGACGAGCGACGCGCGCTGCTTGGCGCCTGCGACGAGGAGCTCGGGCATGCCGTAGGGCCAGGACCCGGCATACGGGGTGTCGTAGAACGCCTCCCAGGCGGCCGCTGAGGTCAGCCGGAAGTCGGCCCCGCAGTCGATGACGACCACGCCCACGGGCAGGGCTGCCGCGATCGCGGCCGAGTGCCCGTGCGGCAGCGCGAGGAGGACGACATCATGGCCGGAGAGCACCTCGGGGGTCGTCTCCGCGAGCAGGAGGTCGGCGAGCGGGGTGAGGTGGGGGTGGACGGCGGCCAGCGGCTGCCCGGCGTTCGCCGAGGCGGTCACCGCCCCGATCTCCACCTCGGGGTGGGCCAGGAGGAGCCGGAGGAGCTCCCCACCGGCATACCCGCTGGCTCCAGCGACCGCAACCGTGACCATGATGCATGACTATACCGGTCCGCGGTTCTGTATGCACGCTCGTTCCCGCCGTGCGGACCCGGCGTGTCGACGTCCCGTGCGGTCGGGCGCCGCCGGTCAGATCGGGTCGTCGGCGCCGTAGCGCTCGAGGGTGAGCGTGCGGGCGGTGTCGTTCAGGCCGGCCGCGGCGACGCTGACGAGCTCGTCGGCGCGGTCCACGCCGGCGCGGACCATCCGGCCGGCCCAGGCGTCGAGCTCGCCCGACGCGATGGCGAGGACGAGCGAGGTCACCTCGGACGGGTCGGTCCACTCGGTCCGGTCACGATGGATCGTCATCGACCGGGTCATGTCGGTGCGGACCACCCCGGGTGAGAGGTCGAAGGCACGGATGCCGTGCCGGGCACCGGCGAGCTGTGTCGACCCGGTCACCCGGGCCAGCGCGGTCTTGCTGACGCTGTAGGCCGAGGACTGCGGCCGCGGGGCGGTGCCGGCGCCCGAGTTGAGGTTGACGATCCGGCCGCCCCCCGCCTGGCGCATGTGCCGGCCGACGAGCCAGGTCATCAGGTAGACGCCGAGGACGTTGACCTCGACGGTCCGCCACCAGTCGTCGGGGTCGGAGTCGAGGATCCCCACCTCGGCGTCGATGACGCCGGCGCCGTTGACGAGCAGGTCGATGCGGCCGCGGCGGGCGACGATGTCGTCGACCCAGGCCGTCACAGCGGCTCGGTCGGTCACCGGCGCCACCGCCGTCGAGCCCCCCTCGACCTGCCAGCCGGCGCCCGTGAGGGCCTCGGCGATGTAGCGGCCGAGGCCACGCGAGGCGCCGGTGACGAGCGCGACGCCGGCCGAGGCCGCAGGCGGGGCGCCGACGTTCGCGCTCATGTCCGCTGCACCGCCCCGAGCGCCGAGCGTGCCGCGGCCGTCGCGGCGTCACGTAGCGCGCTCACCTCGTCGGTGACCAGGGTGCGGTCGGCCGCCCGGAAGCTCAGCCGGTACGCGAGCGACTTCTTGTCCGCACCGACCTGGTCGCCGCGGTAGACGTCGAACAGCGCGAGGGACTCGAGCCGCTCCCCGGCACCGCTGCGCAGGGCGGTCTCCACCTCGGCCGCAGGCACCGTCTCGTCGACCACGAGGGCCACATCGGTGTGTGCGACGGGGTAGGTCGACAGTGGCGTGGCCTGGAGGGCACCCTGCGTCGCCTCGACGAGGGCATCGACACTCAGCTCACCGGCCACCGTGCGCGGGGGCAGGCCGAGCGCATGGCACACCTGTGGGTGCAGCTCACCGGCATACCCGACGACGGTCGCGGTCACGCCGGCGGACGCCGCGGCGGTGACGACGACGCACCGGCCGGGATGGAACGGCGCCCGCTCCGCGGCGGAGGCTTCGAGCCCCAGACCCAGCGCCCGGCCGACCTCGAGTGACCACGCGACGGCGTCGGACGCGTCGTAGCGCCGCGCGGGCCCCCACGGCCCGGTGGGCACCGCCTCGCCGGCCGCCGCGTACCCGACGTGCCGGGGCTGCTCCGGAACGGCGGCCAGAATGGCTGCGACGGTCTCGTCGTCGGGGCGACGGTCGGCGGAGACGACGGGCACAACGGGCTGCTCGGCCCGGCCCACGGTGACCAGCCCCATCTCGTAGACCGCGGCGTCGCGGCTGCCGCGGCCGACGTTGCGCACGAGGGTGTCGAGCAGGGTGTCGAGCACCGAGGTCCGCATCAGCGGGGCCTCGTCCTGGAGGGGGTTGGCCAGCCCGACGCTGACCCGGCGCGGGTCGTCGGCGGCGTAGCCGAACGCGTCGAACCGCTGGCTCCCGACGAACGGGTAGGACAGCACCTCGACGAGCCCCTGGTGGGCCAGGGTGGACGCGACGAGCCGGCGCACCCGCTGGCCATGGGTGAGGCCGCGCCCGCCCGGCGCCCGCGGCAGCACCGACGGGATGGCGTCGTACCCGCGGACCCGGGCGACCTCCTCGACGAGGTCCGGCCCGTCCCTCAGGTCGGGCCGCCAGGTCGGCGGCCGCACGCTCGCCGCCCCCGGGTCGGCCTCGTCCTCCTCGACCTCACAGCCGATGGCGCGCAGCGTGCCGAGCACCTCGGCCCGGGGGTAGTCCAGGCCGACGTATACCGTGGGCAGGCCGAGGTCGAACGCGACCGGCGCGCGGGGGGTCACCTCGCCGATGTCGGTGCCGCCGTCGTCGACCGTGCCGCCGCCGAACTCGACGAGCAGGTCCGCGGCCAGCTGGGCGGCGACGGGCGCGACGGCCGGGTCGACCCCGCGCTCGAACCGCTTGGAGGCCTCGGTGACCAGCCGGTGGCGGCGCGAGGTGCGGGCGACGCTCACCGGGTCGAAGTGGGCCGCCTCGATGAGGACGTCGGTCGTCGTGGGCGACACCTCGGAGAACTCGCCACCCATGACGCCGGCGAGGCCGAGGACCGTCGTGCCGCTGGAGGTGATGAGCAGGTCCTCAGGGTGCAGGGCCCGGTCGACGTCGTCGAGCGTGCGCAGGCGTTCGCCGGCGAGCGCCCGGCGCACGACGATCTCGTCGGTGAGGTCGCCGAGGTCGAACGCGTGCAGGGGCTGGCCGAGCAGCATCATCGCGTAGTTCGTGACGTCGACGGCGAGCGAGATCGGCCGCATGCCGACCTCGGTGAGCCGGCGCCGCAGCCAGGCGGGCGAAGGGGCGGAGGCGTCGATGCCCCGGACGACCCGGGCGACGTACCGGTCGCACCCCGACACCGCGTCGATCGGGGCGTCGTCGACCACGCGCACGGCATACCCGTGGTCCGTGCCCGCCGCCACGGTCACGGCAGCCGCCGGGTCTGCGAACGCGGCGCCGGTGGCCAGGGCGTACTCACGGGCGATCCCGCGCATCGAGAAGCAGTAGCCGCGGTCGGGCGTCACGTTGACCTCGACGGTCTCGCGGTCCAGCCCCAGGATCGGGATCGCGTCGGCCCCCGGCACAAGGGCGGCGAGCGCGGCCTCGTCGTCGGCGAGGTGGTCGGTCAGGACGATGATGCCCGAGTGGTCCTCACCGATGCCGAGCTCGCGGGCCGAGCAGATCATCCCCGCCGAGACATGTCCGTAGGTCTTGCGGGCGCCGACCTCGAACGGCCCGTCGGGGCTCGGGAGCGTGCCCCCGGGAAGGATCACCGGCACGAGGTCCCCGGCCTCGAAGTTGTGCGCCCCGCAGACGATCCCCTGCGGCTCGCCGGACCCGTTCGCCGCGCCGACGTCGACCAGACACCAGCTGATCGTCTTGCCGTTCTTCTGCGGTTCGGGGTGCTTCTCGAGGACCCGGCCGACGACGAGAGGGCCGCCGACGGCGCCGCCGTGCAGACCCTCCTCCTCGAGCCCGACCCGGACGAGGTGCTCGGCGATCTCGGCACCGCTGAGGGCCGGGTCGACGTGGGCCAGCTCGCGCAGCCACTCCACGGGGACGCGCATCAGATCTCCATCCCGAACTGCCGGCTGAACCGCACGTCACCCTCGACGATGTCGTGCATGTCGGCCACCCCGTGGCGCTGCATGAGGGAGCGCTCGATCCCCAGCCCGAACGCGAAGCCGGTGTAGCGGTCGGGGTCGATCCCGCTGGCGACCAGGACCCGCCGGTTGACCATGCCGGAGCCACCGACCTCGATCCACCCGCTTCCGCCGCAGGTGCGGCAGCTCGCACCGTCGATGCGTCCGCTCCCACCGCAGATCCAGCAGCGGCAGTCGATCTCGGCGCTCGGCTCGGTGAACGGGAAGTACGAGGGCCTCAGCCTGGTGACGATGCCCTCGCCGAACAGCTGGCGCACGAAGGCGTCGAGGCTGCCCTTGAGGTGGGCCATCGTGATGCCCTGGTCGACGACGAGACCCTCGAACTGGTGGAAGACGGGGGTGTGCGTCGCGTCGAGCTCGTCGGTGCGGAACACCTTCCCGGGGCACAGGACGTAGATCGGCGGCTGCTGAGCCAGCATCGTGCGGATCTGCACAGGCGAGGTGTGGGTCCGCAGCACCAGCCCCGAGCCGGGCGGTTCGACGAAGAAGGTGTCCTGCATCTGCCGGGCGGGGTGGTCCGGGCCGAGGTTGAGAGCGTCGAAGTTGAGCCACTCGCTCTCGATCTCGGGGCCCTCGGCGATCTCCCACCCGAGGCCGACGAAGATGTCCTCGACGCGCTCGCTGACCAGCGAGATGGGGTGACGGGCGCCGATGGGGCGGCGCGGCACGCGCACGGTGAGGTCGACCGCCTCCTCGGTGAGGATGCGCGCGTCGCGCTCGGCCTCGAGCTCGCCCTGGCGGGCCGTGAAGGCCTGCGCCACGGCGGCCCTGGCCTGGCTCACCCGCTTGCCGGCCTCCGCCTTGGCACTGGGCGGCAGTGCGCCGATCTCGCGGTTGGCGAGGGCGAGCGCGCTCTTGTCGCCCTGGTGGGCGCTGCGCGCCGCCTTGAGGTCCGCCAAGGTGGCCGCCGCGGCCGCAGCGGCCAGGGCGTCGGCCACCGCGGCCACGACGGCGGCGGGGTCGAGCGCCGCGACCTCGACGGGGTCGTAGCTGGTGTTGGGTCCGGACATCGCTTCCACTTCTGCTCTCGGTGCGGCGCGCCCGAGTCTAGGGCGCCGCGGGACGCGGGGCTGGTCAGCCTTCGGGCGGAAGGGAAGGAGCCGGTATGCCGGCCGCGCGGGTCAGGCGCGCGGTCCCACCGCACCCGAAGGCACGGTAAATCGCCGCAGGGCACGCAGCGGAGTGGGGTGGCTCGACATCACCACCTAAGGGTGGCCACCCGCGCCCGGGCCCGCAACCGCGTTCCACCGGCTGGGCGGGGCCGCCGTCGCCGGGCCCGGCACGACTGCGGTCAGGTCGTCGCGTCGCTGTGGACGGGCATCGGCTCGGCCGCGGCGGGCCTGCGGCTCCGACCGAGGGCCGTCACGAGGCCGATCACGGAGAGGCCGAGACCGGCCATGGCCACCGTCGCGAAGCCCGCTCCTGCCTTGCCGGCGTGGTCGATGGCGAACCCGGCCAGCGGGGCCCCGATGGCGCCACCGGCCGTGAGGAACGACGCATGCCAGCCCATGGCCTCGCCCCGCGAGGCGGCGGGCACGACCCGGCTTGCCTGGTCGATGGTGGCCGTGATCGTGGGGGCGCACAGGAGGCCGGCGACGAAGCTGAGCCCGGCGAGAGCGCCGAGCGAGGTGGCCAGGGCGAGCGGCAAGGTCGCCAGGGCCAGGCCGCCCAGCAGCCAGTAGGCGCCGACCGACCTGTGCCAGGCGCCGTAGACGAGTCCGCCGAAGAGCGAGCCGAGACCCCACAGAGCGAGCACGACGCCGATGGCAGCCTGCTGCCCGAAGCCCCGCACCGCAGCGACGATCGCGATGTCGGACCCGGCGAGGACCACCGTGGAGGCGGCAGCAGCGAGGCAGGCCGCCACGAACGGTCTCCGGAACCAGGTGCGCCATGGGGCCGAGGCCGAGCCCGCCTCGGGCTCCTCGGGCGCGCGCAGCCGCGGGTTGGCGATCCACAAGGCGATGCCGCCGACGACGCCCAGCATCTGCACCCAGAACATGACCCACGAGGTCGACCAGCGGGATGCCGCCCAGATCGCGGCGGCCGGCGCGATGATGAAGGACAGCTCGACGGCCGCGCTGTCGAGCGAGATCGCGGTGCGCCGGTCCTCGACTCTGACGGCCGCGATGACCGCCTGCCGGGTGACCGCGAAGGACGGGATGACGAACAGCTGGGCGATGCCGACCAGGGCGACGAACGGCAGGTACGAGACGAACGGCGCGACCGACCAGCACGCGATGCTCACGAGTACCGAGGGCACGACGACCCGGCGCAGCCCCAGCCGGTCCAGCAGCCGCCCACGCCAGGGGCCGCTCGCGGCGACGGTCAGCGTGGCGACCGCCGTCACCACGCCGGCCTGGGCGTAGCTGCCGTGGAGGGTCGTGACGACGTGGACGGTGGCGAGGACCCCGATCGCGAACACCGGCAGCCGCACGAGCACGCCGACGCCGAGCGTCACGCGCAGGTCCCTGCTCCGCAGGGCGCGGCGGTACGGCGCTGTCGACAGGACGGTCACGGCTCAGGCTCCAGGGGTTGGGCGCGGTCCTTGCAAGACTCGCAGGACTCGCACCCCTGCGCGAGACGACCGGGGCCATTTTGACAGATACCAGATGTGCTCTTGACCGAATCCAGACCCAGGCTCGGCCGTTAGGCGGATGGCCCCGGGTTCGCTGTCCGGTGCGGGACCAGAAGCGCCCGCGGGGCCGTCGCCCGGGCCGGGCCGTCGGCAGGCGGTCAGCCGGCGGCGGCCTCGACCGGTCGCGGGAACGCCACCGTGATGAGCGCCCCCCCGCCGGGCGCCTCGTCGACGGCGACGACGCCGCCGTGCGCCTCGACGAGGCCACGGACGATGTAGAGGCCCAGGCCGGTGCTGCCGGGGTTCTTGCCGTGCCAGAACCGGGAGAAGACGAGCTCGCGCTGGCCGACAGGGATGCCGGGCCCGTCGTCGGCGACGCCGACGACGACCCCGCGCGCGGACGGGAAGGCGCTGAGGCCGACGTGGCCACGGCCGTGCTTGAGGGCGTTGTCGATGAGGTTCGCGACGATCTGGTCGAACCGGTCGGGATCGGCCCACACCTCCGAGGCGCCGTCGCTGACGTCGACGGTGAACCGGTCGGGCTCCACCCCCGTCGCGACGTAGCGGTCGACGAAGCGGTTGAGCATCGTGCGAGAGTCGAGCGGCTGGGCGTGGATGCGGAGCCGGCCCGAGTCGATCCGCGAGACGTCGAGGAGCTCGGTGATGAGCCGAGTCACCCGGTCGGCGTCCGCCTCGATCGTCTCGAGCATGAGCCGCTTCTGCGCGTCGGTGAACCGGTCCCAGCGGCGGAGCAGCGTCGAGGAGAATCCCTTGACACCGGTGAGCGGCGAGCGGAGCTCGTGGGAGATCGTCGAGATGAGCGCCGCGTGGTCGGCCTCGGCGCGGCGGCGGGCCTCGGCGTCGCGCAGGGCGAGGACGACGCTGTCGACAGGGGCGCTGCGACCCGAGCGCAGATATCGCGCGGTGAGCAGGACCTCGTTGCCGTTGGGCAGCAGGAGGAGCTTCTCGCGGTGTCCGGTGCGGGTGCGAAGGCCCGACCAGGGGTCGGTCAGCTCCCACCACGCGGCGCCGTTCGAGTCCTGGAACCGCAGCGCCTCGCGGATGTCCCGACCGACGACGACGTCGCGAGAGACCCCGGTGATCCGCTCTGCCGGGGCGTTCATGTAGCGGACCACGGCGTCGCGTCCGGCCGTGATGACCCCGTCGGGCAGGAGCTCGCCCGCCTCCAGCGCTGTCGTCGGGAACGGCGACGCCGCGCTGCTGGCCATGCCGCGAATCTACCCTGCGGGTGGCTCGGACCGCGCGACCGACGACGCGTAGAGGCACAGCGTCGCCGCCATCGCGAGGTTGAGGGACTCCGCGTGGCCGGGGGTCGGCACCCGCACCACCTCGTCGCACGCGGCGCGCAGCTCCTCGGAGGTCCCCCACGCCTCGTTCCCCAGCACCCAGGCGTGTGGCGCCACGAGGTCGACGTGGGGCAAGGCGGCCGAGCCGGTGCCGTCGGCGGCGAGCAGCCGAACTCCCCGGTCCCGCAGAGCGGCGAAGGTCGCCGGGAGCTCCAGTCCCGTGACGACCGGCACGTGGAACAGCGAGCCGGCCGTGGACCGGACGACCTTGGGGGCGAGTACCTCGACGGAGGCCTCGCTCACGAGGACGGCGTCGGCGCCCAGGGCGTCGGCACCGCGGATGACGGTACCCGCGTTGCCGGGGTCGCGCACGTGCGCGAGGACGACGAGCACCCGCGGGTTGCGGGCGAGCACCTCCTCGAGCGTGACCGGCTCGTCGCGGACGACGGCCAACAGCCCCTGCGGGGTGTCGGTGCCGGCCATCGCGGCCATCACGTCGTCGGACACCTCGTGGACCCACAGTCCCGCCGCCCGGGCCGGGTCGACGACATCGCGGTGGCGCTGCGCCGCCTCGGGAGTCAGGTACACGTCGACGATGCGCTCGGCGGCATACCTGACGGCCTCGCGCACCCCCTGCGGTCCGTCGACGACGAACCGGCCCGTCCGTACGCGCGCCGCGCGCCGGGCGAGCGCTCGGACCGACCGGACCCGATCCGCTCGGGGGTTGGTCAGCACGAATGCTCCCGGCGCGCGGTGCGGCCGCTGCCCTGGACGGGTCTCAGCCGGTCGGCGCGGACTCGGCCTGGGCCGGGACGTGCGCGCGGGCGATATCGACGAGCTGGGTGAAGGCCGCCGCGTCGTTCACGGCGAGCTCGGCGAGCAGGCGGCGGTCGACCTCGATCTCGGCGGCCTTGAGGCCCTGGATGAACCGGTTGTAGGTCATGCCGT
>CAYPYK010000040.1:11240-17230 GCA_964414665.1 uncultured Intrasporangiaceae bacterium | reverse complement strand
GTGGCGACGAAGATGGGTCGGCGGCTGGCCCAGGAGCCCGAGAACTACACGCCCGAGAACTTCCGCGCCTGGGCCGACCGCTCGCGCCGCAACCTGGGTGTCGACACGCTCGACCTCGTGCAGCTGCACTGCCCGCCCACGGCGGTCATCGAGGACGATGCGACCTACGAGGCCCTCGACGCGCTCGTGGAGGACCGCGCGGTCGCCGCCTACGGCGTCTCGGTCGAGACCTGCGCGCAGGCGCTGGCGGCGATCGCCCGGCCGAACGTCACGAACGTACAGATCATCGTCAACCCCTTCCGCCTCAAGCCGCTCGAGGACGTCCTGCCGGCCGCGGAGGCGGCCGGCGTCTCGGTCTTCGCCCGGGTGCCGCTCGCGTCGGGTCTGTTGTCGGGCAGGTACACGTCGGCGACGACGTTCGCGGCGGAGGACCACCGCACGTACAACCGCGGGGGCGCAGCGTTCGACCGCGGCGAGACCTTCTCCGGGGTCGACTTCGAGGTCGGTCTCCAGGCGGCATCCCGCCTCGACGCGGCGCTGCCCCCCGGTGTGGCCCTTCCGGCCGCGACCCTCGCCTGGATCGCGTCGCGCCCGGGCATCACCACGGTGATCCCGGGAGCCCGCAGCGTCGCGCAGGCCAGGGCGAACGCCGACGCGGCGACCCTGCTCGACGACGGCGTCGACCTCGACGGCTTCGACACCGTCGTGCACGAGGTCTATGACGACCTGCTGCGGGAGGCGATCCACCCCCACTGGTGAGCCGTCGCCGAGCGCTCACCGAGAGGCCGACCGGCCGCTCAGCGACCCACCCCGCCGGTGGCCAGCAACGGGATCGCGAGGAGAACGACGGTCAGGGCCGCCAGACCGGCCACCCGGATCGCCGGGGCCACGCGCACGGGAGCCCGGTCCCGCCACAACCGCCCCAGCGCGACGGCCGACGGCGCGATGACGCCGTCGTGGACAGCGACCCCTCCGGCCAGCCAGATCACCACCCGGAGCCAGTCGTTGACGGAGACGTCCGTCACGAAGATCCAGGCTCCCAGCCCCAGGAGAGCCAGCCCGGCCAGCCCGACCAGGGCACGCGGCATACCGAGCCGGCTGCGCGACACCGCCTGCGAGCTCATGCCAGGACCTCCACGCCCGTGACCCACTTGGTCTGCAGGACCCCGGGGCGGTCGGGGGCGATGAGCCGCACGGGGTACCCGTGGTCCCGGGTCAGCCGCGACCCGTTGAGCTCCAGGGCCAGCAGGGTGTCGGTGTGGCGGGCGAAGTCGCGCGGGAGGATGCTCTCCCGGTAGGCGCCATGGGTCTCGGCCGAGACGACCCGGACGTCACCGGTCACCCCCCCGACCGCCGCGACGATGTCGCTGACCCTCACCCCGCGCCACGTGGCGCCCGCGCTCCACCCCTCGACGCAGGCGATGGGCAGGTGCACCTCGCGCTGTGGGAGCGCCCGCAGGACGGAGGCGGTCAACCGCTGCTCGCCGCCGGGCCCGCGCACGAGCACCGACCACGACTCGTCGTCGGAGGGGTCCAGGGTGGGCGGTATGCCGGCCCGCGCAGCGGTCCGGTTGACGGGGACCCCGAGGGGGCTCGTGCTCGGTCGCCGGCTGCGCAGCACCGAGAGCCCCTCGAGCGCCGGCACCGCCGACCCGACGGTCGCCAGCACGGCCCCGCCGGCGACCGCGAGGGCTCCGACGACGAACGCACGCCGCCCCTCGGAGTGCACGGTGACCCTGCCCTCGGTGGAGAAGGCGGCCCGGGTCGCCGGCAGCTTGACCGCGATATGCACCGCCAGGGCCCCGATGCTCACCCAGGCGAACGCCCAGTGCACCCGGGTGAACCCGAACCCGAAGACGTACCACTGCGCCACGTTCGCGATCCCGCTCGTCACCATCAGCAGCGACGACGCCACGAGCACGGCGATCGAGCCTCGCTCCAGCGCCCGCAGCGGCGAGCCCAGCACGGGGCGCTCGAAGAGCCTCGGGTACGCGGCATACAGCTTGGCGAGGAGCAGCGGCAGGCTGGCCGTCCCGCTGGCGACGTGGATCCCCTGGGTGACCCGGTAGAGCCAGGCGGGCGAGGTCGGCAGCGGCAGCCAGCCGACCGGATGCTGGTGAAGGTGGCTCAACAGGCCGGTGAGGAAGCAGACGGCGAACGCCGAGCCCAGCCACACGCCGAGGCGGGCGACCACGGAGCGGTCGTGGACCGGCGACGTGAAGTCCTCGCTTGTCGGCGCGACCTCGGAAAGCCTTGGGAGAGTTGGCATGCCATCGACAGTAGGGTTCCCGCGGCCGTTCCGGACCCCCCGCGCGCTTACCGGACGATGACGAGCGCCGCCGGGTCCCCGGTTGACGCTCACCGCGCCACACCCGTCCTTACGGGTCGATGACGGACCGGGCCCACGGCCCGCCTGGGCGCCGCCAAGCCCCTGTCGTGGGCGAGAGTGGGGCGATGCGACGGCTCCTCGCCGGCACCGCGGTGACCGGGCTCCTGGCAGCGGGGTATGCCGCGGCCGGGGACCTCGACGCCCACCGCGGCCGGCTCGTGCTCGCCCTCGCTCTGTGGTGGCCGGCGTACGCCGTCGTCACCGCGTGGGTCACCCGGCCGGGGGCGGCGCCGGTCCGCCCCGTCCTCGCCGTCTTCCTGGCGGCCCTGGCCGTCCAGCTGCCCGGCGTGAGCGTCCCACCCCGCTCGAGCAGCGACGCCTACCGCTACGTCTGGGACGGGCGGGTCCAGCTCGCCGGAGTCTCGCCCTACCGCTACGTGCCGCTCGACGACCGGCTGGCTGGCCTGCGTGACCCGGTGATCTTCCCCGGGCTCGGGCCCGAGGACCGGTCGGGCGTGCTGACCTCACCGCTGCCGAGCGAGCGCAGCCAGCTGTTCCAGCGGACCCACAACGACCCTCGCACCCGGATCAACCGTCCCCTTGTGCCGACGATCTACCCGCCGGCGGCCCAGGCGTGGTTCGTCGCCGTGGCGTCCGTGACGGCGTGGTCGCTGGGCACGACGGGGCTGCAGCTCGGCGCCGCCCTGGTCGCGGCGGCGCTGGCGGCCGGGATCGCCGCACTCATGCGTCGACGGGGACGGTCGCCGACGTCCGCGATGTGGTACGCGTTCTGCCCCAGCGTCATCGCCGAGGCCGGCAACGGGGCGCACGTCGACATCCTCGCGGCCGCCCTGCTCGTCCTCGCGGTGGCGGTGGCCGCCCGGAGGCCGGCGCGGGACAGCGCGTCCGGGCTGCCCGGCATACTCCCGTGGGTCGCCGCCGGAGCGCTCGTGGGCCTGGCCGCCTCGGTCAAGCTCACCCCGCTCGTCGTCCTCCCCGCACTCATGCCGTGGTATCGGATCCGGTGGCGGGTCGCGCTCGCTCCGCTCAGCGCCCTGCTGACCCTCGCCCTGACCTACCTGCCACACGTCCTGGCCGTGGGCTCGCTGGTCCTCGGCTACCTCCCGAGCTACCTTCGGGAGGAGAACGGCCGCAACCGCGCGGCGGTTCTCGGCCTCGTTCTGCCACACGACCTCGCCGGGGCTGCGGCCCTTGGCATCCTCGCCGCGGTGGGGGCGCTCGTCCTGCGGCACCGCGACCGCGGCCCCGTCTGGGGGGCGACGGTCCTGTTCGGGACGTTCCTGCTTGCGCTCACCCCGACCTACGGCTGGTACGCCCTGCCCCTGATCGCCCTCTGTGTGCTCTCCAGGCGGCTCGAGTGGCTGGTGGTCGCCGGCGCTGCCGAGGTGGCCTACGCCGGAGCGTCCGTGCCCGGGGTCCCGGCCGTGGCGTATGCCGTGGCCACGCTCGCCGTGCTCGTCGCGGTCGGCCGGCGACACCACCAGGGCCGCGCCGGCGGCGCCGCGGCGCTCGACCCGCGCGTGGGGGCTTTCAGCGGTTCTTGACGACGAGCGTGTCGGCGATCTTGTCGTGCAGGCACTGGCGGCGCGGGTCCCACAGCAGCCACGCGTCGTCGAGCAGGGTGAGCATGCTCCCGATGGTCGAGACGAACGGCACCAGGGCGACGATCGAGACGCCCGCGGTGATGACCTGGCGCCGCAGCGCGGTGACCGGTCCCAGCGAGCCCGCGTCCCCGACGCGGCGCACGCGGATGCCCAGGATGAGCTTGCCGATGGTGGCACCGCGCCACAGCAGGAACACCGTCTCGTAGGTGAGCGAGATCACCAGCGAGATGAGCGCGATGGGCAGGAGGTACTGCGTGATCTGGGCCTGGAAGTCCAGGCTCGACGGCGGGGATGCGCCGCTCTGGGCCGCGTTCATGACCTCGCGGATGTAGTCCTCCATCGTCGTCAGCAGCGGTCCGATCCACGGCGAGGCGACGATGAAGGTGACGACGGACAGCAGCACGCTGTCGATGATCCGGGCGAGCAGTCGCTGCCACCAGAGCGCGAGCGGGGTGCCGTCGGGCGCCGCCTTCCCGGCCCGGGCCCACGGGCCGCCCGCATAGACCTGTCCCGGTGCGGCGGGGTACGGGTACTGGCCGGGCTGGCTGTACTGCCCGTATCCCGGCTGGCTGTACGGGGGCTGGCCCTGCCCCTCGCCGTAGGCGGGCTGCTCGACGCCGTGACCGGTCGGCGCCTGCGGGCCGGGGGCGGCCAGGCCGATCGTGGACTGGTGGGCGGTCGGCGAGACCTTGGGGACGGTGTTGGCGGTCCACAGGACGCCGTCCCAGTAGCGGAGCTGGGTCGGGTCGGAGGGGTCCTCGTACCACCCCGAGTGCTGTGCCATGGGCACCACTGTCCCACGGCGGCGGCGGTCCGCCGCTCAGAGGTTGCCGCGGCGCTCCTGCTCGCGCTCGATCGACTCGAACAGCGCCTTGAAGTTGCCCTTGCCGAAGCCCAGCGAGCCGTGCCGCTCGATGAGTTCGAAGAACACCGTCGGGCGGTCGCCCAGCGGGCGGGTGAAGATCTGGAGGAGATAGCCGTCCTCGTCGCGGTCGACGAGGATGCCGCGCTTCTGCAGCTCGGCGATGGGGACGCGGACCTGGCCGATCCGGGCCCGCAGCTCGGGGTCCTCGTAGTACGCGTCGGGGGTCGCGAGGAACTCCACGCCCTCGTCGCGCAGGGTGTCGACGCTGGTGAGGATGTCGTTGGTCGCGAGTGCGAGGTGCTGGGCCCCCGGGCCGCCATAGAACTCGAGGTACTCCTCGATCTGGCTCTTCTTCTTGCCCATGGCCGGCTCGTTGAGGGGGAACTTCACCCGGTGGTTGCCGTTGGCGACGACCTTGGACATCAGCGCGGAGTACTCGGTGGCGATGTCGTCACCGATGAACTCGGCCAGGTTCACGAAGCCCATCACCACGTTGTAGAAGGCGACCCACTCGTCCATCTTGCCGAGCTCGACGTTGCCGACCACATGGTCGAGCGCCTGGAAGACTCGCGCGGGGGCGCCCGCACGCTTGCGGAAGGTGGAGGAGGCGGCCACGTACCCCGGCAGGTAGGGGCCGGCATACGTGCTGTCCCCGATGGTGCGCTGGACGAGGCTGTGGCGGGTGTCGCCGTAGGTGCCGATCGCGGCCAGCCTGACGGTGCCGTGCTCGTCGGAGACGTCGTGCGGCTCCTCGAGGACGCTCGCGCCCGCCCGACGTGCCTGGGCGATGCAGCGGTCGACGTCAGGCACCTCGAGCGAGATGTCGTCGACGCCGTCGCCGTGCCTGGCGTGGTGGGCGAGGAGCGGGCTGTCCGGGGTGACGGCGCCCTTGAGGACGAACCGGATCGAGCCGCTGCGCAGCACGTACTCCTTGTGGTCACGCTGCCCCTGCTCCGGTCCGCGGTAGGCCTCGAGCTCCATGCCCCAGGCGGACTGGAAGTAGTGGGCCGCCTGGGTGGCGTTCCCGACGACGAAGCGGACGGCGTCCCAGCCGGTGACCGGGAACGGGTCGGTGCTCTCGTCGTAGTCGACGAGACCGACGAGCCGCCTGAGCTGGTCGAGGTCGAGTCCGGCGGCCAGCTCGTCGGGGGTGGGGTCGAGGGTCGTGTCG
>CAYPYK010000040.1:8028-11230 GCA_964414665.1 uncultured Intrasporangiaceae bacterium | reverse complement strand
TCGCTCATCCCGACACTGTGGGCTGGGTCACGTCGGATATGCAAACCTCACTCGTGGTGCTGGTCACCATGCGCAGAGTGTTGCCCCGGTATCCCGCCGTGATGGACAATGTGCCATGCCCTCTCCTCCCGGAATCGACCAGCTCGACGCCCGCATCATCGCCCTGTTCTCCGACCGCCCCCAAATCGGGGTGCTCGGGGCCTCCCGCGAGCTGGGCGTCGCGCGCGGCACGGTGCAGGCGCGGCTGGACCGGATGCAGAGCCGCGGCGTCATCCGCACCTTCGCCCCGCAGGTCGACGCGGCAGCACTGGGCTACCCGGTGACGGCGTTCTGCACCCTCGAGATCCGCCAGCGCCAGGGGCACGGGGCGGTCGTCGAGCACCTGTCGGCGATCCCCGAGGTGCTCGAGATCCACTCGATCACGGGCGTGGGCGACCTCATCACCCGGATCGTCGCCCGGGACAACGCCGACCTCGGCCGGGTCATCGACCAGATCATCGACGACACCCACGTCGTGCGGGCCAACACGGCGATCTCGCTGGTCACCCACCTGGAACACCGCACCGACCCGCTCGTGCAGGTGGCGGCAGGTCGCGGGTAGCTACTCCTTGCCGTCCTGAGGCGCGCGCAGGCCCTGGTAGATCTCCTTGCACGTGGGGCAGACCGGGAACCTGTCGGGGTCCCGTCCGGGCACCCACACCTTGCCGCAGAGCGCCATGACCGGGTCGCCGGACACGGCGCTCTCGAGGATCTTCTCCTTGCGGACGTAATGGGCGAAGCGGTCATGGTCGCCCGGCTCGGCGAGCTCGGGGATGGTCTCCTCGCGCTCCAGCACCGCGGTCCGGTGCTGTGGCTCCTGACGCTGCGGCTGTGGGGCGTTCGGGTCCTCGACAGGGGTCGGCGGCTCGCTCATCGCCCCATTGTTCCAGCCCCGCGCGCGTCCGGGCGAGCCGCCGACCTCACATCGCCCCCGGTGCTAGTTCCAGGTGGGGTCCTCGGGGTACGAGGCCACCCACGACAGGTTGCCGATCTGGCGCCGCAGGACCCGCCGCCACAGCAGGTCCGGCTCGTCGGTGAAGGCGTCGCGCACCTCGGCGTCGACGACATACCAGCTGCCGGTGCGAATCTCGCCGTCGAGCTGGCCGGCGGCCCACCCGGCGTAGCCGGCGAAGATCCGCAGCCCACCGATATCGGGCGCCACGAGCAGGGGCGGGGTGTCGAGGTTGACCAGGCCGACCGAGCCGAACAGCCGCATCACCCCCGTCGGCTCTTCGCCCTCGCCGGGGACCGTGACCAGGCCGAGCGCAGAGTCGAGCTGGACGGGACCGCCCTGGAAGAGCGCCTGGGGACGGCTCAGATGGTCCTCCCAGCCCGGCAGGACCGCCCCGACATCGGCCTCGAGGGGCCGGTTGAGCACGACGCCCTGGGCCCCCATGGCGTCGTGGTGCAGCACGAGCACGACGCTGCGCCGGAAGACACCCTCCGCGATCTGGGGCGTGGCGACGAGCAGCCTCCCGGTCGTGTACTCAGCGCTCACCTCTGACATTCTGCCCCGGCCCGCCGCGCTGCGAGCCCCTCGACCACGGTTGCCGGTCACCGCGCGTGCCACCACGAGGGCCGCCACGGTCACCACCGCGCTCGCGGCCGCGGTCTCCGGCCCGGGGCGGACGGCCCCGCTCGCCGCGGGGGCCGCCGCGGCGACCGGGCCGCCCCTCGACGATGGGGCGCCAGGACTGCTCAGGCACGGGCGACCCGGTCGGTTCCGAGCCGCCGAGGGCGGTGATGGTCGCATCGCCGGGGCGCACCGTCCTCGTGGTCGCGTCGGCACCGGCCGACTCCACGAGCCGGGCCATCATCCGCTTCTGGTGCGGCAGGGCGAAGGTGACGACCGTGCCCTTCTCCCCCGCCCGAGCGGTGCGCCCGGACCGGTGGAGGTAGTCCTTGTGGTCGCGCGGGGGATCGACCTGCAGGACGAGTCCGACGTCGGGGACGTCGATCCCGCGCGCGGCGACGTCCGTGGCGACGAGCACCGGCACGGTGCCCTCGCGGAACGCCCCGAGCACCCGGTTGCGGACCGACTGGGTCAGGCCGCCGTGCAGGGCCGCCCCGAGCACACCTCGCTCGCGCAGCTCGTGGGCCACGCGGTCAGCGCCCATCTGGGTGCGGACGAAGACGATCGAGCGGTCGGGGCGGTGGACGAGCTGGGCCGTGAGGGCCTTCTTGTCCTGCGGCCCGATGAGCAGCACATGGTGCGCCATCGTCGTCACCGTGGCGGTCGCGTCGTCGGTCGAGTGGGTGACCGCGTCGACGAGGTAGCGCTCGACGAGCGTGTCGACCCCCTTGTCGAGGGTCGCCGAGAACAGCAGCCGCTGGCCGCCCGGCGGCACCAGGTCGAGGATCGCCGTCACCTCGGGCAGGAACCCCATGTCGGCCATGTGGTCAGCCTCGTCGAGGATCGCCGTCTCGACCCCACCGAGCTCGACCGCACCGCGCTCGACGAGATCGGTGAGCCGTCCCGGGGTGGCGATGAGGAGCTCGACGCCGCGGGCGATCGAGGAGATCTGGGGTTCGTAGGACAGGCCGCCCGCGACGAGGCGGTGCCGCAGCCCGAGGACGTGCACGAGCGGCTCCAGGGCGTCGCTGACCTGCATGGCGAGCTCGCGGGTGGGGACGAGGACCAGCACGAGCGGCCGCTTGGACTCGGCCCGCCGGCCCTCGGCAGCAAGCCGGGCGAGCGTGGGCAGCCCGAAGGCCAGCGTCTTGCCGGACCCGGTCTGGCCACGGCCGAGGACGTCGCGCCCGGCGAGGGCGTCGGGGATCGTCGCCGCCTGGATCGGGAACGGCTCGGTGATCCCGTCGCGCGCCAGCCGCTCGACGAGCCGCGCGGGCAGCCCGAGCGCGGCGAAGCCGTTGCCGGCGGTGACCTCGGCGGAGCCCCGCGTGCCACGCGAGGTGTATGCCGTCCAGTGGTCCGCGTCGGCCCGGTCCTGCTCGGCGGGCCGATCGCCACCACGGTCGGCGAAGCGGTCGGCGTGGTGGCCCTCGTGCCGGTCCCGGCGAGCCGGGTCGGCGACCCGGCCCTTCGTGCCGCGCTCTGGGCGGTCGGGGCGGGAGGCCCGCTCCGGCCGCTTCCACTCGGGCCGGTCCGGGCGGGAGGCCCGCTCCGGCCGCTTCCACTCGGGCCGGTCCGGGCGGGAGGCCC
>CAYPYK010000040.1:0-7928 GCA_964414665.1 uncultured Intrasporangiaceae bacterium | reverse complement strand
GCTCCGGCCGCTTCCACTCGGGCCGGTCCGGGCGGTCTGCGCCGTCGGGGCGGGAGGCTCGACCCCGGTCCTCGCGCTCAGGACGTGTCCGCGTCGACCGTTCCGTGCGGTCGGCGAGCGTGCGGGCGGGAGCCCGGCGGTCGGTCCCCTCGGTCCGCTCGGGCCGGGGGGCGCGCTCCGGCCGGTCCGGGCGGTCCCGCCGCTCGCCGCGGGCCGGCATCTCGGTGCGGCTCGCCCGGGACCCGCCCACCCCGCTGCCGGCCGTCTTGGCGCGACGGGTGGCGGAGCGGGCGCGCTTGGCCTCGGCCTTGCGCGACGCGCTCCAGCGGGCCTTCTTGGCCGGCCTTCCGGAGCCCTTGGACGTGGGCATGCGGTCATCTCACTTCGGTCGTGAACGGTCCTGGCGCCTGGGTCGTCCTCGGGGCGACAGGGGCGAGCACGGTGAGTGGTCGGCGTGGCGCAGACGTGCCTGGGCGGTCGGTGCCCGGCGGCGATGTCCCAGGGTATCAGCGCGAGCGGGTCAGCCAGCGCGCCAGCAGCCAGCCCAGGGCGACTCCGCCGAGGTCCGCCACGGCGTCCCAGACATCGCCGTCCCGTTGCGGCAACAGGCTCCACTGGACCAGCTCGCTCACCGGTGCGTGGACGGCGACGACGCCCACGACGAGCAGCGGACGCAGCCCGGCCAGCACCCCGAAGACCACGGGGGCCGCGAAGATCGCCGCGTGAACGATCTTGTCGGCGTTCGGGAACGGCGGCGCCCCGCCGCCCGACGGCGCGTAGACCGCCACCAGCTGCACCACGACGGCCACGCCGAGCGCCGTCCACCACGGGCGTCGCGGCCGGAGGACCTCGGTCACCGTCGCGCCCGCGCCGGCCGGGTGGACCGGGACAACCTCAGCTCCTCGAGGGCCTGCACCCGTCCGGCGAGCCAGATGCAGGCGAGCGCGACCGGGAGCTCGACGAGCAACGCCGCGAGGACCGCCCACGCCTTGTCCATCCCGTGCGAGGTGATGACGTCGAACCAGGCGTCGACGACGAGCATCGTCGCGGCTGAGGACGCCCACACCGGCAGCCAGCGCGGCGCCCGGAACGCGGCATACGCCGCCGCTGCCAGGATGACGACGAGCATGACGTCGAACCCGGTCCACGCGAGGTCGTAGTGCACCGCGAGGACGTGCCGTGGCAAGGTGACGGCCAGGTAGACGGTCCACGGGACCAGGAGCACGGCACCGGCGGCCAGGCCCCAGGCGGCCAGCGACACCGCGCGGGCCACCGACCGCTCGCTCGGGTCGCGGACGGTCTCGGCGGCCCCCTCGCTGTACGGCGCGGGGGCCGTCGGCTCGCTCATCGCGCCATCATCACCGCTCGACCTGTGCACGCAGCAGGTAGCGCTCGTCCTCGATGTGGTAACCCCAGTACACGGGCTGGGGGAGCTGCAGCACGGCGACCTCCGCCACGAGCGGCTCCAGGACCGCGGCGAGCGCGCCCGACGGGGCACCCCCGCGCCACAGTGTCCCGGGAGTGCCGGCGGCGCTGGCGGCCTCGGTCCCCCACACGCCTTCGATCAGGACCAGCCGACCCCCCGGTCGCACGAGTCCGACCCAGCGGCGCAGCGTCGCCTCGGGGTCGGGGATGGTCCACAGGATGTGCCGGGCCAGCACCGCGTCGACGCTCGCCGCAGGCAGCGGTGGGTCGCTGACATCGGCCCGCTCGACGCTCACCCGGCCACCGAACCTCGCGGTCTTGGCCCTGGCTCGCCTCACCATCTCCTCGGAGAGGTCGAAGCCCACCAGGTCGTGGCCCATCTCGAGGACGAGCTCGCTCAGCGTCCCGGTCCCGCAGGCGAGGTCGGCGATGCGTGCGGGCGCCGGAGGTAGCGCGCCGCGGAGGAGGTCGGCCCACGCGGTGCGGCCCGGCGCCTCGCGCAGGCCATGGTCGGGAACCACGTCGTAGGCCGCCGCCTGCCCGTCCCAGTAGGTCCGGATCGCGGCCACGTCATCGGTCTGGTGCATCCTTGGACCCTACGAGGCCACCTACAGTGACCGCCACCACAGTTGCCCGGCGGGAGGTGGTGGGCCGGTCCGGCTCGGCGCTGCTGGTCCACTGCCTCCGGCAGGCGCGGGTGCGCCGCCTCCGGGTGCTCAGCACGGGCCGAACCGATGGTCCCTCGACCTGCCCGGAGCCCGGGCGCTGCCGCGAGGCCGCGTGTGGGCTGCGTCACGCGCACCCGCCATCCGCGCACGCTGCGGCTCCCCCGACACGAGGAGAACCCGCCGACGGTAATACGATTCCTAACGGTTCATCTATCCCATGCCAACGGAGGCAGATATGTCACGGTTCGTCTACGACTTCGAGGAAGGCAACAAAGACCTCAAGGACCTCCTCGGAGGCAAGGGGGCAAACCTCGCCGAGATGACGAACCTGGGGATCCCGGTCCCACACGGATTCACCATCACCACCGAGGCATGCCGCGCCTACCTCGAGACCGGGTCCTCGCCCGCCGAGATGGCCGCCCAGATCGAGGAGCACCTCCAGCGCCTCGAGGGCAAGCTCGACCGCACCCTCGGCGACGCCGACGACCCGCTGCTGGTCTCGGTCCGCTCCGGCGCGAAGTTCTCGATGCCCGGGATGATGGAGACCGTCCTCAACATCGGCCTCAACGACAGGTCCGTCGAGGGCCTCACCGCCCAGACCGACAACCCGCGGTTCGCCTGGGACTCCTACCGCCGGCTCATCCAGATGTTCGGCAGAACCGTCCTCGACCTGCCCGGCGAGCACTTCGAGGACGCCATCGACGACATCAAGCGCGCCAAGGGGGTCACCAACGACCTCGACCTCGACGTCGACGACCTCAAGGACCTCGTGGACAGGTACAAGAAGGTCATCCGCCAGGACTACGGCACGGACTTCCCCCAGGACCCGCGTGAGCAGATGCACGCGGCCGTCATCGCCGTGTTCAACTCGTGGAACGCCGACCGCGCCATCCTCTACCGCCGCCGCGAGCGGATCCCATCCGACCTGGGCACCGCCGTCAACATCCAGTCGATGGCCTTCGGCAACCAGGGCATGGACTCCGGCTCCGGCGTCGCCTTCACCCGCGACCCGTCCACCGGCGCCACCGGCGTCTACGGCGACTACCTCCAGAACGCCCAGGGCGAGGACGTCGTCGCGGGCATTCGCAACACCCTGACCCTGGCCGACCTCGAGGGCATCGACAAGAAGTCCTACGACGAACTAGTTGACATCATGGCGCGGCTCGAGGGGCACTTCCGCGACATGTGCGATATCGAGTTCACCATCGAGCGCGGCAAGCTGTGGATGCTGCAGACACGCATCGGCAAGCGCACGGCAGAGGCCGCCTTCCGGATCGCCATGGACCTCGTCGACGAGGGCAAGATCGACGAGGACGAGGCGCTCCAGCGGGTCACCGGTGACCAGCTGGCGCAGCTGATGTTCCCCCACTTCGACACCTCGGGTCAGCGCAGCCTGCTCGGCAAGGGCATGAGCGCCTCCCCCGGCGCCGCTGTCGGCCAGGCCGTCTTCGACTCGGCCACCGCCGTCAAGCGTGCCGAGGAGGGCACCCCGGTCATCCTCATCCGCCGCGAGACCAACCCCGACGACCTCGCCGGCATGGTCGCCGCCCAGGGCATCCTCACCAGCCGCGGCGGCAAGACTTCGCACGCGGCGGTCGTCGCCCGCGGCATGGGCCGGACCTGCGTGTGCGGCGCCGAGTCCCTCGAGGTCGATACCAAGACCTGCCAGTTCACGACCGCGGACGGCACCGTCGTCAAGGAGGGCGACGTCATCTCGATCGACGGCTCCACCGGCGAGGTCTTCGCCGGCGAGGTCGCGGTCAAGGACTCCCCCGTCGTCCAGTACTTCGAGGGCACGATCTCCGCCGACGAGGCCGCCCCCATCGTCAAGGCCGTCGACCGGCTCATGAAGGTCGCCGACGCGAAGCGCCGCCTCAAGGTCCGCGCCAATGCCGACAACGCCCCCGACGCGGCCCGCGCCCGCCGGTTCGGCGCCGAGGGCATCGGCCTGTGCCGCACCGAGCACATGTTCCTCGGTGAGCGCCGCGAGCTCGTCGAGCGGCTCGTCCTCGCCGACACCGACGAGGACCGTCAGGCGGTCTTCGACGAGCTGCTGCCGATGCAGCGCGACGACTTCGTCGAGATCTTCGAGGCGATGGAGTCCCTGCCCGTCACCATCCGGCTGCTCGACCCGCCGCTGCACGAGTTCCTGCCCGACCTCACCGAGCTGTCCGTCAAGGTCGCGCTCGCCGAGGCCAAGGGCGCCGTCGACGAGAAGGATGTCGTGCTGCTCAAGGCGGTCAACCGGCTGCACGAGCAGAACCCGATGCTCGGCCTTCGCGGCGTGCGGCTCGGCCTGGCCATCCCCGGCCTGTTCCAGATGCAGGCCCGGGCGATCCTCGAGGCCGCGGCCGTCGTCTCGGAGTCCGGCAAGAGCTCCTTGCCCGAGATCATGGTGCCGCTCGTCGGCGCGGTCCAGGAGTTCACCAACATCAAGGGCGAGATCGACGCCGCGGCCGTGCAGTCCCGCGAGGCCCACCCGGTCGAGGTCGAGCATCTCGTCGGCACCATGATCGAGCTGCCACGCGCGGCCCTCACGGCCGGTGACATCGCCGAGGAGGCCGAGTTCTTCTCCTTCGGCACCAACGACCTGACCCAGACGACGTGGGGCTTCTCGCGCGACGACGTCGAGTCGTCGTTCTTCGGCAGGTACATGGAGATGGGCATCTTCGGGGTGTCCCCGTTCGAGACGCTCGACACCACCGGCGTGGGCCGGCTGGTCCAGATGGGTACGACCGAGGGACGCGCCGCCCGGCCCGGCCTCAAGGTCGGCGTGTGCGGTGAGCACGGGGGCGACCCCGAGTCGGTGCACTTCTTCCACGACACCGGTCTCGACTACGTCTCCTGCTCCCCGTTCCGGGTCCCGGTGGCCCGGCTCGAGGCCGGCCGCGCCGCAGGCGCAGGCGGTAGCGACACCCGCTGACCCACCGGCAGACCGCGCGGACACGCCTGCAGCCGGCTCCGGCAGCCCCTTCCCGGGGGTCGGTGCCGGCTGCTAGCGTCCGCACCCATGACGGTTGACCTCGCGCACGACGTCGAGGGCGAGGGGCCGCTCCTCGTCCTCATCCACGGCATCACCGAGAACCGGCACTCCTGGGACCCCCTCGTCGCCGACCTCGCCCGCGACCACCGCGTCCTACGGGTCGACCTGCGCGGGCACGGCGAGTCACCCACCGCCGAGAGCTACGGGGTCGACGAGCTGGCCTTCGACGTAGCGGCGCTCGTCGACGAGACACCGCTCGTCATCGGCCACTCCCTGGGCGGGATGGTCGCGACGGCATACGGCGCGTCGTTCGCCAACCGGGGCGTTGTCAACGTCGACCAGAGCCTCGACCTCGCGCCGCTCCAGGCCGGGCTCCTCGAGCAGGCCGAGCTGCTCCGCGGCGAGGCCTTCCCCACGGTCATGGCAGCGCTGTTCGACTCGCTACGCGGGGTTGTGCCCGACGAGGAGTGGGCGCGGCTGACCGCGCTGCGCCGGTTCGACCAGCCGGTCGTCCTCGGCGTCTGGTCGGACATCCTCGACTCCTCCCCGGAGGACCTCGACGCGACGGTCACCAAGATCGTCGGCGGCGTCACCGGCCCCTATCTCTCGCTCCACGGGATCGACCCGGGGCCGGAGTACGCCGGATGGCTCACCGAGCGGATGCCGCAGGCGCAGCTCGAGGTCTGGCCGGACCTCGGGCACTATCCCCACCTCGTGCGCACCGAGCAGTTCCTCGCCCGGGTCCGGGCGTTCGAGGCGGCACTGCCGAGCGCCTGACCCCCCGGGTCAGCCCGGCTGGCCCAGCCAGGTCGACGCGGCGGCGACGAGGGCGGTGACGCCGGTCGTGATCGTCGGCTCGACCACGGGCGCGTAGAGCGGGGAGTGGTTGGACGGCAGGCTCTCGACGACCCGCACGAGTGCTCCGAGGTCGGCGGCCCCGGCGAACGCCGCAGGGTCGGCTCCGCCGAGGATCCAGTACACGCACGGCACCTGCGCGTCGCCGGCGAACAGCCCGACGTCCTCGCTGCCCGTCGCGGCACCGGGGTCGACGACCCGTGGTGCACCGAGCGCCGCGGCGAGGCCCTCGACGGTCCGCGCGCAGGCGTCGGGGTCGTTGAAGAGCAGCGGGAAGGACTCGGTCGCCTCGATCTCGGGCGGCCGGGGTGCCCCCGAGGCCTGCGCCTCGGCGTGGACGACCCGCTCGACGGCGGCCAGGACGCGATCGCGAACGACCGGATCGAAGGTGCGGACGCTGATCTCGAGGACGGCGTCGTCGGGGATGATGTTGACCTTGGTCCCGGCCCGGATCGTCCCGACGGTGACGACCGCCGCGTCGGTCGCCGCGACCTCGAGAGCGACGATGCCCTGAAGGCGCAGGACGACCGCCGACGCCATGACGATGGGGTCGACACAGGTCTCCGGGCGCGACCCGTGACCGCCCCTGCCATGGAGGGTCACCGTAAGGGCGTCGTAGGCCGCGAACGCCGGTCCGGGGTGCAGCCCGACGACACCTGCCGGAAGGGGCGCCACATGCTGCCCCAGGACGACGTCGGGGCGGGCGAACCGCTCGTAGAGACCGTCGTCCAGCATGGCGCGGGCACCGCGACCGAGCTCCTCGGCGGGCTGGACGACCAGCATGAGCGTGCCGCTCCAGCCGTCCCGCTCGTCGGCGAGCCGGGCCGCGGCACCGAGCAGGCAGGTGACGTGCATGTCGTGGCCGCAGGCGTGCATGACCGCGACGTCGGCGCCGTCCGGGTCGACGCCGCGTGCCGTGCTGGCGTACTCGAGCCCGGTCTTCTCCTGCACCGGCAGCGCGTCCATGTCGGCTCGGACGAGGACGGTCGGGCCGGCGCCGTTGCGCAGCATCGCCACCACCCCGGTGC
This sequence comes from uncultured Intrasporangiaceae bacterium, assembly GCA_964414665.1. Lineage (GTDB taxonomy): Bacteria > Actinomycetota > Actinomycetes > Actinomycetales > Dermatophilaceae > CAVSJJ01. The sequence continues at coordinate 969 of CAYPYK010000040.1, read as the reverse complement.
GTCCCACCCCGGTCGTGACCTCGTAGCCCCACGACGCCAGGGCGTCGGCGGCGATCCGCGCGGTGCGCTCCTCCTGGAAGGAGAGCTCGGGGTGGCGGTGCAGGTCGCGGTACAGCTCGGCGAGCGTCGGGCCGTCAGGCACTGCCGGCAGCGCGGGCGTCTCGGTCGTCATGGTCGTTCTCCTCGTCGTGGGTCGGCCCCAATCCTGCTCCCCGGACGCTTCCCTGGTCGCGCCGCCCCCTCCTGACCAGGACCGCACGACGACGGCATGGATGGCGACATGGTCGAGGGGGCCGCGATGCGGCGGCATACGACAGCGGCCCGTCCACGTCGATGAGGGGCGGGCCGCGACGCGGACGAGCGTGGGTCGAGCCGATGGTGGAGGTCGCGGGAATCTCCTCTGCAACGTCCTGAACTGCATAGACACGGGATAGATCCCATTTGTGACAGTCTGTCTGGAGATGGGTCGCTAGCGTCCGGACGCGGACAAGGCACCAGCGGGCTCCCAACGCCCGCCGCTTGGCCAGGCCTCGCGGCTGTGACCCCAGTGGAGTCCCTGATGGTGGTGTAGCGCGGTCGCTGGGTTCGTTGCCCAGTTGGTGATGGACGAGGTGCGGCCGCGTGATCCTTCGAGTGAACCTTGCAGGGCAAAGATGGTCTTGGCCGTGCACCCGTAGGAGTGGAACTCGTACAACGACAGCGACGCCGACATGATCGGCTTGCCACGGATCGCCGGCGTGGAGAAGTTCAAGTAGGAGCGGGCCTTGATCGATGCCCCGCCGTCACTGGTCCCCACCCGCAGGTCGGTCTCAGCCGAGGTGTCCCACGTCTTCCCGCTCTGCACATACGTGTCGAACGGGACACCGAAGCCGCCTGGCGCGACGCTTGAGGTCGACCACGACCCCCTCGGGCGTGAAGGTCACCGCGGCGACATAGGCGCCAGGGATCGCGAGCATCTTGTTGAATGCA
>CAYPYK010000039.1:0-17231 GCA_964414665.1 uncultured Intrasporangiaceae bacterium | reverse complement strand
TGCGGCGTGTGCGTCGACGTGTGCCCGGCCCGGAGCAAGACCGAGGTCAAGCACAAGTCGATCAACATGGAGCCGATCCAGGAGCACCTCGAGGAGGAGAAGGCCAACTACGGCTTCTTCCTCGCCATCCCCGAGATCGGCCGGGCGGACGTCCGCCACGACCAGGTCAAGGGCGTCGCGCAGCTCCAGCCGCTGTTCGAGTTCTCCGGCGCCTGCTCGGGGTGCGGGGAGACCCCCTACCTCAAGACGCTCAGCCAGCTGTTCGGTGACCGCATGGTCATCGCCAACGCGACCGGCTGCTCGTCGATCTACGGCGGCAACCTGCCGACCACCCCGTGGACGACCAACGACGCGGGTCGTGGCCCGGCCTGGTCCAACTCCCTGTTCGAGGACAACGCCGAGTTCGGTCTCGGCATGCGGCTCGCCTGGGAGCGCCAGAACGCCGACGCCCGGCGCTACGTGGCGTCGCTGCGCGACCAGATCGGGGCCGAGCTGGCCGACGAGATCCTCTCCGCCGACCAGAGCAGCGAGGGGGGCATCGCCGCCCAGCGCGAGCGGGTCGTCCGGCTGCGGCTGGCCCTGAGCAACCTCGCGCCGAGCCCGGAGACCACCTCGCTCGCCAGCCTCGCCGACGAGCTCGTCGACAAGAGCTTCTGGATCGTCGGTGGCGACGGCTGGGCCTACGACATCGGCTATGGCGGACTGGACCATGTCCTCGCCTCGGGCCGTAACGTCAACATCATCGTGCTCGACACCGAGGTCTACTCCAACACCGGCGGCCAGGCCTCCAAGGCCACCCCTCGTGGGGCGGCGGCGAAGTTCGCGGCGTCCGGGAAGAGCGGGCCCAAGAAGGACCTCGGCCTGCTCGCCCAGGCCTACGGCAACGTCTACGTGGGCCAGGTCGCCATCGGCGCCAACGAGCAGCAGACGGTCCGGGCGATGCTCGAGGCTCAGGCATGGGACGGTCCGTCCATCCTCATCGCCTACAGCACCTGCATCGCGCATGGCATCGAGATGTCGACCTCGATGACCCACCAGAAGGAGGCCGTGTCGAGTGGGTACTGGCCGCTCTACCGGTTCCGCCCGACCGAGGACGAGGGCAGCCAGCCCCTGCACCTGGACTCCAAGGCGCCGACCACCCGGGTCAAGGACTTCATGATGGAGGAGACCCGGTTCTCGATGCTGACCCGCTCGGACCCCGAGCGCGCGATGCACCTCATGTCCATGGCCCAGGCGGACGCCGACGAGCGCTGGCACTACTACTCTCAGTCGGCGGGGATCGAGCGCGCCGTGCCGGCCGAGCACGCCGGGGTGGATGAGGGCGACGAGGCCCCTACCGATACGACCGTCGCCGCAGCCGAAGGGAACAGCAATGAGTGAGCCCACCCTCTCGCGTCCCGCGCTCGCGACCCGCTACCTGGGTCTGCAGCTCAGCGGGCCGGTCATCGCCTCGGCGGGCCCGCGGACCGGCCGCATCGACGAGCTCATGCTCCTCGAGGACGCCGGCGCCGCCGCAGTCGTCCTGCCCTCGCTGTTCGAGGAGGAGGTCATCGCCGAGGAGATGGCGTTCTTCGAGGCGCAGGAGCAGGGGGCCGGCATGGTCGCCGAGTTCACCTCGATCATGCCCGAGGTCGACATGCCCGACCTCGGTCCGGAGCGGCATCTGCGGCTGCTCGAGGAGGCCAAGGAGCGGCTCGACATCCCGGTCATCGCCTCGGTCAACGCCGTGCACACCGGCTCGTGGTCGCGCTACACCTCGATGATGGTCGAGGCCGGAGCGGACGCCATCGAGCTCAACCTGTATGCCGTGGCCGCCAACGCGGCCGAGACCGCGCTCGACGTGGAGACCCGCTACCTCGACGTCATCCGCGAGGTGCGCCAGGCGGTCAGCGTCCCGCTCGCCGTCAAGCTGTCGCCGTTCTACTCCTCACTGTCACACTTCGCGTTCCAGGTCATCGACAACGGCGCCGACGGGCTGGTGCTGTTCAACCGCTTCTACGCTCCCGACCTCGACCTCGACACCCTCGAGGTCACGCCGAGAGTGGCGCTGTCCTCGCCGGTCGAGCTGCGGATGCCGCTGCGCTGGCTCGGCATCCTGCGCAACCAGCTGCCCAACGCCAGCCTGGCCGCGACCACCGGGGTGCACTCCTCCGCCGATGTCCTCAAGGCGCTGCTCGTCGGCGCCGATGTCGCCTGTACGACGTCGGCGGTCGTGCGCGGCGGCGCCGGCGTCATCCGGCAGATGCTCGCGGGTGTGGAGTCCTGGATGGCCGAGCGCGAGTACACCGGCGTCGACCAGCTGCGCGGCAGCGTGAGCGCCGGGGCCGTCGAGGACCCGTCGGCGTTCGAGCGCAGCCAGTACATCTCGGTCATCACCTCGCTCTCGCCGAAGGTCTGACCGCGACACGCACGCCGGAGGGGCGGCCCGGTCACGGGCCGCCCCTCCGGCGTGCGTGGGGTCCGGCCGCGGGTCGCGCTGCCGGCCACCCTTGACATGGCCGTGGCCTGACCCGGGCGGGTGGGACCACCCAGGTCAGGCCACGAAACAGTGGTCAGGAGCCCGACGTGCGGGCCTGGGGACCACTGATCCCACCGGCTCCCGGTGGGAGGACCTGCTGGAAGGACTGGCCGGACTGCGGGAGGCTCTGCTGGCTGGAGAACCCTCCGTCGTCCGATCCCTCACCCTCGGCTTCGCCGTCGTCGCGATGGGTTCGCCGTTGGGTGGCCGTCTGCTGCTGCTGGGACTGCGGGACCAGCTGGGTGGTCCCGCTCGCCTGGGTCGAGACCGTGTGTGCCTGGGCGAGGTGCACTCCGAGCGCAGCTGCGCCGAGTGCGCCGGCCGCAAGGACCGAGGCGGCCCAGCGGCGAGACAGCGCGTAGGCGCGGGTGTTCATGACGAGAGGTTCCTTTCCGTGCGGACAGCTCCCACGATGGGGCCACAGTCTGTGCCGGACCTGTGCCTGGCCTCATACCGACCTGCAAACCGGAACTGCCCGGCGGCCGAGGATGTCGGTCGGAGCCGTCCCGCGCCTGGGCGCCGGCGCGGCCACAGGCACCTACGTCGGGCGGCGCGCCGCGCCGGCCGCGACCGGGGCCCGTCTGCTCGGGGCGAGGTGGAAGCCCACGGGCATCAGGGTGAGGCGCTCGCTGACCCGGAGGTCGTAGCCCGGGTCGATCTCGACGTCGTAGCGGTGCAGGAGCCGAGCCAGGACCAGGACCGCCTCGTGCAGGGCGAACTGCCGCCCGATGCACGAGCGCTCGCCGGTCCCGAACGGCAGGTAGGAGTGCGCCGCACGGGCCCGGACCCGCTCGGGGAGGAAGTGGTCCGGGTCGAAGACCCCCGCGTCGGGACCCCATACGGCGGGGTCCCGGTGGAGCAGCGGCAGGACGATGAGCACCCAGTCGTCGACGCCCATCCGGTAGCCGCCGAGCGTTGTGGGCGCCAGCGGCGCGCGGGCGAACCCGGGGGCGGTCGGCCACAGCCGCAGTGACTCGTCGAGGACGCGGCGCAGGTAGCGGAAGTGGGCGATCTGCTCGTAGGCCGGGACCGCGTCGGGGTCGGGCCCGAGGATGGCGTCGGTCTCGGCCTGGGCGCGGGCCCGCACGTCGGGGTGCGTGGCGAGGAAGTGCATCGCGAACGACAGCGCCCCCGACGTCGTCTCGTGACCTGCGACGAGGAAGGTGAAGATCTGCCGCCGGATGTTGAGGGGGTCGAGCTGCGCGCCGGTGTCCTCGTGGGCCGCGTGCAGCATGAGGCCCAGGACGTCGCGACGGGAGGTGTCACCGCTGGCGACCCGGTCGGCGATGATCCGGTCGACGATGTCGTTGATCGTCCGCTGCCGCTCCAGGGCGCGGCGGTCGCTCCGCCGGACCAGCAGCCGCCCACCGGGCAGGGACGACACCGCGGCGCGCCGCTGGCCGTGCTGCAGGGCGGCGACCATGGCCGGCACGAACGGATCCTGGCCCGGCCGGCTGAACGAGTCGAAGGTGTGGCTGAACGAGGTCCGCCCGATGGTCTCGAGGGTGAGCCGGGTGAGGTCGGCGGACACGTCGACCGGCTCGGTGGCGCTGTCCCAGTGGGCGACGAGCTCGTCGGCCACGTCGTTCATCGTCGCGTGGTAGCCCTGCATCGCGACCTTGGTGAACGCCGGCTGCAGCAGGTCGTGCGCGAGGCGCCAGTTCGGCTCCTCGTCGTAGGCCGTGAACAGCCCGTCCCCGGCGAACATCCGCAGCGCCTCCACCCCCGGCGCGAGGGCCTTGTGGAAGCGGGAGTCGTCGCACAGCTCGGCGGCGAGGTCGGCGCCCTGGACGAGGACGAACCGTTGCCGGAACACCCTCAGCTCGAAGATCGGGCCGAGGCCGGCCGCGCGGGTCAGGAGGTTCTGGACGGGCGTGCGCGGGTCCTGGCCCCGCGGCACGTCACCGATGATCCGGCGTCGCCCCGGTGGGTGCGGGAGCTGCTGGCCCGTCCAGCCGTTCCTCAGGTGTGCCATGCTTCCTCCCGGGCTCGCCGTGGATGGGGTCGCCGATGTCCGGCGTGGGCCGCTGGACCGCGGCGAGGTGGGCCGTCAGGCCGGTGCCCTCGACGTCGAGGTCGGGGGTGATGCGCTGTAGACGGGCGGGCATCCACCAGGCGCGGCGGCCGAGCAGGTGCATGAGCGCGGGCGTCAGGGTCATCCGGACGAGCACCGCGTCGACGAGGACGCCGACGGCGAGACCCAACCCGATCGGCCGGATCATCGTCAGGTGGGCGAAGACGAACCCGCCGAACACCGAGGTCATGATGACGGCCGCGGCGGTGACGACCTTGGCACCGTGGATGAACCCGGAGCGGACCGCCGTGCGGGAGTCCTCGCCGTGGGCGTAGGCCTCGTGCATGCCCGAGACGAGGAACATCTGGTAGTCCATGGCAAGGCCGAACAGCACGCCGATGAGGATGATCGGCATGAACGACAGGATCGGCCCGGGTGTCTGCACCTGGAGCAGCGAGCCGAGCCAGCCCCACTGGTAGACCGCCACGGTCGCGCCGAAGCTCGCGGCGACGGACAACAGGAACCCGCCGGTGGCGACGAGGGGAACGACCACCGAACGGAACACCACCATGAGGATGAGCAGCGAGAGCCCGACGACGAGCGCGAGGTAGATCGGCAGGGCGGCCCCGAGGCGCTGGGAGATCTCGATGTTGGCGACCGTCTGGCCCGTGACGGACACGGTCGAGCCGCTGTCCATCCCGATGGCCGGAGCGCTGTCCTTGATCATCTGGACCGTGTCCACCGTCGCCGCGTCGGCGGGGCCGGTGGTGAGGATGAGCTGGAACGCCAGCGTTGTGTGGTCAGCGCTCTCTCCGACCGGCACGACGCTCCTGACGCCGAGCTGGCGGGACAGGGACGTGCCGATCTCGACCTGCCTGGCGGCGGCCTGGTCGGAGGTCGTGCCGCCCGGCAGGGTCGCGACGGCGATGACGGGGCCGTTCATGCCGGGACCGAAATGGTCGGCCACCTCCGTGTATGCGGTGTATGCCGTGGAGCCCACCGGCTCCTGGCCGCCGTCGGGGAGCCCGAGCCGCAGGTCTCCTGCGGGCAGAGCGATGATGCCGACGACGACGATGACCCCGAGGATGGTGAGCCAGGGCCGCGCCGTGACCAGGGCGACATACCAGGCGCCGTGCTCCCCGTCGCGGGCGTCGGCGTGCCGCGAGGACCGGTCGCCCGCGGTGGCGAACCCGGCCTTGCGCCAGGCCCGGCGTGAGACGACCCGGCTGCGCATGAGGGCGAGGATCGCCGGGCTGACCGTGATGGCGACGAGGACCGTCACCGCGACGGTCGCGGCGGCGACCAGGCCCATCTGGGCCAGGATCGGGATGCCGCTGACGACGAGGGCGGTGAGGGCGATGACGACCGTCGTGCCGGCGAAGATGACCGCGTTGCCCGCGGTGCCGACGGCCCGGCCGATCGACTCGTGCAGCTCCATGCCGCGGAGCAGCTGCGAGCGGTGCCGGTTGACGATGAAGAGGGCGTAGTCGATGCCGACGGCCAGGCCGAGCATGAGGGCGAGGCTGGGGGTCATCGTGTTCATGTCGTAGGCCGCCGTCGCGGCGACGGCGCCGGCGAGGCCGACGCCCACACCGAGCAGGGCGACCGAGAGGGGCAGCCCGGCGGCGATGAGGGTGCCGAGCATGGCGATGAGGACGATGGCGGCCACGACGAGGCCGAGTACCTCACCCGGGCCGATGAGCTTGGTGTCCTGGGTGATCTCGACGCTGTAGTCGGGGTGCACGCCCGCGGAGGCGAGCGAGGAGCCGATGGCCGGGATCTGGTCGCGCACCGTCTGGGGCACCGAGTGGACGTTCCCGTCGAACTGGATCTGTGCCACGGCATACCGGCCGTCGGACGAGACGAAGCGCATCCCGTCGAGCATCTGCTGCTTGGCCACCCCCTGGCGGTACTGGGCCAGGCCGGTGTCGTAGCCTGCCTTGCCCGCCGCGTAGTCCTTCTCCTTCGCCGCGAGCTGGGCGCTGCCGTCGGCGAGCTGCTTCTCGAGCGCGGGGATCTGCGGGTCCTGGGGGTTGGTCCTCACCAGGTCGGCGAGGACGGCGCGGCCGGCGGTCAGCTGGCCCTGGGCCGCGTCGAGCTGGGACCGGCCCTGCCTCAGCTGGGCCGCGGCGGCGTCGAGCTGCGTCTTGGCGTCCGCGAGCTGGGTCGCGCCCTCGTCGATGTTCTTCTGGTTGGCGAACGGGTCCTGGACCGTCTTGACCTTCGGCAGCGTCTTCCACTGGTCGAGAACCCCGGTGATGGCGCTCTGCTGGGCCGGGGTGAACGCCCCGGCGTTGCTCCGGAAGACTACGGTCCCCACGCCACCCGCCGCCGCGGGGATCTCCCGGCCGAGCTGGTCGAGGACCTTCTGGAACTCGCTGCCGGGGATGGAGATCTCGCTGGTCGGGGCCGTGCCGAGGCCGGCGGCCCCCGCCGCGAGGGCGACGAGCACGACGACCCATCCCGCGATGACGCGCCAGGCGTGAGCGGCGCACCAGCGGCCGAGACGGTAGAGGGCGGTGGCCATGTCGGTCCTTCGAGGTGGCGGCGGTCAGGGGAGGGCGGGCCTGGCCGAGGTGGCGAGCGGGCTGGTGAGCGGGAGGTCGAACCCGGTCCGGACGTAGCGGATGCTCGCGGCGAGGATCGTCTGGAGCTGGGCGACCGACTCGGGGGCCAGCGACCCGCCGGTCCGGCCCGCCCAGACGAAGATCGAGGCCTGGGCCGAGGCCACGACGGCGGTGGCGAGGTTGACGACGTACAGCTCGTCGGTCCCCTCGGGCAGCCGGGTGCGCAGGTAGGCCCCGAACCAGCGGAGCCAGTCGTGCAGGAAGCTCTGGATGATGCCTCGGGCCTGGTGCGAGCCGAGCCCGACGACGCCGAGGACGCTGATCTTGTCGAGCATGGCGGGGTCGGTGGCCGTCGCCAGCAGCCGCTCGAGGGAGTCCATGACCGGCTCGTCCGCGGGGCACTGCTCGAGCCGACGGCCGAGGGTGGTGAAGAAGTCGCCGGCCCCCTCGACGAGGACGGACTCGACCGACGGGAAGTAGTTGAAGAACGTCCGCCGGGAGACCCCCGCCCGGTCGGTGACCGCCTCGGCGGTCACCGCGGCCATGCCGCCGTCGCGGACGAGGGCGTAGGCCGCGTTGACGAGGTCGGCGCGGGTGCGCGCCTTCTTCTGCTCCCGCAGCCCGGTGGGCGGATGGGTCGTCGTCACCGGACGAGGATAGACAGATATTGCACATCTGTGCAAATCTGCACCAGAGCGCAAAGAGACCAACCGTCGGGCCGGCGGGGCCGGGGCGGCGTACTACCTCACCGGCGATGCCCTCGTCGTGCTCCTCCTCGTGGTCCCGCCCGCGGCGGCGATGGCGGTCGGGGTCGACGTCGTGGTCTCATCGCGTGGCCGAGGCCCGGACCGCCCAGCAGGTGGGGTCGCCGGCCTTCCTCCCGTGGGCCGCGCTGCACGTCTCGATGGAGGTCGAGGCAGCGGCGCCGACCCCCTCGTCGATGGTTGGTGTCCGCGCGGCGCGCTGTCGTGGATCGTGGTGTGCGCCAGGGGAGATGGCCTGGTTGGGCTGTCGGTGGTCGTGTCTAGTGTGGGTGTCATGGCGGGGGAGCAGACACGGTCGTCCGAGGACCGGCAGCCGGCCGGGTTGGCGCTGCTGCGCGCCGCGGTCGCCGCTGTGGAGAAGACGGCTGTGGAGCCGGTCTGGCCACTGTCGGATGCGGAGGTCGCCGAGGCGATGACCCTGGTCGGTCGGCTCCGCGCGGGTAGTGACCGGGTCGAGGTGGTGACGGTCACCGAGGCGGTCGACCGGGGTCTGCCGACCCAGCACGGCTGGGGCACTGTCGACTGGGTCGTCCGGACCGAGTCCGCGGCGGCGCCGGGCCCGTCGGTGGCCCATGCCGCCAGCGTCGCCCGGGTGTCGGCCGCCGCCTCCCGCCGTCGGCCAGGCTCCAGCGAGCCGGGTCGCGAGCTCGATGCGGCGACCGCGGGGTTCGTTGACGGGGCCCTGTCGCTGGGGCAGGTGGACCAGCTGCTCAGGTTCGTCGCCGACGTCGAGCGGGTCGCTGACCCCGACGCGGTGGCATCGGACCTTGCCGTGTTGGTGGACAACGCCGGGTCGTTGTCCGAGCGGGAGCTGGCGACGGCGATCGGGTATGCCGCCCGACTGCTCAAGCCCTCGGCCCGCCTCGAACGCGAAGAGGACGCCCTGCGCCAGGCCCGGTCGCTCGTCAAGCGTCCCGGGCCGGCCGGGTTGGCCGAGTACCGCCTCGTCCTGGACCACGAAGGGGCGGCGGTGGTCGACTCGGCCGTGGCTGCGCTGTCCGCGCCTGTGCCGGGGCCGGACGGGGAGCCGGACCTGCGCCCGGCGTCGCTGCGCCGGGCGGACGCCCTCGTCGACCTCGTCGCTCGCGCCGTGGCCTCACCGGGAGAGGTCACGACGACCGACCGCGCGCAGGTCGTGGTGACGATGTCGTTGGACCGGCTCACCCAGACCCTCGACGCCCGGGGTGGTGGGGTGAGCGCCACCGGCGAGGTGCTCTCGCCCGCGACGGTGCGGCGGATGGCCTGCGATGCCGGGATCGTGCCGATGGTGCTTGGGTCACGCGGCGAGGTGGTCGAGCTGGGTCGTGCGGTGCGGTTGTTCACTCTGGGACAACGCCGGCTGCTGTGGCAGCGCGACGGTGGCTGCACCTACCCCGGCTGCACCATGGCGCCGACGTGGACCCAGGCCCACCATGTGCGGCACTGGGCTGATGGTGGTCCCACCAACGTCTCGAACGCCGCGCTGCTGTGCCAGCGCCACCACACCGTCGTTCACGGTCGCGGGCTCACCGCGACCGTCACCGACACGGGCGTCACCTGGCACGTCTAGCGACCCCGCCCCACACCCCGCCCGTCGCCGGCGGGGTGCTCGGCATGCCTGGGGCGGCCTGACGGCGTGGCCAGCCCCGGGCGCTGACTGTGCATCAGCACCCGGCACCGGTGCGTGCGGGGGAGATGGGGCGAGGACCGCGCCCCGCCAGGGCACGCGCTCAGCGCCGCATGAGGCCCGTAGACCGTGAAGAGCCGGCCGATCAGGGAACCGGATGCGGAAGGGGCGTGGATGACGCGGACCGTGGGGTGTCTGCTGAGGCGGATGTCGCATCCGAGGCTGGGTCAACTGCCCGGGTGGATGTAGGCGATGTGATAGCCGCCGACGTGCGTTGCGGCCGCGCCGGCGCTGCCCGCGATCACACCCCAGAACCCGGTGCGGTGAACAGTCGGCGGCGGTTGGCCCACTCGGGATCGGTCCTGCGGCCTCGCCGGCCGCGTTCGTGGGCGGTGGCCGGGGGGACAGTCGGCGAAGGCAGATGTTCTGGGGGAAGGTGAGCAGGGCGTCATCTTCTGGAGCCGGAAGGACTGTTCCATGCCGGGGACGCCCGAGGCGGTGGCCCGGCCGTGAGACCCTGACAGGCATGAAGGATGCCACGGAGCGGGACGCCGGCAACCGCGAGGCAGCGGACACCGGCATCGCGCCCCCGCGCGGCTCGGCAACGACGGCTGAGCATCCGCTGCTGCGGCGGATCCGGGAGTCGGTCATCGGCGAGGACCACGTCATGACGACGCCGTACGGGCAGCGCCGGGTGACCTACGCCGACTACACCGCCTCCGGCCGGGCGCTGACCTTCATCGAGGACGCGATCCGCGCCGTGGTCCTGCCGAGCTACGCCAACACCCACACCGAGTCGAGCGGCACCGGCCTGCAGACGACGCGGCTGCGCGAGGACGCCCGGGAGGCCATCCGCCGTGCGGTGCACGGCGACGACGACACCGTGGTCATCTTCACGGGGTCGGGGTGCACCGCCGCCATCGACAAGATCATCGGCGTCCTCGGCCTGCGCATCGCCAGCAACCTCGAGGACACCTACCACCTCGACCAGCACATCCCCGCCGACCAGCGTCCCGTCGTCTTCATCGGCCCGTACGAGCACCACTCCAACGAGCTCCCCTGGCGCGAGTCGATCGCCGACGTCGTGACCATTCGCCAGGACGACGACGGCGGAGTGTGCGCCGACGACCTGGGGAAGAAGCTCCGTGAGTATGCCGCACGCCCCCTCAAGATCGGCTCGTTCTCCGCCGCCTCCAATGTCACCGGGATCGTCTCGGACACCCACGCCATCTCGGCGCTGCTCCACGAGCACGGCGCCCTGGCCTTCTGGGACTTCGCCGCGGCCGGGCCCTACGTCGACATCGAGATGACCGCACCTGCGGGAGCCGATCCCGCGGCATACAAGGATGCGATCTTCCTGTCGCCGCACAAGTTCATCGGCGGCCCGTCGACCCCGGGGCTGCTCATCGCCCGACGCCGGCTGTTCACCAACCGGGTTCCCGACGTGCCGGGCGGCGGCACCGTCGCCTTCGTCAACGACGACGACCACCGATACCTCGACGGCCCCGCGCTCCGCGAGGAGGGCGGGACCCCGGCCATCGTCGAGGCGGTGCGGGCCGGGCTGGTGTTCCGGCTCAAGGACGCCGTGGGCGTCGAGACCATCCGGGCCCGCGAGGAGGAGTTCCTGCGGCGGGCGGTGGACGCCTGGCGCGACGAGCCGGCGCTGGAGATCCTCGGCGAGCTCGACGCGCCCCGGCTGTCGATCGTGTCGTTCGTCGTGCGAGCGCCGTCGGGGCGCTACCTGCACCACAACTTCGTTGTCATGGTGCTCAACGACCTGTTCGGCATCCAGTCCCGCGGCGGCTGCTCCTGCGCGGGACCCTACGGCCACCGCCTGCTCGGGATCGACCTCGAGCGTTCCCACGAGTTCGAGCGAGAGATCGCCCACGGCTGCGAGGGGATCAAGCCGGGCTGGGTGCGGGTGAACTTCAACTACTTCCTCTCAGACACCGTGGCGGACTATGTCATCGAGGCGGTGCGCCTCGTCGCCCGCGACGGCTGGCGGCTGCTCGGGGACTACGTGTTCGACCCCGGGTCCGGGCGGTGGCGGCACAAGGACGGTGTGGTCGAGCCGCCGATCCGGTTGTCCGACATCGGGTATGCCGCCGACGGCACCGTCACGATGCCGCCGCCCACCCCGACCGGCGGGGAGGAGCTGCTGGCGGCGCATCTGGCCGACGGCGCGGCGATCCTGGCGGCGGCGACGCCTCCCGACGTCGGGGCCGGGCCGCTGCGCTCGGTCTCGGCCGACTTCGAGCACCTGCGCTGGTTCGACCTCCCCGAGGCGGCGGTCGTGCACGGGGGGTCCGCGGCACCGGTCGGTCCGACGCCGACGGCCTAGCTCTCGGGAGTCGGCGTTCTGAGCAGGGCGCGGCCGCATGCTCGGCCGACGTCTCGGCGCCGGTCAGGGTCGGACCCGCGACGTCCAGGCTCGTCCTCGAAGGGGCCGCCCGGCGCAGCGTCAGGCGCGCGGTGACCGGGGATAGTCGCGGCCGGCGACGTACCGGTCGTACATGTCCGTGGTGACGCCCCGCTCGGCGATGACCTCCGCGTAGAACCGGCCGCTGTCCTTGACCGTGCGCGCCTGGGTCTCGTAGTCGAGCGCGACGAGACCGAACCGCGGCACCTCACCGAGCGCCCACTCCCAGTTGTCGACGAAGCACCAGTGGTAGTAGCGCTCGAACGGCAGCGAGCTGCGAGCCACGGCCGCGAGGTGCTCGTGGAGGTAGCGCGCCCGGAACGCGTCGGTGTTGTCGCACGTGCCGTTCTCGGTGACCCAGATCGGGCCCGGATAGCGCTCGAGCAGCGCCCGGGCGACGGCGACGACGCCGTGTGGGTGGACCTCCCAGCCGAGGTCGTTGACGGCCACGTCGGGGAAGGTCCCGTCGGCCAGCCGCGAGACCGCCGTGCGCGAGTAGTAGTTGATGCCGAGGTAGTCGTAGTGCGGCCCCGGTGAGACCGACGCGGGCTGGCCGCCCAGCACCCGGGCGAACCGTCCGCCGAGCATCGCGTCGGTCAGGACATCCTGGAACAGGTAGGCACTGGTCCTGGCCAGGGCCCGGTGGGCGGGGTTGCCACGGTGCAGGGGGTCGAACACCCGCAGGTGGTGGGCGAACCCCACCTTCGTCGCCGGCCCGGGCTGCAGGTCGTGGATGAGCCGGTAGGCCCGGCAGTGGGCGATCGCCAGGTGCCGCAGCACCATCCGCAGCGTGCGGTAGCTCGTCCTGGCCGGCGGGCCGTCGCCGAAGAGGTAGCCCGAGGTGGCGTAGACGTTGGGCTCGTTGATCGTCACCCACTGCTCGACGAGGTCGCCGAGGCCCTCGACGACGACCCGCACGTAGCGCAGGAACGTGTCGACGCCTCCGGGGGCCTCGAAGGCCCCGGCTCCCTCGAACCAGGACGGGTTCGAGAAGTGGTGGAGCGTGACGAGGGGGGTGACGCCGCGCTCGCGCAGGTAGGCGAGCTCCTCGCGGTAGTGGGCGATGGCCCGGTCGTCGAACGCGCCCCGCCGCGGCTCGATGCGGGCCCACTCGACCCCCATCCGGTAGTCCCGGATGCCCAGGCTGACCATGAGGTCGGTGTCCTCGCGCCACCGGTGCCAGTGGTCGCTCGCCCGCTCCGGGGAGGACCCGTCGGCGATGTGCCCGGGCGTCCGGGCCCAGTCGTACCAGCTGTTGCCCCGGTCCCCGCCCTCGATCTGGACCGCCGCCGTCGCCACCCCGAGTCGCAGACCATCGATGGAGAACGTGTGTGGGGCCCCCGTCATGCCAGACAGCCTGCCCGACCTCGAGCCCCCCATGGGGATTCTGTGACTATGGGCGCGCACGAAACCTCTCCGGCTCCTCGGGTCGGTCCCACTGGCCCTGCGTCGAGGGGTGGTCCATCGCCCACCCGATGAGCGAGGTGACGCCCCGTCCGGCACCGAGCCGCAACCGCGCCGACACCGGGCCGGCGGACAGGCCGAGCAGGTCCCGTGCCCAGGGCGGGGTGAGGGCCAGCGCCCCGGCGGCGAGCGCGGCATACGGCGCGCGGGCGGTGAGTGGCAGCGGTGGGTGGTGGAGCAGGAAGTCGGCGGCCTCGAGGGCCGCGGGGGTCGCCTCCAGCTCGGGACGGTATGCCGCGAGCGCGGCCCCGAGCCCGGCGACGGTGCTCGGCGGGTCGCCAACGCCGAGGCGGGCCGACACGGTGCCGATCTGCGCGACGTAGGTGTCGGCCTGGGCCGCGGTGAGCGGGCGGCCCGACAGCTCCTGGAAGGCGAGAAGGAAGCTCTCGGCCTCGACGGCATGGACCCAGGCGAGCAGGTGCGGGTCGTCGGCGGCATACGGGCGGCCGTCGGGGGCCGTGCCGCGCACCCGGCGGTGGATGCCGCGCACGGTGGCGATGGCCCGCTCGGCGTCCGGGACCGTGGCGTAGGTCGTCGTCGCGATGTAGGAGCTGGTCCGCTGGAGCCGGCCCCACGGGTCGCCCTTGAAGCCGGAGTGCCCGGCGACCCCGGCCATGGCGAGCGGGTGCAGGCTCTGGACGAGCAGGGCGCGGATGCCGCCGACGAACATCGCCGGGCTGGCGTGGACCCACCAGATGGGGTCCGGGGGGCCGAACCACCGCGGCCCCACGGTGTTCCAGATCCGGTCGGCCCGCTCGAGGTAGTCATCGCCGGCGACCCGGGAGCGGAGGCTGCGCTGGACCCGCGGACGGACGTGCCCGCGCACCAGGGCGTCGACGGGCCGAGGAGTCACCGGGCCAGGATGCCTCAGCCGGCTGGCCGCTCCCGGTGGCCTCCACGGTCGGTGGAGGACCCGAGGCGGTCGGCCGCCCCGGGCCGGGCGAGGACGGGCGTGGGACACTGCCGGGCATGGCCGGCATCGAGGTGCGCCGCAACGACGAGTCCGCGCGCTACGAGGCGTTCGTGGACGGAGCGCTCGCGGGGTTCGCGCAGTTCCGGCCGGCCGGCGACGTCGTCGTCCTGCCGCACACGGTCGTCGACGACGCCTTCGAGGGACAGGGTGTCGGCTCGGCCCTCGCCCGGGGGGCGCTCGATGACCTGCGGGCACGCGGGGTGCGGGTCCACGCGACGTGCCCGTTCATCTCCGCGTGGGTTGCCAAGCACCCGGACTACCAGGACCTCGTGATGTCCTGACGTGGATCCGGCAACGGCCTCCGGGCCGCAGCTGGGCAGCGGCGGCCAGCGCGACGTCCGTGAGGACCCCCACGACCGGGTAGCCGCCGGTCACCGGGTGGTCGGCGAGGAAGACGATCGGCTGGCCGCTCGGCGGGACCTGGACCGCGCCGACCACCAGGCCCTCGCTCGGCAGCTCGCCCTCGCGGGCCCGCTCCAGGCGGGGGCCGCTGAGCCGGACCCCGACCCGGTTGCTGTCCGGGCTCACCTCCCAGACCGCTCCGACGAGGTCGGCGAGCGCGGCCTCGGTGAGCCAGTCCTCGCGCGGTCCCAGCACCAGGTCGAGGACCGGCTCCTCGGCGACGGGCGGTTCGGGGACGTGGTCCACGACGGGCCGCCAGCCGCCGGGGGCGGGGCCCACGTCGAGGGTGGTGCCGGCGGCCACCGGGACCGGGCCGGTGCCCGACAGGACGTCGGTCGCCCGGGACCCCAGGACCGGTGGAGCGGCGACCCCGCCGCGGACAGCCAGGTAGCTGCGCAGCCCGGCGGGCGGCATCCCGACGGTGAGGGTCGCGCCGGCCGGGAGGTATGCCGGGGTGCCGCCCGCGATGGTGCCCTCCCCGGTCCGGGCCGGGGCCGGGGCTCCGGTGAGAGCGACCCAGAGCGGGGCGTCCGTCGACACGACCAGGCCCCCGAGGGTGAGCTCGAGGGTGGCGGCGTCCTCGGGGTTGCCGAGCAGCCGGTTGGCGAGCCGATGCGCTGGCCGGTCGGCCGCCCCCGAGCATCCGACGCCGAGGTGGGCCAGTCCCGGGCGGCCGAGGTCCTGGACCGTGGTCAGGGGCCCCGGCCGGACGACGTGGAGCGTCACCGACGCGTACCGCGCACCGCCCACGCGCGGGCGGTCAGGTCGATGCTGCCGTCCCGGCGCTGCGGCAGACGGCGGCGGAGGGCGTCGCGGAGCTCTCCCTGATCGGACTCGCTGAGCGCCGCGACGTACGTGGGTGCCGGGCCCTGTCCGCCGAGGAACGGCTCCCAGTAGTCGGCCACGTCCGCGAAGACCATCGGCACCTCGAGGGCGACGACCTCGGCGCCCGTGAGCCCGGCGTCCCCCCACAAGGCGCGCAGGCCCTCCGGCTCGCAGAGGCCGAACCGGGTCGCCTCGTCGAGGGCGGAGGCGCCCGGGTCGCGGCCGGCGGCGGCCGCCCAGAAGTGGCTGAGCATCGGCATGCCGCCGGCGTAGTCCCAGACGTAGGCGGCCACGGCGCCACCGGGGCGGCATACCCGGGCGAGCTCGGTGACGCCGGCGAGGGGGTCGGCCAGGAAGTTGAGCACGAGCCCGCTGACCACGCCGTCCACCGAGCCGTCGGCGACGGGCAGGCGAGCCGCGTCGGCGACGAGGACGTCTCTCGGACCACCCCCGCGCAGGGCGCGGGTGGTGCGGACGAACCCGGGGGAGCGGTCCAGGCTGACGATTCGGGCCGCGGGCGAGCGGGCGGCCAGCGCCGTCGACAGGGCCCCGGCGCCGCAGCCGACATCCAGCCAGGTCCCGCGCTGTGGGAGGGCGAGCCAGGCGACGAACCGGGCGGCCGCGACGGCGCTCCACCGGCCCATGTACCGGTCGTAGGCGGCGCCTTCCGCCCACACCTCGTCCATCCGCCGAGCATAGGGCCCCGCTGCGGGTTGCCCAGGGCGTGCCGCTCAGCTGGGTGCGCCAGGGGCCTCGACGAAGCGGACCCGGTCACCCGGGCGCAGCAGCGACGGCGGGTCGCGGTCGAGGTCCCACAGGGCCAGGACGGTGTGCCCGACGATCCGCCAGCCGCCGGGGGACTGAGCGGGGTACACCGCGGTGTAGGGCCCGGCCACCGCGACCGACCCGGCGGGGACCCGGGTGCGCGGGGTCGCCCGCCGCGGCACGTGCAGCGCCGGGTCGAGGCCGGTGAGGTACGCGAACCCGGGCGCGAACCCGATGAACCCGACGATGTATGTGGTGTCGCGGTGCCGGGCGGCGACATCCTCCTCGGTGAGCCCGGCCAGGGACGCGACCTCGGCGAGGTCGGGCCCGTCGTAGCTCACCGGGATCTGGACCGCGCGAGGCTGGTGCCTCACCGTGGTGTTGAGGGGCCGGTGGGCGAGGTCCGCCGCGGCGGCGGTCCGGGAGGGGTTCTCGAAGGTGACCAGGACTGTCCGGGCCGCGGGCACGAGGTCGACGACGCCGGGCAGGGGGTCCTCCCGCAGGCTCGCATAGAGCGCGAGGGCCTCGGTGGTGTCGGCCACCTCGACGAGGACGGCGCGGTCGCCGCACGGCAGGAGGCGCATGCCCCAGTGTGCCGCAGGATCGTAGGCTCGGCGGCATGACCCAGCGCGTCCGAGAGGCCACTCCCGCCGACCTGGCCGACATCCTCCGGCTCGTCCACGAGCTGGCGACCTACGAGAAGGAGCCGGACAAGGTCGAGGCCACCGAGGAGCACTTCGCGGGTGTGCTGTTCCCCGAGAGCGGCGCGCCGACGGCGTTCTGCCACATCGCCGAGGTTGACGTCGATGGGGCGCCGCGGGTCGTCGGGATCGCGGTGTGGTTCCTGTCCTTCTCGACCTGGACCGGGGTGAACGGCATCTGGCTCGAGGACCTGTTCGTCGAGCCCGAGCACC
>CAYPYK010000038.1:0-17498 GCA_964414665.1 uncultured Intrasporangiaceae bacterium | reverse complement strand
GCCCAGAAGGCGTCCCCGTTGGGGGCCTCGGGCATGATCGCGGCGTGGCCGACGATGGCGACCGGTCGGAGGGCGGGGCTGGTGGTCATGAGGGGTTCCTTGGCTCTGCGGTCTGTCTCGGGTCTGTCTCGGGGGGTGTCTGGCGGGTGCGCGGTGGGTGAGGGATGGGGATCAGCCGTCGGCGCGGCCGTAGAGGACGTCGGCGACGCGGTCCATGTCGGCGACGAGCCCGGCCTGGGCGGCGAGGATCGCGGCGATGGGGATGGCATTGGTCGCCGCGACGCTGCCGGAGCCCGGGTCGGCGGCGCCGGCCACCCAGCGGGCGCCGTCGAGGGCGACCTTGAGGGCGGCCTCACGGGCGAACACCCGGGACATGGCGGCGAGCGCGGGGGCGTCGAAGCGCTTGAGGCACTTCTCGTGCAGGGTTCCGTCGGCCGCGTCGGCGGCCTTGCGGGCGAAGACCCCGGCCGTCTCGGCGAACGCGACGAGCTCGCCGAGCCGGAAGAGCACGTGCTGGTTGCGGGTGAGCCGTCCGGTGCGGGCCGCCTCGAGGACCACGCCAAGGGCCTGGGCGGCCAGCGCGGCGGTGTCGGCGCCGACGTCGGGGTGGCGCTGGTGCACGGCGCCCAGCCCGGCCGCGAGGTCGGCGTAGTAGCGGCCCTGGGTCTTCAGGTGGTGCTGCCAGCGGTCGCGGCCGATGGTCATCTCGAGGATCTCGGAGGTGCCCTCGTAGATCGTCGTGATGCGAACGTCGCGCTTGATCTTCTCGACGACGTACGGGCGGGTGTAGCCGTAGCCGCCGTGGGCCTGGATGGCGGCCTCGGCCGCCGCGTTGCCGGCCTCGGAGGCCATGAGCTTGGCGATGGCGCCCTCGGTGTTGAGGGTGCCTCCCTCGCCCTCTCCGGCATCGAGCCGGACCGAGGTGTGCTCGATGAACGCGCGGGAGGCCTCGAGCCGGACGGCGTGCGGGACGATGAGCTTGTGGGTGTAGCCCTGCTTCTCGGACAGCGGGCCGCCGCCCTGCTCGCGGTGGACGGAGTACTCGATGGCGCGGTCCAGGGCTTCCCAGCCGGCGCCGAGCCCGAAGGCCGCGACCATCACCCGGGTGTAGCCGAAGACGAGCTGCGCCTGCACCAGGCCCTTGCCCTCGACTCCGCCGATGAGGTTCTCGGCCGGGACCTCGACGTCGTCGAGGAAGAGTGCGGCGGTGTTGGACAGGCGGATCCCGTGCTTGTCCTCCGGGGGAGCGGTCGTGAAGCCCGGTGCGCCCTTGGGGACGACGAACCAGCAGGGCCCGGCATCGGTGGCGGCGAGGATCGTCGTGTAGTCGGCGATGGAGCCGTTGGAGATCCACTGCTTGCGCCCGGTGATCCGGTATGCCGTGACCGCGCCGTCGTCGTCCCTGACCGGGACGGCGACGGTCGTCATCGCGCCGAGGTCGGATCCGGCCTCGGGCTCGGTGGCGCCGTAGGCGAAGACGAGCCCCTTGTCGGCGATCTCGCCGAGCCAGTGGGCCCGCTGCTCCTCGGTGGCGCCCACGACGATGGGGTCCGAGCCGAGGAAGGTGGCGAAGACCGCGGTGGCCAGGCCGAGGTCGCGCCGGGCCATGACCTCGCACACCCGGTAGGAGTCGAAGGCTCCACCGTCCATGCCCCCGTAGGCCTCGGGGATGAAGACCAGCTGCACGCCGAGCTGCTCCGGGTCGGACATCGCGCGGACGATGTCCTCGGGGCAGCGGTCCTCGTGGTCGAGCTCAAGGATGCGCTCGGGGCTGAGGGCTGCTGCGACGAAGTCGTCGAGCGCCTCGAGCATCATCGTGAGGCTGCCGAGGTCGAGCCCGGCGCCTCCGACGTGGCTCGCGGTCTGGGTGGGGGTCTCGGTCATCTTTGTCTCACTCGGGTCGGTCGGAACGGTGGGTCAGGGGGTGCTGGGCGCGGACTCGGACAGGTCCGGGCGGACGGCGCGCAGCAGGAGCTCGGAGAGGTCGGTGACCTCGACGGGCGGGTCGGCGGAACCGTCGGGGCGCAAGGTGGCGACCCCGTCGGTGAGCATGGTGATGCAGAACGGGCACGCGGCCGCGACGGTGCTGGCACCGGTGGCGAGGGCCTCCGCGGAGCGGGCCTCGTTGATCCGGGTGCCGATCGTCTCGTCCATGAACATCCGAGCTCCGCCGGCTCCACAGCAGAAGGAGGTCTCCCGGTTGCGGGGCATCTCGGTGAGGGTGAGCCCGGGCACCGCCCCCAGCACCTCGCGGGGCGGGCTGAAGACCCGGTTGTGGCGGCCGAGGTAGCACGGGTCGTGGTAGGTCACGCTGGTGTCGATGCGGTGGACGGGGGTGAGCCGGCCCTCGGCGACGAGCCGGGAGAGCAGGGTCGTGTGGTGGACGACCTCGTAGTGGCCGCCGACCTGTGGGTACTCGTTGGCGAGGGTGTTGAAGCAGTGGGCGCAGGTGGCGACGATCGTCGTGACGCCGGCGGCGTTGAGGGTCTCGACGTTCTGCCGGGCGAGCATCTGGAAGAGGTACTCGTGACCCATCCGGCGGGCGGGGTCGCCCGTGCAGGCCTCGGCGTTGCCGAGCACCATGAACTCGACACCGGCCTCGTGCAGGAGGGTGGCCACGGCTCGGGTGGTGCGCTGTGCGATGTCGTCGAGGGCGCCGGCGCACCCCACCCAGAACACGTAGTCGACGTCGTCGGGGATGGTGTCGGACCCGTCGGCGCCGAGGACCCGGACCTCGAAGTCGAGCGGCTCGGCCCAGTCCAGGCGCATCGACGCCCCGCGACCCCACGGGTCGCCGGCGTGCTCGAGGTTGGTGAGCATGATCCCGGCCTCGTCCGGGAAGGCCGCCTCCATGAGGACCTGGTGGCGCCGCATGTCGACGATGTGGTCGACATGCTCGATGTCGACGGGGCACTGCTCGACGCAGGCGCCGCACGTCGTGCAGGCCCAGAGGACGTCCGCGTCGACGACGGCGCCGGACGGGTCCGTCGGCGCGGCGAGGTATGCCGCGAGCGGGGCGTCCTCGGCATACCCGGTCGCGCCGACGAGCGGGACCTCCGCGAGGGGTCCCTCGGTCTGCGCCCCGAGCAGGTAGGGCGCCTTGGCGAGGGCATGGTCGCGCAGGGTCATCATGAGGACCTTCGGCGAGAGCGGCTTGCCCGTGTTCCAGGCGGGGCACTGGCTCTGGCAGCGGCCGCACTCGGTGCAGGTGCCGAAGTCGAGCAGGCCCTTCCAGGTGAAGTCCTCGACCTTGCCGACGCCCATCAGGTCGTCCTCGCCGGGGTCCTCGAAGTCGACCTCGGCACCGCCGGAGTAGATCGGCAGCAGCGCCCCCAGCGCCCGTGGCCGGCGGGCCAGGGCGACGTTGGGGATCGAGAAGATGATGTGGAGGTGCTTGCTGTAGGTGACGAAGACGGTGAAGCCGAGCAGTACGGCGAGGCTGACCAGCAGAGCGACGGTCTCGATGACGTCGTTCGTACTGCGGCCGAGGGGCTCGAGCAGCCCGGCCACCCACTGCGAGACGAAGGCGCCGCGCAGGAAGCTCATGTGGGAGGTCGTGTTGACCTGCTGGGCGTTGATCTGGGCGCCGCGGGTGAGCAGGAGCGTCCACACGACGTTGGCGATCATGAACAGGGTGAACCAGGCCGCGCCGAGGTGGGACCCGAAGAACCGGGAGCCCCGCCCCTGCCCGGCGGGCGCCTCACGCAGCCGGATGACGACGAAGGCGATGACGGCCGCGAGGCAGAGCAGGGCGAACAGGTCCTCGACGAAGCCCAGCGCCGGCCAGTTGCCGACGACCGGGATCTGGAAGGTGGCGTCGACCAGCGACCCGAACGCCTCCAGGATCGTCAGGAGCAACACCAGGAAGCCCCAGAAGACCGCGGCGTGGGCGGCCCCCGGTGCCGTCCACCGGAGCAGGCGGCGCTGCCCGGCGACCTCGGCGAGCTCGGCCTTGACCGTCGTCGCGAGGGCGCCGCGGCGGCCGGCCTCGACGGGCTGGCCGGTGCGGCCGAGCCGGTACAGGAACGCCAGCCGGCGTCCCGCGATGCCGAGGAGCACCGCGGTCATGACCAGCCCGAGAACGAGCCTGACGACCATTCCTGCCTCCCTGCAGATGGTCTAGCTGCGGGCCCCACCCGGGCCCGCAAGGGTCGGGATGCGCTGTCCAGGTCGGTCGTCCTGGGGCGTCATCCCTTGCGCTGGCGCACCTCGTCGGTGAGGGCTGGCAGCACCGTGTGGAGGTCGCCGATGATCCCGAGGTCGGCGATCGCGAAGATCGGGGCCTTGGGGTCCTTGTTGACGGCCACGATGGTCTTGGAGGACTGCATGCCGGCCCGGTGCTGGATGGCTCCGGAGATCCCGGCGGCGACGTAGAGCTGCGGGGCGATGGTCTTCCCGGTCTGTCCGACCTGGATCTCGTGTGCGGCCCAGCCCGCATCGGTGACGGTGCGCGATGCGCCGACGGCCGCGCCGAGGGCGTCCGCGAGGGCCTCGACGACGGCGAAGCCCTCGGCCGAGCCCACGCCACGCCCGCCGGAGACGACCATGGCCGCCTCGGTGAGGTCGGGGCGCCCGGTGCCGGCCTTGGGTGCGGTCGAGGTGATCGCGGCGAGGGTGGCCTGGTCGCTCAGGGCCACGTCGACGGTCTCGACCTCCGGGGTCGCCGGGGCGGGGTCGGCGCCGATGGAGTTGGGACGGACCGTGACGACGGCGGGGCCGCGGCGCACCTTGGTCCGCGCGAGGAAGCGGCCGGAGACGACGCTCTGGGTCACGACGACGGCGTCGCCGTCGGGCTGGACGTCGACGGCGTCGGTGACGATCCCGGCGCCGAGACGGACCGCCACCCGGGCGGCGACGTCCTTGCCCTCCGGGCCCGAGCTGACGAGGACGGCGACGGGGGAGACCCGGGTCGCCAGCTCGACCATCGCCTCGGCCTTGGGGACCGAGAGGTAGGCCGTCGCCTCGGGGGCGGTCACGGCATAGACCCGGGTGGCGCCGTACTCGGCGAGGGCGGCGACGACGGCCTCGGAGGGGGCGCCGAAGACGACCGCGCTGGGCTCACCGAGCCGGCGGGCGGCGGTGAGGAGCTCGAGGGTGGGCTTGCGGACGCCGGTGTCGGTGGTCTCGGCGAGGACGAGGACTTCGCTCATGTCTAGTGGCTCCTTCGGCCTGCTCAGATGAACCCGCGGGCGGCGAGGAACTCGGCGACCTGGGTGGCGCCGTCCCCCTCGTCGGCGACGACGGTGCCGGCCTCGCGCGGCGGGGTGGGGGAGATGTCGAGAACCTCGACGGCTGCGGCAGCGCTGCCGACCTCGGCCGGGTCGACCCCGATGTCGGCGAGGGAGAGGGTCACGACCGGCTTCTTCTTGGCGGTCATGATCGACTTGAAGGCGGGGTAGCGGGCCTCCCCGGCCTGGTCGGTGATGGAGACGATCGCCGGCAGGTCCACGGTGACGTGCTCGCTCGCCACGTCGCTGTCCCGGCGGATCGTCACCGTGGTGCCGTCGAGCGAGATCTCGCCGGCGAAGGTCGCCGCTCCGATGCCGAGCCGGTCGGCGACCATCGACGGGATGACCGACATCTCGGCGTCGGTCGAGGACATCCCGGTGAGGACGAGGTCGAACCCGACGTGTTCGAGTGCCTTGGCGAGCACGAGGGCGGTGGCCAGGGAGTCCGACCCGTGCATCGCCTCGTCGGTGATGTGCACGGCGGAGTCGCCGCCGATGGCCAGAGCCTTGCGCAGCCCGTCGACGGCCTTGGCCGGGCCGAGCGTCACGTGGACGACCTCGTCGGCGACGCCGGCCTCCGCGAGGCGGACGGCCCGCTCGACGGCGTACTCGTCGAGCTCGGACAGGCGGCCCTCGACGGCGGCCCGGTCGAGCGTGAGGTCGGACGCGAACTTCCAGGCTGCCGTGGGTTCGGGAACGTACTTGACCAGCACGGCGATCTTCATCGCGGGTCTCCTGTCGTGGGCTGTCGTGGTCCGGATTCTCACGTCCGAGCCTGCCCTGGGGCAACCGCTTGCGCCAACTCATACTCGTCAGTAACTCGTTTTGGGTGCAAGGTCACGCTCCGATGAAAGAGCAACGACCTTGGCCGGAGGGGTCCCCGGACGGCGCGTGGGCGAGCAACCTGGACCACCCAGCGTACGTCGCGGGGGGCCGGGCCTTCTGGCCGGGCGCGACCCGGGCCCGAGTGGCGCGACCCGGGCCCGAGTGGCGCGAGCCGGGTCGGTGCTCGCGCCGGCGCACGGTGATCTGCCAGGGTGGGTCCCGTGCGAGGGCCGACCTCATGAGCGACATCCGGGTCTGGGTGGACGGGAGCCTTGTCGACCCCGCAGCGCCCGCGGTGAGCGCCGTCGACCACGGGGTCACGGTCGGGGACGGGGGCTTCGAGACGGCGAAGGTCGTCGACGACGAGGTGTTCGCGATGACCCGGCACCTGCGGCGGATGGACCGCACCCTGGCCGGCCTCGGGCTGCCACCAGCGGACCACGACGTCATCCAGGCCGGCGCCAAGGCGGTGCTCACGGCAGGCGCCCCGATCGGGTTCGGGCGGCTGCGATGGACGGTGACGGCTGGCGTGGGGCCGCTGGGCTCGGACCGTGGGGGCTCGGCGCTCACCTACATCGTCACCGCAGGCCCGCAGCCGGAGCCGGCCGCCGGCGGCCCGGTCGTCACCGTGCCATGGACCCGCAACGAGCGGGCGGCCACCGCCGGGCTCAAGACGACGTCGTATGCGGACAACGTCGTCGCCCTGGCCTTCGCCAAGGAGCACGGCGCGGTCGAGGCGGTCTTCGCGAACAGCCGCGGCGAGCTGTGCGAGGGCACCGGCAGCAACGTGTTCGTCGTCGTCGACGGGGCGCTGCGGACCCCCCCGCTCTCGAGCGGCGCCCTCGGCGGGATCACCCGCGCGCTCGTGCTCGAGTGGTGTGCGGCGGCGGGCCTGGAGGTCCGCGAGGAGGCCATGGCGCTGTCCGTGCTCGGGACGTGCGACGAGGTGTTCCTCACCAGCTCCACCCGGGACGTGTATGCCGTGGGCAGCGTCGACGGCCGGGCGCTGCCGGTGCCGGGCCCGGTCACCGCGCGGGTGGCGCAGGTGTTCGCTGCGCGGGCCGCGGAGGGCATCGACCCGTGAGCGGAGCGCCCGAGGAACAGTCAGGTGCGGGCGACGCCGGGGCCGGCGTGGCACCGGCGGCCGAGCACCACCGCCATGTTTTCGTCGAGGCCGGCGGCGACGACTGGGCCTGGCGGCGCAAGATCCGGTCCAGCCCGACACTGGCCGTGCCGTACCGGATCGTCGTCCTCGTCGTCGGCCTGGTCATTACGGTCGGCGGGCTCATCCTGGTGCCCCTGCCGGGGCCCGGGTGGCTCATCGTCTTCTTCGGGATCGCCGTGCTCGCGTCGGAGTTCGAGCCGGCCCAACGGCTGCTCGACCGGGGCAAGGGGATCCTGCGCGGGTGGACCGAGTGGACCCAACGCCAGCCCCGGTGGGGACAGGGCTTGATCGGGCTACTGACCGCCGCGTTCGTACTGGCCGTGATCTGGGCGGTGTTCAAGGTGTCGGGGCTGCCCGGGTTCACCCCCGAGGCGGTGGCGGGCTGGCTCCACGACCACGCCGGGCTGTAGCGCGCCGCGGAGCACGCGGCATACCGGCCGGGGCTGTGCGCGGCATACCGGACGGGGCTGTGCTGGGCGGCCAGAGGTGGAGGTGACGCGGATTTCCCCGCCCCGGTGGGGCCGGGTATCCTCGGTCCGCCCGCGCAGGCGGGCCCGGACGTGTAGCTCAGTTGGTTAGAGCGTTCGCTTCACACGCGAGAGGTCATGGGTTCGAGTCCCTTCACGTCCACCACCACCATCGGCCCTTGATGCGATGCGGAAATGCGGATCAGGGGCCGATCTGTCTCCCGAACGTGTCTGATACGTGTCTGATCGATGGCCCCATGTGACCTCAGATCGGCTGTCGGCGACAGGGCTATCGATCACAAGCGCGTACGCCTCTGGGCGGCATTTCGCGGGTGTTCGACGAGGCCGAACGCCGCGATCCCGACCACCACAGGGTCTGGGTCGCCCTGGTCGACGGAGCCAACCACCAGCTCGACCGGATCCGGGCCGAGGCCACCGCCCGCAACATCAACGTGCGCATCCTCATCGACTTCGTCCAGGTCATCGAGTACCTCCTGTGCGAGGCTGATGCGGCCCTTGCAGCACTGGTGGAGCGATTTCGGCACGTGCCGGAGTCACGTCGTCGATGACGCCTCGGCGCGGCTCTTGACGCCGAGGAGGTGGTCACGGGCCATGACGAAGTCGGCGGGCACGACGCCCAAGAGGCCGACGGCGCTGAACCACCACGGCTCGGTGACCCAGCGTGACCTGAAGTGATAGCGGGTGCGTTGGCCCTCGTCGAGTGGGGTGAGCACGAACGCCCACGTCCAGTCGAGCCGGGCCCGCTGTCGCCAGCTCATCGGGAGGTGGCTGTTAGAGCGAAGGACCAACGCCCGCTCCTGGTCCAGTTCCACCACGTGCAGACCGCACTCGGTGTGTGGCGGACCGTCCGGAATGAAGGTGCCGATGCCGATGTCCTGCAGCTCCGGAACGACACGATCAGCGCTGGGACCGTTCGCGGGGAACAGGAGGCGGTCAACCCAGCGGGCCGTGTACCAGCCCGCCCGGCCCCAACCCATCTGCGCCAGCCAGGGCCAGATCGCCGATGGTGGAGCATCGATGGTGACGGCGTGGTCGGTCTGCACCTTCGATCCCAGGATGATCCCATCGCCGGGCAGAACCGCCGCGCGCTCCTCGGGGGTCGATCCGTAGGTGCGGCCGAGCTGTACCAGGACAGCCTCCGCGCCGGCGGCGACCGCGATGGCTGACGCCCACCATGGCACCGGTGTCCGCATGTCACCGCGCCTCTGCCGTGACCGGACGTTCGGCCCGTTCGGCGATGCCCAGGAGCATGCGGCGCATCATGGGGAAGTCGCCGAGCTCCATCAGGAGCACTGTCACCGGCAGCAGCGGCCCGCGGTCGTACCGTGCCTTCAACCGGGTCACGAGCCGGGTTCCCCCGGCCCCGTCCGGAGCCAGGCGCCATGACCAGGTCGAGTCGGGTTTGGCCCACACCAAGGACCGAGGCTCGTCGAGGATGGCCACGCGGAAGGCTGTGCGCGCCTCCTCGGCGGAGGACATCGGCGCAGCCACGTCACCGACCGACGGGGACTGGAAGTCATCCAGGATGATGCGGGCACTGGGTCGGCCGAGGTTGTCCACCAGGTCATAGGAGTAGAAGCCGGCTCGTCCGAAGCCGACCTGGACCAGCCACGGCCACACCTGTTCCGGCGATGCTGAGATAGAAATCGCTCGTGTGGCGACGAAGTGGGCACGCTCCAACAGGTCGTCGCCAGGCATCGGCCCGGCCACCTCGTCGGGGGTCGCGCCCCATCGCAACTGCCACCCCCGGTACCGCCACGCCAGAGCAGCCGCACCCCCGACCACGCCGGTGGCCCGCAGCGCTCGACGGACCCGCACGACACGCCCCGACACACCCACATCCTCGCCGCGCTGAACGCCCTGCGACAACCCGGCGCAGGCGTGAGAGCCATCACTCGCCGAACACCCACGACTTGGCCACTAGGCGGCCGATAAGACGCAACTCCTGGAGCTGCTGGAGGAGCGGCTGGCGAGATGCGCGGGCGGCACCACTTTCGGGAGTGGGACGAGCCGCGCCCATCGATCGGAACGCGGGCGGCCTTGTCAGCGGGTGACGGGCTGCTCGTGCGTGGTCATGAAGTCGACGAACTCCTCGGGTTGTTCGAACAGGGGCCGGTGTCCTGAGTGGTCGAGCACGACGGTCTCTTTGGTGGGTGCCGCGAGCTCGGTGCACCCCGGCCCCTTCACTGTTGCCGATGTGGTCGTAGGGTAGGCCTCCTGCTCGTAGGAGAGCGCGGTCTCGTAGTCGAGCATCGAGGTGTAGGGCGGCGGTCCGATCTTCTCGAGCGTCGTCGCCAACCCGTCCTGTCCCTGCTGACGTGCCCAGGCGAGGGTGTCGGTGTAGAAGATGCGGTCGGTCTCCACCGGGCTGACCATCTGGCCCACGCCCACGAAGGCCGAGTACAGCGTCGGCTCCTGGGCGACGGTGAGCACCCCGAGGATCGTCCCCCAGGACTGCCCGACGAGCGCGACCCGGTCGGTGCTGAAGCGCTCGCGAAGGTGGTTCGTTGTCGCGATGGTGTCGTCGATCGCGGACTTGAGGGTGTAGGTGTCGGTCGGGTCGAGCGCGGCGTACGACGTGCCGGTGCCGCGCTGGTCGAGCGTGGCCATGGTGAAGTCCTCCTCGAGAGTGGTCAGGTGGTTGCGCACGGCTCCGAGCTCGGAGCCGCCCGGACCGCCGGCGAGGAAGAGCAGCACGGGGTTGCCGGTGTTGTGGCCGCGGATCATCAGCCCGAGCTCGTGGCCGTTGACGTCGATCGACGTCAGCTCGGCGATGCTGTCTTGCAGCGGCGCACCGTCGGCTCCGGTGATCGGAGCGGTCGAGGCCGGCCGGGCGACGAGGAGGGCGAGGCCGGCGACCACGGCGACGGAGACCGTCATGGTGGTCCAGCGCAGGATGCTGTGCCCGCGTCCCGCGGGGAGGCGTCCGCGCCGCCGGGCGGTGACGAACGCCCCCAGGCCGGCGCCGACGGCCATCGGGAGCAGGGCGAGCAGGGCGTGGAAGCCGCGCCCTACCGCGATGGCGAGGAGGCCGTAGGTGCTCAGGTGCGGCGCGTCGACGGTGGGGCCGTGGACCGGCATCCGGGCGATCTCGAAGGCCACCGCGAACACGACGGGAGTCACGAGTATCGCCCAGCGGGACCGGGTGAGCAGACCCGCGACGACGCCGATCGCGAGGCTGACCAGGATCGAGGTCAGCGCCGCGGCAGTGGTCTGTGGGGACCTGGGGGTCAGCACACCGGCCAGCACGCCCCACACGGCAGCGAGGCCGACGGCCAGGACCCACCCGCGGCGCAGTAGCGCCGGTGCGAGCGGGCGTGGCGTCTTGGGTGGAGTGTGCGCAACGTCGGTGGTGGTTCGCAGCATGGCGTCACACGACGTCTCTGCGTTGGACCGCGAGCAGTCCGGCGCCGGCCGGGACGAGCGCCCAGGCAGCGACCGTCAGGAGGGCGGCCCAGAGGGCGACGTCGGTGCTGGCACCGGAGATCACGGCGAACAGGTTCGTCGGGATCCAGGGCCCGGCGTTGGTCCGTAGCTGGGCGGTGAGCGGGGGGAGGACGAACAGCACCAGGACGACGGCGGTGACCGCTCCTCCGATGTTGCGGATGACGGCGCCGAGCCCGGCGCCGAGGACGGCGCCGACGGCGCCGGCGAGGGTGGTGGTGGCGAGCAGCTGGGCGACGTCACCTGTGGGGACCATGAAGCCGAACTGGGTGGTGCGCAGAGCTGCGGCGACCCCGGCGGCGACGAGGGCTTGACCGACCAGGGCCAGGACGGCTCCGGCCACCGCGACGGCGGTCAGCTGCGCGATGACCGCTCGGTGTCGCCGGGGGCTGGTCAGGAAGGTGGGCACCACGGTGGCGTGCCCGTACTCGCGGGCGACGGCGATGGCACCGAACAGGGCGGAGCCCAGCATGGCGTTGAAGGCGAAGGCCATCAGGGACTGTTGGTCCGCGGCGGTGGCGATGAACGCCTTGCTGCCGCCCATGTTGAACCCACCCGCCGCAACTTTCCCGCCCCATCGGGGAAACCTGAGGTTCGCACGGGTTGTCAACCCCAGCGAACCTCGTGCTTCCCTTGCGAAGCGGGCCGCGGCGGGCCCGTCCCTGACGCCTGAGAGTCAGCCATGATGAGGGCATGAGGCCGACGCACGTCACCGAGCTGCACACGTTCCCCGTCAAGGGCGAGCCCGGCGCCAGCCACGAGTCGATCGCGGTCGAGGCCGAGGGGCTGGCCGGCGACCGGCGCAAGAAGGCGGCCGTCTCGCTCGTTGGCAACGACTCGCCCTCGACGCGCTCCAACATCGTCCTCGACATGCCGTCGAGCGAGGTCGAGGCCCTGGTCGGCTCGGTCGTGCGGATCGGGGAGGCGGTCCTGACCGTCGAGCGTCCGGCCGGGTCCTGCCCCGGGGCGTATGCCGCCGTCGGCGAGGTCGGGGTGGTCCGGGTGGGCGACCGGCTGCTCGTCGTCAAGGACACCGAGCACCGCGGCGCATGAGGTCCACCGGATCGGCCCGGGGTCGTCGGGCGCGGGTCGGCGATTCGGCATAGGGTCGTGGGGCACCCTTACCCGGCGGAGGGACGGACCTCCCCACAACGAAGCGAGGACGGCTGGTGCAGACGGACGGCGTGGCGCGGCTGGTCCAGAGCTACCGCGCCATCCCCGCGGGAGAGCACGTCCGGCTGGCGAAACGGACCTCGAACCTCTTCCGCGCCAGGGAGCGCAGCCGCACGCGGGGCCTGGACGTCTCCGGCCTGGCCGGGGTGATCTCCGTCGACAGCGAGGCGCGGACGGCCGACGTGGCCGGGATGTGCACGTATGAGGATCTCGTCGCCGCGACTCTGCCGCACGGCCTCACCCCGTTGGTGGTCCCGCAGCTGAAGACCATCACGCTCGGGGGAGCCGTGACGGGTCTCGGCATCGAGTCGAC
Source organism: uncultured Intrasporangiaceae bacterium (assembly GCA_964414665.1). Classification (GTDB taxonomy): domain Bacteria; phylum Actinomycetota; class Actinomycetes; order Actinomycetales; family Dermatophilaceae; genus CAVSJJ01. Next base: position 4,862 of record CAYPYK010000038.1, on the reverse strand, counting down.
GTCGTTCCGCAACGGACTGCCCCACGAGTCCGTTCTCGAGATGGACATCCTCACCGGCGCCGGAGACATCGTCACGGCCGGGCCGACCGGCGAGCACGCCGACCTGTTCCGTGGCTTCCCAAACTCCTACGGCTCGCTCGGCTACGCGACCCGCCTGCGCATCGGGCTCGAGCCCGTCCGGCGGGCCGTCGCCGTGCGACACGTCCGCTTCCACGGGGTCGAGGCGCTGGTCAACGCGATCGGCGAGATCGTCGCCGCCGGGAGGTATGCCGGTGAGGAGGTCGACTACCTCGACGGCGTCGTCTTCACCGCGCACGAGTGCTACCTCACCCTGGGCCGCAAGACCGACGAGCGGGGTCCGACGAGCGACTACACGGGGCAGGACATCTACTACCGCTCGATCCAGCACGACAGCGTCGAGGCCAAGCGCGATCTGCTGACGATCCACGGCTACCTGTGGCGGTGGGACACCGACTGGTTCTGGTGCTCGCGGGCGTTCGGTGCGCAGATCCCGCGGGTGCGCCGCCTGTGGCCGCGCCGGTGGCGGCGCAGCAGCGTCTACTGGAAGCTCATCGCCCTGGACTCCCGCTGGCACATCGGCGACCGGATCGAGGCGCGGCACGACCGGCCACCCCGCGAGCGGGTCATCCAGGACGTCGAGATCCCGCTGGAGCGGACCGCGGAGTTCGTCCGGTGGTTCCTCGACGCTGTGCCGATCGAACCCATCTGGCTGTGCCCCCTGCGGCTGCGGGACGAGTCGGCGGCGCTGGCCGCCCCGGGGAGCGACCGTCCCTGGGACCTCTACCCCTTGCGCAGCGGCCAGACGTACGTCAACGTGGGGTTCTGGTCGACGGTGCCCATCTCTCCGGGTGCGCCCGAGGGAGCCACCAACCGCGTCATCGAACGCCAGGTGACTGCCCTCGGGGGGCACAAGTCCCTGTACTCGGACTCGTACTATGACGAACGTGAGTTCGCCGGCCTCTACGGGGGAGAGGCGTACTCGAGACTCAAGGGGCGCTACGACCCCGACAACAGGTTGCTCGACCTCTACGCCAAGGCGGTGAAGCGCGCATGACCACTCTCGAGGACCCGACCACCAGCGCCGATGAGCAGGCCCCGGTGCCACCCTTGTCCGGGCACCCCTCGACGCCGATGACGATCGCCCAGATCGTCGAAGCGGTCACCCAGGCCCCTCTGCCGGTTCGGTTCGCGGCATACGACGGGTCGGTGACCGGCCCGGTCGAGGCACCGCTCACCGCGCACCTGCGCAGCCCCCGCGGAGCGGCCTACCTCGCCACCGCCCCCGGTGACCTCGGGCTCGTTCGCGCGTACGTCTCCGGTGACCTCGACATCGAGGGCGTCCACCCGGGCGACCCCTACGAGGCCCTCGTCGCCCTGGAAGGGCTCGCCTTCCGCCGGCCCACCGCGCGTCAGGCGATCGACATCGCCCGGACCCTGGGCCTGAAGGGCCTCACCCCGCCACCCCCGCCACCGCAGGAGACCATGCCCAGGTGGCGGCGGGTCGCCGAGGGACTGCGGCACTCCAAGGACCGCGACGCCAGGGCGATCCGCCACCACTACGACGTGTCGAACCGCTTCTACGAGCAGATCCTCGGCCCGTCGATGACCTACACCTGCGCGTGCTACCCCCAGGCCTCGGCGACGCTCGAGGAGGCGCAGGCCAACAAGTACCGCCTCGTGTTCGACAAGCTCGCGCTGTCGTCCGGGTACCGCCTCCTCGACATCGGCTGTGGCTGGGGCGGGATGGTGCGGTATGCCGCGCGCCACGGCGTCGAGGCGCTCGGCGTCACGTTGTCCAAGGCGCAGGCCGAGTGGGCCCAGAAGGCCATCCGCGACGAGGGGCTGCAGGACCTCGCCGAGGTGCGGCACGCGGACTACCGCGACCTCGTCGAGGGCGGGTTCGACGCTGTGTCGTCCATCGGCCTGACCGAGCACATCGGCATCGCGAACTACCCCGCCTACTTCTTGTGGATGCGCGACAAGCTGCGAGACGGCGGCCTCATGCTCAACCACTCCATCACCCGGCCCGACAACCGGCCATTGAGCACCGGGGCGTTCATCGACCGCTATGTCTTCCCCGATGGCGAGCTGACCGGCTCAGGCCGGATCATCACGGCGATCCAGGACGTCGGCCTCGAGGTCATGCACGAGGAGAACCTGCGCGAGCACTACGCCCTCACCCTCGGCGAGTGGTGCGCGAACCTCGAGGACCACTGGGACGCCGCGGTTGCCGAGGTCGGCGAGGGGACGGCCCGGGTGTGGAGCCTCTACATGGCCGGCTCGCGGCGCGGGTTCGAGCGCAACGAGGTCCAGCTGCACCAGGTGTTGGCCGTCAAGCCGCACCCCGACGGGCGCTCCGGTCTCCAGCTGCGTCCCTGGTGGGCCGCCTGAGCGTGGCGGCCGAAGGGCGGGGTGCACGGCACCACCGCGCACTCCCCCTCGCGAAAGTCGCTCGTGACGACCGGGAGGACGTGGTTCGCTGAGGTCATGACGGCCGCCGATGACGGTGTACCGGGGCCGGCGTACGCCGGCTGGGACACCGAGCGTCAGGTAGAGGCCCTTCGCGCGGTTGCTCTCGAGGCGGCGGACGCCTTCGCCCTCGATGTGAGCGCAATGGCCCTGGTCCTGCACGGCTTCAACACGACGTTCCGGGTCGACACCGCCGACGGGGAACCGGTCGCCATCCGGGTCAACACGAACTCGTCCACGACGCCGGCACACCTGGTCGCCCAGCAGGGATGGGTCCACGCCATCGCCTGCGAGACCGACATCCGCGTGCCGGACGCGCTGGCCACCCCCGAGGGCAGCACCTTCGTCAGCGTCCCTGCGCCGGACGCCGGGCGCGAGTTCCTCGTCGTGGCCAACACCTGGCTCGACGGACCGGACGTGGAGGAGTGCGACGTCGAGCAGGCCCGCGCCCTGGGCGCCACGATGGCGATCCTGCACGAGCACGCGAGGACGTGGACCGTGCCGCCCGGTGGGGACCTCGAGCGCTTCGACGAGCCGCTGTTCGGCGACCGGAACCTCCTCGAGGGCTCGCCGCGGCTCTCGGCGGAGGGGAGGATGGTCGTCGACGAGTCGTTCCGGCGCACCCGAAAGGGCTTCGCCAGGGCGTCCGCCGGTGCCGACCCGATCATCCTGCACGCCGACCTGCACGGGGGGAACCTCAAGTGGCACCAGGGGCGGCTCGCCGTCTTCGACTTCGACGACAGCGGGCTCGGCGTCCCGGCCCTGGACCTGGCCGTCGCGACGTTCTACCTGCGGGACCGGGACCCGGCGCTCGAGGCGGCGCTGCGCGAGGGGTATGCCGGGGTCGCGCCCCTGCCGGACGCCCCTGGCGAGGTGTTCGAGGGCCTGGTCGCATCTCGCCAGCTCCTCCTCGCGAACAGCCTGTTGGCGTCGAGCACGGCGCAGTGGCAGGAGAGCGCCGGTGCCTATCTCGACACGACCGTCGGGCGGCTGCGCCACTGGCTCGACACCGGCCGGTTCACCCTCAACCCGCCGCGGACCCCGCAGCGCTGACCCGGGGGGGACGGGTTCGCGGCGCGCGGGCGCCGCTCGGTACCCTGAGCGGGCGGCCGGCATCCGTCCGGGCCCGTGCTCACCGCCACTGCCCAGGAGCTCGACCGATGTCTGCCCAGATCACCGTCCACGTCGCCGGAAGCGAGCGATCGGTGCCGGAGCGGACGACCGCCGCCGACCTGCTCGGGGACGACCGGGCGGTCCTGGTCGCCCGGGTCAACGGCGAGCTCCGCGACCTTGCGCACATCCTCGCCGACGGTGACACCGTCGAGCCGGTGACCGCGGCCGAGGAGGACGGGCTCTACGTCCTGCGGCACAGCGCCGCCCACGTGCTCGCCCAGGCCGTCCAGGAGGTCAACCCCGCGGCCCGGCTCGGGATCGGCCCACCCATCCGTGACGGGTTCTACTACGACTTCGACGTCGAGACCCCGTTCACCCCAGAGGACCTCAAGGCCCTCGAGAAGGTCATGCAGCGGATCATCAACGAGGGCCAGAGCTTCCATCGACGGGAGGTCCGTGACGCCGACGCCCTGACGGAGCTCGCCGACGAGCCGTACAAGTGCGAGCTCATCGGTCTCAAGGGCGGTGGCATGCCGGACGCCGAGAGCGCCGAGGGGATGTCCGTCGAGGTGGGCGGGGCCCAGCTGACCATCTACGACAACCTCCGGCGTGACGGCTCACGGGCCTGGGGCGACCTGTGCCGCGGCCCGCATGTGCCCTCGACCAAGGTCCTCGGCAACGCCTTCAAGCTCATGCGCAGCGCCGCGGCATACTGGCGCGGCTCGGAGGCGAACCCGCAGCTGCAGCGGGTCTACGGCACCGCCTGGGCCTCCAAGGACGACCTCAAGGCCTACCTCGAACGGCTCGCCGAGGCCGAGCGGCGCGACCACCGGCGGCTCGGCACCGAGCTCGACCTGTACTCCTTCCCCGACGAGCTCGGCTCCGGGCTGCCCGTCTTCCACCCCAAGGGCGGGGTTCTCAAGCGGGTCATGGAGGACTATGCCCGGCAGCGGCACATCGAGGAGGGGTTCCTCTACGTCGGGACCCCCCACATCACCAAGGAGGGGCTCTTCCACACCTCCGGGCACCTGCCGTACTACGCGGACACGATGTTCCCGCCGATGGACCTCGAGGGCAGCGCCTACTACCTCAAGGCGATGAACTGCCCGATGCACAACCTCATCTACAAGGCGCGCGGGCGGTCCTACCGCGAGCTGCCGATGCGGCTGTTCGAGTTCGGGTCGGTCTACCGCTACGAGAAGTCCGGGGTCGTGCACGGGCTCACGCGTGTGCGCGGCATGACGCAGGACGACGCGCAC
>CAYPYK010000037.1:0-18338 GCA_964414665.1 uncultured Intrasporangiaceae bacterium | reverse complement strand
AGCGGGACAGGTGGTTGTTGATGACGATCCGGTTGTCGATGAGCAGCTTCGCCGGGACCGCGCGCACGCTCGTCGCCGTCGGCACGTCGAGCGAGGCCTCCATGTTGGTGACGACCCGGGCGGCAGCGCCCCGCAGCGGCGAGAGGGCGGGCTCCTCGTTCGCGGCCGGCTCACGGGTCGGGGCGGGCTCGCGCGGGGTGGGGGTCGGCCGCTGGCTGCCGGAGGCGGTGGTCTGGGTCCGCTGCTGGGGAGCCGGCTGAGCGGGCGCGGCAGCCTCGCGGGCGGCTGCCGCGGTGGCGGGCGTGGTTGCCGGGTCTGCCGGTGCCGGACTCGCCGGAGCCGCACTCGCGGGTGCCGCCGGGGCGGGCGCCGCCGGGGCGGGCGCGGCCGGACCCACGGCGGGCGGGGCGGCGATGCCGTTCGCCCGCTGAGCACGCGCGGCGGCGGCAGCGTCGCGGCCGAGCGCGGCCTCGCCCAGCTCGTAGTCCTTGAAGAAGTCCCACCACGCCTTGTCGACGCTGTGCTTGTCCTTGAGGTAGGTGGCGTACAGCTCGTCGACCAGCCAGTCGTTGGGTCCGAAGGAGGTCAGGGGGTCGCTGGACGCGCTCTGGTCAGGCACGAGGGTTCCGCCTCTTTCACAGGGTCGACGGCGACGGCGTTGGGTTAGTCAAGCCTATCTCCGGGCGCCTGTATGCCGCATGGGGGACCACTGCACGGGCCCTGCCTGCCGACCGGGCATCCCCTGCGCCCAGTGGCGGCCCCGGACGGTGCCCCTGCCGGGCGGCACCTCGCCCCCGGGACCGTGACGGCTCCCGGGGGCCAGGTGTCAGGACACGTCCTGGCGGACGGTCCGCCAGATGCCGAGACCGGCCAGGGCCGCGGCCCAGGCGGCCAGGACGAGGGCGCCCGCCCACCAGGAGAGCCGGTGCTCGTTCGGACCGTTCTGGACGGCGTTGACGACGGCGTTGGTCGCCTGGGTCGGCATGTACGGCACGATGTGGTCGGCGCCCCAGGACCAGAACCCGAGCACGACGCCGAGGATGGGCTCGACGATCCACGCCACGCCGATGCTGATGAGCAGCGCGGCCACCTGGTTCGGGATGAGGATGCCCGCGCCGAGCCCGATGAGCGCCCAGAGGCCGAGCACGAGCAGGCTGAGCGCGACGGTGCGCAGGATCTCGATCGAGGGGAACGGGTCGTGGTCGGCCAGCCGCAGCCCGATGCTGCCGACGGTCACCGACCCGACGAGGCTCACCACGCCGTAGACGGCACCGATGAAGAGCAGGGCGACGACCTTGGCCAGCATGGCCTCGGAGCGCCTGGGCGTCGCGAGGAACGTGCCGGTGATCGTCTTGTGCCGGTACTCGGAGCCGATCTGCAGGACGCCGATCGTCAGCAGGAGCAGGTACCCGACGCTGAGCCCGCCGGTGTAGACGCTGTTGGCGACCTGGACGGCGTCGCCCGTGGGACCGCCCTGGCCGCCCTGGCTCAGCGCGTCGGACGTCAGCACCCACGAGTAGAGGGCGGCGAAGGCGGCGGCGGCGAGCACGACGGCGATGGCCATGCCCCACCACATCCGGGTGGTGAAGAACTTGCGGATCTCGGAGCGGACGGCAGCGACGAACATCAGGCCTCACCCCTCATCGGCGCATCGACGGAGGGACTGCCGCCGGGCGCTCCCGGTGGGGTTTGGGCGCCTGCCCCGAGGTTGCGGTTGGTCCCCTCGGTGAGCTCGAAGAACAGCGACTCGAGGTCGGCCTGGGCGGCGCGCAGCTCCCAGACGGGCAGACCGGCACGGAGCGCGACGTCACCGATCAGGCGCAGGTCCCCGGTCTGGGCCGAGATCATCCCGTCCGGGGACGCGCTCGCCACGACGTCGGCTACGCGCAGTGCCCCGATGAGCCGCTCGGCGTCCGACGTGCGGACGACTGCGCTCGCGGCGCCGTGCAGCTGGTCGACGGTTCCGGCCCGCACGAGCCGACCGTTGGCGATGATGACGATGTCGTCGACCGTCTGCTCCATCTCCTGGAGCAGGTGGCTCGAGATGAGGATCGTCTTGCCCTGGCTCGACAGCAGCCGCAGGAACTGGCGCAGCCACCGGATGCCCTCGGGGTCCAGCCCGTTGGCGGGCTCGTCGAGGATGAGCACCTGCGGATCACCGAGCAAGGCCGCCGCCAGGCCGAGGCGCTGGCGCATGCCCATGCTGTAGGACCCCGCCCGCTGGCGAGCGGCCGCGGGTATGCCGGTCAGCTCGAGCAGCTCGTCGACGCGGCCGAGGGGGATCTCGGCCGCGGTGGCGAGGACCCGCAGGTGGTCCCGGCCGCTGCGGCCCGGGTGGAAGTTCGTCGCCTCCAGAGCGGCCCCCACCATCTTCATCGGCGCTGGAAGGTCGTGGTAGCGGGCGCCGCTGATCGTCGCCTCGCCGGCGGTGGGCCTGACCAGCCCAAGCAGCATCCGCATCGTGGTCGTCTTGCCCGCCCCGTTGGGGCCGAGGAAGCCGGTGATCCGGCCGGGCTCCACCGTGAAGGAGAGGTCGTCGACAGCGGTGAAGGCGCCGAAGCGCTTGGTGAGGCTGCGGATCTCGATGCGGGCCCCCGGGGTCGCCGGTGGCGTCGTGGATGTCGTCGGTGCCGCGGTCATGGCATCTGGTGTCTCGTTGTCATGGCACCGATCCTTGCAGGCTCACGCGACGTGCGTGTCAACCCCGCGGCTGATTGGCCTCCCCCTCGCGGCGGAGACGCCACGCCCCGGGCGCCGGACCCGGGAGGACCGGCGGGGCCGCGGGTATGCCGCGGCCCGGCATACGCCCGTCAGTGCCCGGACCGCTGCCTAGGATGGGCCGCACCATGACCGACTGGCTGCTCGTCCTGGCCGGCGTCCTCCTGACCTTGGGGACGGCGCTGTTCGTCGCGGCGGAGTTCTCCCTCGTGGCGCTCGACCGGCCCACGGTCCAACAGGCGGTCGAGCGGGGCGAGCCGCAGGCCCGCTGGGTCCTCGCATCGCTGCGCCAGCTCTCGACCCAGCTCTCCGGGGCGCAGGTCGGCATCACCATCACCACCCTCGCCCTCGGCTTCTTCACCACGCCGGCCCTCACCTCGCTCATCGAGTCTCCGCTCGGCTCGCTGGGCCTCACCGGCGGGCCGCGCGGCACCGTCGCCTACGGCGTCGCCCTTGTCGTCGCGACCGTGTTCTCGATGATCGTCGGCGAGCTGGTGCCCCAGTTCCTCGGCTTCTCGGCCCCCCTGCAGACCGCCTCCGTCGTCGCGCTCCCGGTCCGCGCCTTCTCGACGGTGGCGAGGCCACTGATCCGGCTGCTCAACGGGTCGGCCAACCTCGTCCTGCACGCGGTGGGCGTCGAGCCCAGGGAGGAGCTGTCGGCCGCCCGCACCCCGCAGGAGCTGGCGTCCCTGGTCCGCAGCTCGGCCGAGGCGGGGACGCTCGACCCGCACACGGCCCGGCTGCTGACCGCCTCCATCGGGTTCGGCGACCAGACCGCCGCCGACGTCATGACCCCACGCTCGCGGGCCACGGCCATCGAACGGAGGGCGACCGCCGCCGACGTCCTCACCCTCGCCCGGAGCACCGGACACTCCCGCTTCCCCGTCCTGGGCGAGGACTGGGACGACATCGACGGCATCGTCCACGTCAAGCGGGCCATCGCCGTGCCGCACGAGCGGCGGGGCCACGTCCCGGTGTCCGCGCTGATGACCCAGGCGACCCTTGTCCCGGAGACGATCCGCCTCGACCCGTTGCTCGTCCAGCTGCGCCAGGGCGGGTTCCAGCTCGCCATCGTCGTCGACGAGTACGGCGGGACCTCAGGCGTGGTCACGCTCGAGGACGTCGTCGAGGAGATCGTCGGCGAGGTCAGCGACGAGCACGACCGGTTGCAGACCACCGGGCGGCGGCTGCCCAACGGCTCGTGGACCGTGCCGGGGCTGTGGCGGCCCGACGAGATCCGGGGACGCGTGGGGGCCGACGTCCCGGACGGGGCGACGTACGAGACGGCCGGCGGATGGCTCATGGCCGAGCTCGGCCGGGTCCCCGCCGTGGGGGACGAGGTGACCGTCGACGGGTGGACGGTGCGGGTCCTCGACATGGAGGGCCTGCGGGTCGACCGGCTGCGGTTCGTGCCGCCGCCGGAGGAGGACGGGGGCGCCGCCCCCGCCGGTCCCGCGACGGAGCCGGCCGGTGGGGGCGGTATGGCGTGAGCGTCGGCATGGTCCTGGTCACGGTGGCGCTGCTGCTGCTCAACGCCTTCTTCGTGGGGGCCGAGTTCGCGGCGATGGCCTCCCGGCGCAGCCGGATCGAGCCGCTCGCCGCGGCCGGCCATCGGCGCGCCCAGCTCACCCTGCAGGCGCTGGAGCAGATGGGGTCGGTCCTGGCGGCGGCCCAGCTCGGGATCACCTTGGCCTCGGTGCTGCTCGGCGCGTTCACGGAGGCGGCGTTGCACGAGGCGCTGCTGCCGCTGGCCGAGCGGGTGGGCTGGCCTGCCGGCGTGGCCGACGGGGTCGCGCTGTCCATGGCTCTGCTCCTCGTGGCCTACCTCCACGTGGTCATCGGGGAGATGATCCCCAAGAACCTCGCCATCGCCGGGCCGGACCGGGCAGCCCTGGTCCTCGTGCCGGCGCTGTACTTCATCACCCGCCTGCTGGGCCCGTTCATCAGGGTCATGGAGTCGGCCGCGAAGGGCATCGTGCGGATCCTCGGCGTCGAGCCGAAGGACGAGCAGGCGACCCAGTTCACGGCCGAGGAGGTTGCCCAGATCGTCGACGAGTCGCACCGCGAGGGCCTGGTCGCGGAGGAGTACTACGCCCGGCTGGGCGCCGCCCTGGAGTTCGGCAGCACCGACGCGGGGGAGGTGGCGGTGCCCGTCAGCGAGCTCCTCACGGTCACGAGCGAGACCACCCCGGCCGACATCGAGCGGCTCGTCGCCAAGCACGGGTTCTCCCGCTTCCCGGTGGTCGACGCGTCCGGCGACCCGGTCGGCTACCTCCACCTCAAGGACATCCTTTACGCGGATCGGCAGGAGCGGAACGAGCCGGTCCCGGGCAAGCGCGTGCGCCGGATGGCCACGGTCCGGCCCGGCGACGAGGTCGAGGAGGTTCTGGAGACGATGCGGGCCACCGGCTCGCACCTGGCGCGGGTGGTCGCCGACGACGGAGGGGTGCTCGGCGTGGTGTTCCTCGAGGACGTCATCGAGGAGCTCGTCGGCGAGGTGAGCGACTCCACTCAGGGGTGATCCGCAGCGGCCCTCGAACTCATGGGCCTGCTCGGGAGGCACCAAGCCCTTTCCCAACTTAGGGTGACCATACGGGTCCGGGGGAAGGTCGATGCCCCCGGTCGGTCAGGTGGGACACCACACCCTGCTCAGAGAGGCGGACGAAGCCAGATGCAACGCAGAGTCAGTGCTCGGTTGGTCCTCGGTTCCACGGCCTGCATGGCCATCGGCGCGCTCGCCCCGGCGGCCGCCGCCCACGCGGGAACGGCCCCGCAGGGCCGCCGTGTCGTGGAGAAGGTACCGTCGTGGACGGCCCGCGCCCACAGGGTGGGTGCCGTCCCCGGCTCGACCCAGCAGCAGATCACCGCCGTGCTCAACCTTCGCGACGAGGCCGGCGCCGAGAGGCTCGCCGCCGCCGTCTCGACGCCCGCGTCGGCGCAGTACGGCCACTACCTCACGGCGGCCCAGTGGCGAGCCCGCTTCGCCCCGACCCAGGCCGACGTCGACAAGGTCGTCGTCTGGCTGCGCTCCAGCGGCTTCACCGTGACCGACGTTCCTGCCAACCATCGCTTCGTGCAGTTCACCGGCTCGGCGGCGACGACCGAGAAGGCTCTGACGACCTCGTTGTCGAGGTTCGACAAGGATGGCAGGACGGTGTCCGCACCGACGAGCGAGGTCACCATGCCCGACTCGCTGGCGTCCATCGTCGCCGGCATCCAGGGGCTGGATGGCTCCCAGCGGGCGCAGCCGCTGAGCACGACGGGCCAGGCAACTGCCGGTGTCACGGCGAAGGTCTCGCCGACCGACGCTCTGCCGCCTCCGCCGGACGTGTTCCGCAACGCCACCCCGTGCTCCACCTACTACGGCGAGAGGATGGCCACGGGCCTCCCGCGGCTGGTCGCGCACCCGCAGCCCTACGCCCCCTGCGGTTACAAGCCCGGCCAGATCCGGTCGGCATACGGTGTGGATCAGGCGCTCTCCCGGGGTGTCGACGGGCGTGGCGTGACGGTCGCCGTCGTCGACGCGTACGCCTCGCCGACGATCCTCCAGGACGCGCAGGACTACGCGGCCAGGAACGACCCGGCCCACCCGCTCAAGAGCTACCAGTTCTCGCAGTCGCTGCCCTACGGGTACACCCACGTCGACGAGTGCGGCGGCAACGGGTGGTACGGCGAGGAGACCCTCGACGTCGAGGCCGTCCACGCGACGGCCCCGGCGGCGAACATCCTCTATGTCGGTGGTTCGAGCTGCTACGACTCCGATCTCGACCTCGCGGTCAACACGGTCGTCGACAACAACCTCGCCCAGATCGTCACGAACTCCTACGGCGACGTCGGCGAGCCGAGCAGCCGCGGGCAGGTTGCGGCGAGCCACCAGACAGCCCTCCAGGCGGCCGCTCAGGGCGTCTCCCTCCTGTTCTCCTCGGGTGACAGCGGCGACGAGATCGACAACACCGGCACCCGCCAGGTCGACTATGAGGCGTCCGACCCGATGGTCACAGCGGTCGGAGGGACGGCCCTCAACGTCCGCAGGTCCGGGGCCTACGGCTGGGAGCAGGGCTGGGGCACCGGCAAGTCCTCGCTGGTCAACGGCGCGTGGAGCCCGGTCCCGCCGGCGTACCTCTACGGCGGCGGTGGCGGCACGAGCCACCTCTTCCCGCAGCCGAAGTACCAGAAGGGGGTCGTGCCGCGCTCCATCGCGACGTACTTCGGCGCTGGCCCGCACCGGGCGGTTCCCGACGTGGCGATGGTCGGTGACCCCAGCACCGGGTTCCTCATCGGCGAGCGCCAGACCTTCCCCGACGGCTCGGTGCAGTACTCCGAGTACCGGGTCGGCGGCACCTCGCTCTCCTCCCCTCTGTTCGCCGGCGTCGTGGCGGTGGCCACCCAGGCGGCGCACCGCCAGCTCGGGTTCCTCAACCCGAAGCTGTACTCGCTCGCCGGGACCAACGCCTTCCGGGACGTCAACCACGGCAAGCGGGTGACCGACGCGGTGGTCCGGGTCGACTTCGCCAACGGCGTGGACGACTCCGACGGGACGCTGACGTCGCTGAGGACGCTCAACCAGACCGGGACGATCTTCACCCGCCGCGGGTACGACGACGTGACCGGCGTTGGCAGCCCGAACGGCTGGGCCTTCATCTCGTCCATCCGGTAGCCCGCTACCGGGGCAGGGGTCGGTCGCCGCCGTCACGGTGGCCGGCCCCGCGCCTTGTCCGGGTCGGGGCGGCCCGTGGTGGCCCGTAGCCGAACAGGTCCGCAGCGCCTGGTCCGATGGGCCAGGACGGGAGCGCGGCGACGGGGCGCAGTCGAGGCAGTGTTGTGGTGCCCGGCACACCCAGGAGCCATCCCGCTCTCGCGGCCGGAGAATCGGAGCACTGGGCTGCGTCACCGGCCGGCGCGCCCGGTGACCCCGTTGGCCGTCGCGTCGGAGCTCGCCCATGTCAGTCCCTCCCTCATCAACCCGGCCGCTCAGCGGGCCGCTCGTCGGTCGCGGCTGGCGTCGCGCCCTGGTCGTGGTCCTCCTGCTCGTCGCCGCCAACGCCGTCTTTGGCGGCATCGGCCTCATGAGCAACGGGATGGGTATGCCACGTGACTGGCTCGCGCGAACCCCGTTCGACTCGTGGACCATGCCTGGGGTGGCCCTGCTCGTCACGGTCGCGCTACCCCAGGTCGCCGTCGCCGGGCTCATCGTCGCCGGCCATCGGTGGGCGTTCCTCGCCGGCGTCGCGGTCGGGGCCGGACTCGTCCTCTGGATCGTCGTCCAGGTGCTCCTCCTGCGGCGCTACTTCTTCCTCCAGCCGGTCATCGCCGGGTTCGGGGTGCTCGAGATGGCTCTCGCGTGGGGGTGGCACCGTGCGCGCGGGGCTGCGCCGGCGGGCCGGCACCGGCCGGCCGGGGCCGGCGAGGTGGGCACCGGGGTGCACTGACGGCGGACGGCCTCCCGGTTCGAGGTTTTCCGGCCCCGTCCGATGCCTGAGCTCCACAGTCGATCTGACGCACAGACGCGCGCCATCGGAAGGCACCCGCGGGTCAGAGGGCGGCCAGCTCCTTGGCGCTCATGCCGTCGAGGCCGAGGGTCGCCAGGGTGCGCCTCCCCTCGGCGCGGAAGTCCCGAGCCAGGACGACCGACGCCATCGTGATGAGCGCCTCCATCGTCGGAGTCTCGACGCCCACACGGCCGGCCAGGTCGGCCAGGAAGACCAGGGAGTAGCCGACGTCCTCGGTCAGGTAGCGGTTCTCGAGCTGGCTCTGAGCACCGATCCCGAGGAAACCTGGTGCGGTGGAGTAGCCGGTCGAGTAGTTGGCCTCACGCATGTATCCCTGCAAGACCCCGAGGTCAGGCTCCGACAGCACTGGCACCCCGAGCGCGTCGGCAAGGGCCAGTCGCTCGCGATCGACCGCCTCGATCGCCCTGCCGACGGCCTCGGTGACCCCCTCCTCGTAGAACAGGAACGCGCCGGCGGTTCGCTCGATGAGACCGGCGTTGAGAAGCGTCACAGCCGGGTGGATCACCGGGTTGCCGTTCTGCAAGGTGGTCTGGAACACGCCGTCGGCGGCCTCCGTCCCGGGGTAGACGTCCTGGATCATCGACAGCAACCGGTCGGTGCCCGAACGCGGGAGGCCGGCGACGAACACACCGCCGCCCAGCTTGTGGAAGACGTTGATCCGGCCCGGCCCGACGATGCGAACGGCGTAGGGCAGCGTGCTGGTCTCGCCCACCGTGATCGTCTCGTCATCCAGCGCCAGGCCCGCCGCGCGCTTGAACGTGATCGCGCCCGCGCACGAGGCCGGGCAGACCAATACCGCCTGCCCGGGCACGAGGTGCGGCGCGACGACGTTGGCCTGGTGCTCCGTGCTGTAGGCCGGACCGACGAGGATGACCAGCTCGGCCCCGTCGAGAGCGGTCTCGACGTCGTGGCCCGTGTAGGCGATCTCGGCGTATCCCTCGATCACACCAGTGGCGTGGATTCCGCCGGCGGCCGCGACCTCCGCCACGTGGTCGGGAAAATGGGGGGTGTCGAAGAGCCGCACGGTGTGCCCGTGGTGCGCGAAGTCGAAGGCTGTCGCGAGGCCGCCGTTGCCAGAGCCGATGACGGTGACGTTCATGTGAACACCGTAGCCCGCGCGCTTGCCGCTCCGTCGGAGTCCCGTTCAGGCGATCGACACCAGCGCGACGCCGCCAGGGCGGCACACGTCACGATGAGCCGTGGCTCGGGCTGTCGCTGGTACCTGATATCGACAGAAATCCAGGAGGCATCCCATGCCCGACGTCCTGGCTGGTCGACACGTCCGCGCTGGTTCGGCTGGGTTCCAGCCCGACAGTGAGGAGTGGGCGAACCGGATCGAGCGCGGACAGCATCGCGTTCCGTCGATCCGGGATCTGCTGACCTCGGCGGCAGCCGAGCTGAACCAGCGCAACCTCGCTGCACCTGGACAGGGACGTTCACGTGATGCAGAGCTCGGCCGACACCTGTCCGCGGGCGCGCCGGACAGCGGAGCGAACGGCCGCTCCGCGGCAGATGAGCGCACTTCTGGGACGCTGTTCTCATGACCGGATCCGAGCGTGACCGCGATGCGCACGGGCGGGCGCGCCAAGCGAGGCCCCGCGATGCGCTGGGTCGGCCGCTGCCGTACGACGCCGAAGGAGTTGAACCGGTCTCGGAGGAGCCGCTGTCGCCGGACGGGACGCTGAGGGCGGCGCGTGATCTCGTGGCAGTCGGTCGGCCCTTTGCGGCCCATGAGGTCCTGGAGGCGCGCTGGAAGGCCGGGCCCGCCGAGGAGCGGGACCTGTGGCAAGGATTGGCACAGGTCTGCGTGGCGATCACCCACGCTGCCCGGGGCAACCAGAGGGGGGCTGAGCGGCTCTCGGTCCGGGCGACCGAGAGGCTGGCTGCCTATGCCGCGACCGGGCGCGGCACCTACGGCCTTGACCTGAACGCGGTTATGGCCTGCGCGCGACGTCAGATCGGAACGTCCTGAGTCAACGGTCGGCAGCGCACGCCGGATCTCCAGGCCCCACACCGACTCGTCTCTGATGCCGCGTGAGAGACGTGGTCGGGACTGGTGCTGGGCGAGTCGTTCATCATGCCTCGCTGTTGAGCATCCAACGGTGCCCGAATGGGTCGTGGAATACGGCGATGCCTCTGTGCGGTGTGGGCTCCGGCCCGCGCTCGAGCAGGGACGCCCGCGCCGTCGCACCGGGCCGACGTCATGAAGCGACCTTCGCCGATGTCCGACTCGACGTGGCCGACCCGGCCGCCATCCATGATGGTCGGCTCGGAGGTCATCCTTGGCCGAGCGCCGTGACGTACCAGTCGTTGGCTGGACGGAGTCGCCCAGGAGGCTGAGAACTCACCGTCCGACTGGGTACCTTCTCAGCCGGAGGGCGGGTTCTCAGCCGGAGCGGTCCAGTCCTCCTTGGCCTTGCGCACCGGCAGCTGGATGGAGTCCTCCGCCGGGAGGCCCTCCTGCAGCTCGCGCGCCCGCTCGAGCTCGGCGTCGATCTCGGCGCCGAGGAGCAGGGCGAGGTTCGTGATCCACAGCCACAGTAGGAACACGATGACGCCGGCCAGCGAGCCGTAGGTCTTGTCGTACGAGCCGAAGTTGGCGACGTAGAAGCCGAACCCTGCCGATGCGAGCACCCACACGAGGATCGCCACCGTGGAACCGATGCTGATCCACCGGACCCTCGGCTGCCTGACGTTGGGCGTCGCGTAGTAGAGGAGCGCGACGATGAGGACGACAACGATGAGCAGCACCGGCCACTTCGCGACCCCCCACGCCGCCACGGCGGTCGAACCCAGGCCGACCGCCGACCCGACCGCCCGGGCCACGCCACCGGAGAGCACGAGGATGAGGGCGGCGACCGCGGCCAGCAGCACGGTGGCGAGGGTGACGAGGAGCATGAGTGGACGCAGCTGCCACACCGGACGCCCCTCGCGCACCTCGTAGATCCGGTTCATCGCCCGGCCGAAGCCGTTGACGTACCCCGACGCCGTCCACAGCGCGGCCGCGATGCCGATGCCGAAGCCCAGGCCGGCGCCCCGGTTCTCGCTCATCGAGGTGAGGACGGGTCGCAGGGTGTCGGTGAGTGAGGACGAGCCGCCGAGGTTGGACACGACGCGCAGCACCGAGTCGACGGTCGCCCGCCCCTGCCCGACCAGGCCGAGCACGGAGATCAGCGCGATGGCCGCGGGGAAGAGGGACAGGACGGCGTAGTACGTCAGCGCCGCGGCGAGGTCAGTGCAGTGGTCGTCGTTGAACTCGCTCAGCGTCCGGCGCGCGGCGTACCGCCACGAGGCGCCGGTCAGCTTGGTCGGCGAGTCGGCGGCGGTGGTGTCGGCCTCGCCGGCCGGGCCGGTATGCCGCGCGCTGCCCTCGGGCGACTCCGTCGCCGTGTCGCGGGCGGCATACCGGGCCGGACCCGCCTCCTTCTGGGCGGGGGCACTGTGCCGCACCCCACCGCTCGTGCGGACGATCTGGTCGTGGCGGGCGCGCCCGGCCGAGGCTCCGAGCACGTAGCCGACGGCCGCTGCGGCGGCCAGCGAGACCTTGTTCATCGGGACCTCCTGGTGTCGGTCGCACCACGGGAGCGTGCGCCGCGTTGTGATCTCCTATCCCTGTGGCTGGCCACAGCCACCCCCGGAGAACGACGTCATCGGCGACGGCTGCACACGCCCTTGGCATTTCCTGCGGTTGAGCCTCCACCCACCCGGACGAGCCTAGGGGCACAACGGTCCGGCGGCCACGAGCCGACCGGTCACGACGAGGGAGATGGCCTGGCGATGGGTTGGTACCACGACCGCGGATGGGGCGCCGGCAGCCTGGATCGACCGCGGCGTACCGCGCGACCTCCGACCTCTGGGCGATGGAGGACATCGGTGCACTCACCACCGAGGCTGCCGACCTGTTCTCCCGGCCTGGGACCACCGGGCACCGGCCACGTCCCCTTCACGTCCGCCACGGCGTCCAGCGAACGAGCTGGCGTCTGTCGCGGAGCGGGCAGACGAGGTCGGACATCACTGCGGTCGGCGGGGGCAGGTGGTCACACTTCGCGCTGGCTGGCTGCCACCAGCGTCCCGGCGGCGTCGTACCCATCGATCCGGATACGCTCGCCGGCGGTGGCGGGGACGGTGATCTCGGTGGTGCCGTCGGTGGTGGCGGTGGTCGTGACAGGTCGGTTGTTGACGTACACGTCGATGCTGGCGACCGATCCGGTGGTGACGGTGAGCTTGCGCTTCTTGGCGCCGGCTGCAGTGGCGGTGAAGCGCAGCAGGCGGGCCTGTCGAAGGGCGAGCAGCGTACCGGCGGCGGCCATGAGGTCGGCGTTATCCTCGAGGAGGTCGCGTTTGGTGAGCTCGTGCAGGGTGTCGGGCACGACGCCGAGGTCTTCCACCGGCTGGCCCATTCGGGTGCCGACTCGCAGGCAGCGGCGCAGCGCGACGCGCATCTGCACTCCCTTGGGCAGCTTCTTGAGGCCACCGTCGGTCCACTCGGTGCGCAGCTCCTCATGGGTGACGACGTTCGCGCCGCCGGCGCCGGTGTTGGCTTCGACGCCGAGCACGGGCCCGATCTCGTGGTCCTGGAAGCCGGCGGCGAAGATGTCGCAGGCGCTGTAGCACTGTGCGTCCGTCACCAGCACGACCGGGCCCTGGTAGACCTGGCCGACGCTGTTGACCAGATCGGCCGGGTAGAGCGGGAAGGCGGTGGAGTACGCCGCACCTGTGGTCACTGCTTCCTCCAGTGAGGGCTTCCAGTCCTGGTAGTCGGCGACCGTCCTGGCCAGTCCGGTGGTGCCGGGCGTGCTCACGAACTGGAACGGCTCCGGGGTGACTCGGCGCGGGCTGAGGAACTGCAGCAGGAACTCCGCCGCGATCACGTAGCCACCGCCGTTGCCGCGGACGTCGAGGACCAGGCCCTCAGGTGGCAGTAGGGAGAGCAGCCGGGCGACCTCGTTGAGGAAGGCGTTGATATCCTGGTCCTGCATGTGGAAGGTGAAGATCCGCAGGTGCCCGAAGGTGCCGCTGGGGGTCTCGACGATCCGGGCCTTGAGCTCGTCGGGACGGCTGGTCGGGACCGGACCGGCCGCGAGCGGTGCGGTGGCGCGGGGTGTGCGGGCGCGCCCCTTCGCGGTGTGGGGGACGGGTGCGTCGTTCAGGGATGCCGGCGCGAACAGTCGGCGCTTGACCCGGCGGGTCAGCTCGGTGCGCAGGTCCATGCCGACCAGGTGGTGCGCCGCGGCCTGGACGCCGGTGGGCAGTGACGGCAGGGTCCCGGGGGTGGTCACCTCGGCGGCGGACTCGAACACCCGCCACGGCACGCGGGTCTCGTGGGTGGTCCCGTCGACCTTGTAGGTGACCTCGACCCAGTCCTCATCAGGCGGTAGCGACATGTTGATCGAGCGCAGGGTCATGTTCTGCAGGCCCTGCGCGAGCTGGGCGGCCTTGTTGCTGCCCGCCTCCCGGGCGGCGTTGGCGTCCACGGCGAGCTGGATCGGGGTGCCGTTCCAGTGGGTGACCTCCACGCCGGGCTTCAGCTGCGGGTCGCCGGTGACGTGGTCGAACGTCTTGGTCACCAGGTAGGTGGTGTGCCCGTCGTCGACGCAGCGTTCAAGGAAGATGCCGAGGAACGCGAAGCCGGCGTAGCGCGAGGGCAGGATGTAGTTGGTGTGCAGGTCGTGCAGGCCGAGGAAGATCCGCTGCAGCTGAACGTGGAACTCGGTCTCGGTGAGGTCGCCCAGCCGATGCCGCAGCAGGCGGAGCGCCTGCAGCGGGTCGATGGCGTGCATGGCGCGTTTGAGGGGCAGGTGGGCGTAGACCTCTCCGATCAGGATCTCGGCCTGATCCAGGACGACGCGACGCTGGGTATCGGTGAGCGGACCCTGCGCGATGTGGCTGCGGAACTGCGGCATGGTGCGCACGGTGCCCAGGTCGTGGTCTGCGGTCAGGACGACGGTGTCGGGGTGGGACATGGCTGACTCCTCGGGGAAAGGCAGTTCCTTCATTGTGAAGACCTGTTGGTCGCCCGCCACCGAATCGGCGGCAACCACGGTGAGTCGTGCATGAGGCGATGAGGCCGGCCGGCCGGCAGCCTAGGAGTGGGGCGCTTGCCAGGTCGGGGTGTTGTCGGGGTCGGCGGCTCGTTTGACGGTGTAGTTGTGGCGGGCTGGGTCGGTGCGTCCCCAGTGGTCGTCGCCGACCCGGATCGGTTGAGCGGGGGATCTGGACGGTGTGGATATCGGGTGCGGTTTCCCAGAGCCGAAGGGCGCCCTGAGCGTCGCCGCCGAAGGCGATGATGGCCCCCGCCCTGGACCCGCTGCCCGGCGTCCCAGAGCAGGGTGCGGCCCACGAGCCGTTCGGTCGGTCCTGGGTTGGACGCGATGCCGAGGACATTGGCGGTGCCGTTGAGCCGGCCCCGGTAGGACACCGGGCCCCCGTCGTACCTGAACAGGTCGCGGTGTTCCGGTGCCATTTCGGCGAGATGGGTGGTCGCGCGGCGAGATACCGGGCGATCGCAACCGGTGGCCCCCGTGTTGACTTCGATGCTCGGAGGAGCGCCCGCGTCGACGTCGATTCATCGTCGCCCCTTGGTCGGTGTGGTGGCGAAAGTCCCAGGCTGCTCCTGCAGGGACGAGTTGTCGAGGGGAGAAGACCCGAGGACAGGGCGGGACTGGAAGCGTTGGGTCGTCGGACGACGATCGGGCCGACGGCGGGATGGCGCGCGATGAGCTTGGCGCGCATCTCGGCGAGCCGTCGTGGCGGTCCGGCGCGGCGGCGTCATCCGGGGAGCCGAACCGCGTGTCGAGCAGCATGGTGTGCCCCCGAGCGGTGACCTGCTCGTAGTCGGCCGGGGTGGTCAACCCGGCGACCCGATCGGGGCGGCCAAGAGGTGATGTCCCCGCCGTTGACCACCATGTCGCACGCTGGGCCGCGAAGCGGCCGATACGCGGATATGCCGCCGGCAGTGTGTGTCGCCGGGCCCGGACATTGGGTTCCACGGGCATGCTCAAGCCGGCGTGAGATCGGCCCGCAGTGGTCGGGTCGCGTGTCCCAGACCAGTTGTCGGGTCAAAGGACGAGGTGCTGTCGCCCGTCGATGAGCTCGCGTGCCGCATCGAGACGCGCGACACCAGCGGCGACAGGACGACCGCCCCGCCCGATGCTGGGGTCGGGGTCGGTCCTTCACAAGGTCCCCCGGGGTTGACGCAGCCCCTGCGACACACCGCGGTCGCTGCTGGTGCTCCACGGGCGAGAACCGGGGTCTCGGGGATCGATAGGGTGGCCGGGTCTTGCCGCCTCGCGGACGCGTCGTGACACTGGACGGAACCGTCCGCTGGCCAGGATGGACGGATAGGTCTGAGGAAGGGACGTCGGATGTCCGATGCAGCCATCCACCTGCTGGTGGGGACGACCAAGGGCACCTTCGTCCTCGACGGCGACGTCGATCGCAGCCGCTGGGCGGTCCGCGGACCGTACTGCGACGGGTGGACCATCAACCATGTCATTGGCGACCCGGCGACCGGGACGATGTGGGCCGGTGGCGGTGGTGACTGGTCCGGTGCCGGGGTCTGGCGCTCGGGTGACGACGGCCGGACCTGGGAGCTGACCAAGCTGACGACGGGTCAGGTGGATGCCTGGGCCGCGGACGACCCCGGGTTCGCCGAGTCCATCGGGTGGACCGAGGCGCCGGCCCCGTTCGGCGACGGCTTCTCCCAGGTGTGGTCGCTCGGGCGGGTCGGCGCCAGGCTCTACGCGGGGACGAAGCCCGCGACCCTGCTCGTCAGCGACGACGACGGCGCCACGTGGGAGCCCGTCAAGGGCCTGACCGACCACCCGTCGGCCCCCGAGTGGGGCCCTGGCGCCGCGGGGCTCGTCCTCCATACGATCGTCGCCGACCCGGAGGACCCCGAGAAGCTGTGGGTCGGGATCTCCGCTGCTGGAGTCTTCGCCACCGAGGACGGTGGTGTGACGTGGGAGCGGCGCAACGACCTCGCGGACCCCACCGACGGCGAGGGCCACGCCCACCCCGCGGCGGCATCCGACGGGCACACCGGATTCTGCGTGCACCACATCGAACGTGCCTCCGGCGAAGGCGACCCGCTCTACCAACAGAACCACCACGGGGTCTGGCACTCGCAGGACGGAGGCCACAGCTGGCACGACATCACCGGGGGCCTGCCGTCGACGTTCGGCTTCCCCCTCTGGGTGCACCCCCGCGACGGGCGGACGATCTGGACCGTGCCGCTCAACGGCGACACCGAGGGCCGGTACCCGCCGAATGCGGCCGCCGCGGTCTGGCGCTCGCGGAACGCTGGTGGGTCATGGGAAGCGCAGCGGGCGGGGCTGCCACAGGAGGCGTGCTTCTTCACCGTGCTCCGGCAGGGGATGAGCGGCGACCGGCGGGATCCCGCCGGGGTGTACTTCGGGACGAACACGGGCTCGGTGTTCGCCAGCCGCGACGAGGGAGACACCTGGGAAGAGATCGCCCGGCACCTGCCCACCGTACTGGCCGTCGAGGTCCTCGAGCCGGCAGGGGCGTACGGCGCCGCCGAAGACTGAACATCCGCTGGTCCGACGAGCCTCCGGGCGGTGCGTCTCTCTCCGCCAGCCGGGCATGCCTCTGGCTCGGTGCACCCACGCTGCGAAGTCAACGAGACCGTCGCCGCATCCGGTGGGACCATCGTCCGCGTGGCTACCGAGACGGGCCGACGGCGAATCGGAGCGGCTCGAAGGTCGACGCGGGCCCCTGTGATGCTGATGGCGACCCGCCGCCCATCAACCCAACCCTTGGAGGTACGGCATGAATCCCGAACAGATCCTGGAACGTGCGGGCGAGCAGCTCAGCATTCGGCGAGTCTTCGGTGAGCCGGTGGAGCACGACGGTGTTGTGCTCGTGCCGGTCGCCGTGGCCATCGGCGGTGGCGGCGGAGGCAGCGGGCCGGACGAGCAGGGCAGCGGCGGTGGCCTCGGCGGAATGGTGCGGGCTATCGGCGCCTACTCCATCAGCAACCACCAGGTCCGCTTCATCCCCGCCATCGACACCACGGCGCTCGCAGTCATGGGTCTGATTGCGGTCCGCCTCCTGCTGCGCGCGAGACGTCAGCCGCGAGGACGAGCGCGGGTGAGCCGCACCGCGCGGTAGACCCGTGTCGGTCGCAGCAGGCCGGCAAGGCTGCGCCGCCCTCGAGTGCCGGCGGCCCTCCAACTTCCGCTGGGCGCGAGCGAAGGCGGAGTCGAGTCCGTGCTTGGTGCCGACAGCGTCCACGGTCACATGCCGGCGCGTCGGCCAGGGCAGCGACAGCCTGCGCTGAGGGACTCAGGTCTCGCCCCTGCTCCAGGCGCAGGCAGTACTCGGGGCTGATGCCGGCGAGCATGGCGACCTTTTCGCGCCGTAGCCCGGCCACCCGGCGGCGGGCACCCGCGGGTAGCCCGACGTCGGCCGGCTTCGGCGGCCATGAAATCCCAGGCTGCGCGCTCCGCCACGGCCTTCGAGCGGATGGAGGTACTCAACGGCGCCTCGAGGTTCCTCAAGTCCTGCTCGGTGAACGCCGGATCGGTCGGCGCGCGTCCATATCCGACGGCGCCGAACGACGAGGTCATCACCGTCCGCTCCACGCCTCCTAGATCAGATGGACGGTGACCTCCACGCTCCCAGCCGGCGGCGGCGCCCCAGACCTCGCTCTGCCTGGTATCCACGGGGACAGGCTCCCGCGCGGCCCCCGAACCCCGCGGACCCCATTCGCACACCAAGCAGAGTCGGGCGGTTCCCACCCGCGACACCGCCTGAGGACGCGGCCAGGCCGAACAGGACGGGGCTGGCGTCGGTGCGGTCGCGGTGCCCGGCCGTGCTGGCGGCGGGCCGGGGGTCTGGGCCCGTTGCTGGGTCGCCGCGTGAGGTGACGTCATGTCCGGTTCGTTGACCCGGCGGCCAGCATCCACCCACGCGGACGCTTGACCAGCGAAGATATGAAGACCCCGCCCCGGACGAAGGACACCCACCATGGCGCAGAAGGTGATCAGGACCCTGACCGACGACCTGGACGGCACCGAGAGCAAGAACATCGAGACCATCACGTTCGGCCTGCACGGGACCGGCTACGAGATCGACCTGACCAAGGCC
>CAYPYK010000036.1:0-18379 GCA_964414665.1 uncultured Intrasporangiaceae bacterium | reverse complement strand
AGCGCCCTACCCGCGTGCTCGGGCGGGCCGCCCTCGAACGCACGCTGTCTGGGCTTGCTCCGGGTGGGGTTTACCGAGCCGGCCCCGTCACCGGGGCCGCTGGTGGTCTCTTACACCACCTTTTCACCCTTGCCGGATGCCGTTCGGCCGAGGCCGCGCCGCATCCGGCGGTCTGTTCTCTGTGGCACTGTCCCGCGGGTCACCCCGGGTGGCTGTTGGCCACCACCGTGCCCTGTGGAGCCCGGACTTTCCTCGACGGCGCCCGGTCAGGACCGGTCACCGCCGCGACCGTCCGGCCGACTCGTCCGAGGAGAGTCTAGGCGACCGAGAGGCAGATCCGCCCCGCGGTGATGTCGGCCGACTCCACGCGCACGGTCACCTCGGCGCCGAGATGGGCCTCCCCCTCGGCTTCGGCGAGGATCGGCAGGTCTGTCAGCTGGACGATGGACCGGCCCTGCTGCTCGACGTCGACGACGACCGCGGTGAACGTCTCACCGACCCGGCCGAACAGGATGGCGGCCTGCACGGCGTCGTTGCCGGCCCGCTCGACCGCCCTGGTCCGCCGGTCCGCGTGCGTCATCAGGGCGGGCAGCGTCGGCAGCGCCAGGCGGACCCAGGCAGGGACCTCGCTGTCCCCGGTGATCGCCTCACAGACAACCAGCCCGAAGCGGTCGACGAGCCGGCGGAGGGGAGCCGTGACGTGGGCGTAGGCGTCGGCGACGGCCGCATGGTCGATCCGCTCGGGGACCGCCCCGTCGAAGGGGGTGTAGCCCGCACCGCGGAACAACGAGGTCGCGGCGTGGATGAGCGCCAGGTGTCGGGGGTTGGTGCGGTCGAGGTCGCGGATGAAGTCGCCGTAGGCCTCCTCCGCCGGCCAGCCGGCCCCCAGCGCCGTGGCCTGGCGGCGCAGCCGCCGGATCGCTCCCGGGTCAGGCGCCGGCATGGTCCGGAGCACCCCGACCCCGGCGTGCAACATGAGGTCGGCCGCCGCCATGCCGGTCATCAGCGAGATCTGGGCGTTCCACTCCTCGGCGGCACGGGGCGGGCGGAAGTCGAGGGTGAACCGGCCGTCCGCTTCCTCGTGGACCTCCTGCTCGGGCATCGGCAGGCTGGCCCCGCCCCGCAGCTCCTCCTGGCTGATCCGACGCTCGCCGATCTCGCGGAGGAGCACGAAGCGCTCGTCCCGGCTCCCGCCGTCCACGGCACCCTGGACGCCCGGGTAGTCGAGCCGGTCGATGCTGCGCACCATCGCGCGGTACAGGTCGGTGGCGGTCAGATCGCCCTCGGCGCCGAGCCGGAGGTCCCAGACGTAGGCCGGACGCACCCGGCTCGGGAGCAGGCTCGCCGCCCCCTCGCTCAGCTCCACCGGATGCAGCGGTACCCGCTCGTCGGGGCAGTAGACCGTCTCGCCGCGGCGGCGGACCTCCGCGTCGAGCGCCCCGTCCGGCCGGACGAAGCAGGAGAGGTCGGCGACGGCGTAGCGCACCCGGTAGCCCCCACCGTCCCGTTCGAGGCACATCGCCTGGTCCAGGTCGAGCGAGCCCACGGGGTCGAGCGTGAAGAACGGCACCTCCGTCTCGTCACGCGCCGGGAGCCCCACCGGGTGGGCTGCCACGTCCGCCGCCTCGGCGAGCGCCGGACCGGGGAAGTCGCCGTCGACCTCCAGCTCGGCGCGGATCGCGGCGAAGCGGGCCCGCAGTGCCGCGTCGACGCCGTCGGACGTCGTGGCCTCGGAGGGGCCGAGTCGGATGTGGCGCCGCGGCATACGCCCCAACCTACAAGGGGCCGGCGCTCGGGTCGGGGGTTGCGGCCCGAGCCACCTAGGGTGAACCCGTGCTCGTCCTCCTGCCGCCCTCGGAGTCCAAGCAGGGCCGTCGGCGAGGCAGACCCGCCGACGGCCAGGCCCTGTCCTTCCCCGAGCTCGCCGACACCCGCAAGCGGGTCGCCGAGGCCCTGCGCGAGGTGAGCCTGTGCCCGGACGCCCCGGCGCTGCTCGGGGTGAGCCCGAACCTGCTGGACGACATCGCCCGCAACCTCGTCCTCGACCGCGCACCGGCGACGCCGGCCGCCGAGGTCTACACCGGCGTCCTCTACAGCGCGCTCGACCTGGCCTCGCTCGACGCCCCCGCCCGGCGCCGGGCCAACCGCTGGCTCGTGGTCGTCTCGGCCCTCTACGGCGCGGTGCGGCCCACCGACCGCATCGCCCCCTACCGGCTGGCCATGGGTGTGAGCCTGCCCGGCGTCGGGCCGCTGGCGGCGCTGTGGCGGCCCGAGCTGTCCCGGGTGCTGCCGGACGTCGCCGGGCGCGGCGTGGTCCTCGACTGCCGGTCCGCCCCGTATGCCGCCGCCTGGCCCCCGGGGGGTGACCTCGCCCGCCGGTGGGTGCGGGTCCGGGTGAACGGGGCGAGCCACCTCGCCAAGCACACCCGCGGCCTGGTCACCCGGCACCTCTGCCTCGAGGGGGACGCCCCGCGGTCGGCACCCGCGCTGGCCGAGGTCGTCGGCCGCGGGTTCGACGTGGCGCTCCGCGGGCCCGCTCGGCCCGGTGCGCCGTGGGTCCTGGACGTCGAGCCGCCGGTACCGGCGGTCCGCCGCGCGGCCCGCTAGCGTGGCCCCGTCCAGGTGGGGAGCGCAAGGAGGGGCGATGTCGCGACGAGCCGTTGTGTTCGGCGGCGCGGTGGCGGGGGCCCTCGTCGGTGCCGCCGGCTGGGTGGCGCGGCGGGCGGTGGGGTCGCCCTCGTCCCCGGTGGGCCTCACCCTGTCCCCGGAGCAGCTCGCCCGGGCGGTGGCCTTCCTCGCGGTGCACCCCGCCGTCGACGCCCACGCCCATCCAGGACGGACGTTCGTGCGCGACGCCCACGACCTGACCTGGAAGATGCGCCTGTACGCCGCCCGCGGCACCTTCGAGGACCGCACGGTCGCCGACATGCGCCGAGGCGGGCTGGCAGCAGCGGTCTTCAACGCGGTCTCGGACTTCCCCACCCTCGACGCCCGGGGCGGCACGCTCGTACCGGTGCGCCCCTTCGCCGCTGGAGAGGCCCACGCCTACTACCGCGCACAGATCCGGCGGCTCACCGAGCTCGTCGACCGCTCCGGCCTCGACCTCGTCACCGCGGCGGCCGACGTCGAGCGGGCCACGAGCCGGGGGCGGATCGGCGCCATCCTCGGCGTCGAGGGCGCCGACTTCCTCGAGGACGACCTCGGCCGGGTCGGGCAGTGCCGCGCCGACGGCATCCGGGTCCTCACCCTGGTGCACTACGCGGGAGGCGGGCCGGTCGGGGACGCCATGACCGTTGCCCCGGTGCATGGCGGGCTCACCGCCTTCGGCCGGGACGTGGTCCGGGAGCTCAACGCCGCGGGCATCGTCGCCGACCTCTCGCACGCGTCCCACGACACCGTACGCGACGCGCTCGCGGTCACCAGTCGGCCGCTCGCCCTCACCCACACCGACCTCGAACGAGCCGGCCGGAGCAACGCCCGGTTCGTCCCGGTCGACCTCGCCCGGGAGGTGGCCGCCACGGGCGGAGTGGTCGGCGCCTGGCCCGCGGGGATGACGATGCGGACCCTGCGCGACTTCGCCGACCGCATCCTCGAGCTGGTCGAGGTGCTCGGCGAGGAGCACGTCTGCCTCGGCACGGACATGGACGCCAACTACAAGCCGGTCCTTGAGACCTACACAAAGCTGCCGCTGCTGGTCGGCGAGCTGCTGCGGCGTGGCATGCCCGAGGATGTGCTGGCCAAGGTGCTGGGTGGGAACGTGCTGCGGGTGCTCGACGCGTGCCGCACCGACCCGCCGGCGGTCAGCTGAGCGGCGCCGGTCGGTGGGGCCCCACGGCAGCGTTGCACCGGCCGGCCGTCACAGCCGACCTCCGGTCGCGCGGGCCAGCGCACGGTCGAGGTCGTCGAGCAGGTCGGCCGGGTCCTCGAGCCCCACCGAGAGCCGTACCGTGCCGTCGGTGATGCCGACCGCCGCCCGGCCCTCGGGTCCGAGCCGGCGGTGGGTCGTCGTCGCGGGGTGGGTGGCCAGGGACTTGGCGTCGCCGAGGTTGTTGGAGATATCGATGACCTGCAGGGCGTTGAGCAGGGCGAACGCCTCGTCCTTGCCGCCGTCGAGGTCGAACGTCACCACGGTGCCGCCCGCGCGCATCTGGCGCCGGGCCAGGTCGTGCTGCGGGTGGGACCGAAGCCAGGGGTAGACCGTGCGCCGGACGCCATGCGCCCCGTCGAGGTGCCGGGCGATCTCGAGCGCCGACGACGCCATCCGCTGCACCCGCAGCGACAGCGTCTCGAGGCCCTTGGTCATCACCCACGCGTTGAACGGCGACAGGGCCGGGCCGGTGTGTCGCATGAGGTTCTTGACCGGCCCGTCGACGAACTCGGCGGGGCCGAGGACGGCGCCGCCGAGGGCGCGACCCTGGCCGTCGATGTGCTTGGTCGCGGAGTAGACGACGATGTCGGCGCCGTGCTCGAGCGGGCGGGAGAGCACCGGCGTCCCGAACACGTTGTCGACGACGACCTGGGCGCCCGCCCGGTGCGCGAGCTCGCAGACCGCGCGGATGTCGACCAGCTCCTGCATCGGGTTGCTCGGTGTCTCGAAGAACACTGCCGTCGTCGGCCGGTCCAGGGCGGCCTCCCACTGGGCGAGGTCGGGCCCGTCGACGAAGACGGTCTCGACGCCCCACCGCGGCAGGATCTCGTCGAGGATGACGAAGCACGACCCGAACAGCGCCCGCGACGAGACGACCCTCGCCCCCTGGCCGCACAGCGCGGACATCGCGACGAACACCGCAGCCATGCCGGACGCCGTGGCGAAGCACGCCTCGGCCCCCTCGAGCAGGCGCAGCCGCTCCTCGAAGACGGCCACGGTCGGGTTGCCGTAGCGGCTGTAGACGAACCGGTCGGTCTCCTCGGCGAACGCCGCCTCGGCCTCCTGCGCGGTGCGGTAGACGAACCCGGAGGTGAGGAAGATCGCCTCTGCGGTCTCGTCGAAGCCGCTGCGGGCCAGCCCGCCGCGCACCGCCAGGGTGTCCGGTCGCCACGAGGCGTCGTCCGGCGGACCGCCCATCGCGCTCAGCCCTGCTTCCAGGGCAGGCCGTCGTTCTTCCATCCGGACAGGACGCGGTGGCCGCCCGGGTCGTGGGGTCCCTCGAAGCCGCCGAGGACGTTGTAGGCAGGGCCCAGGTCCGCCGCCGTCGCCGCGGCGGCCGCGGACCTGGACCGCACCCCGGAGCGGCACAGGAAGTACAGCGGGGTGCCCTGGTGCAGCCCGAGCCGGCGCAGCTCGTCGACGAAGTCGGCGTTGGTCTCGCCCGACGGGTAGCGCTGCCACTCGAGGAAGACCACCTGCCGCTCCACGGCCGAGAGGTCGGGCACGCCGACGTACGCCCACTCGGCGGCGGTACGCACGTCGACGAGGACCGCGTTGCCGGCACCGGCCACCGCGGCATACGCGTCCCGCGGCGAGACGTCCCCGGCATACGGTGCACTCATGCCGGCATGACCCGCGAGTCGAACCCGGTGGCCAGCACGACCGCCTGGGCAACGACGACCCGCTCCCCGTCGAAGGTGATGGCGGGGTCGCCGTGCAGCCGGTAGCCGTCGGTCAGGGCCGCGCTGACACGCCGGCAGAACTCCGCGTCGTCGGGCCCGGTGAGCAGTCGGTAGGGGAGTCGCTCGTCCATGCCGTCCACCCTATGCGCCCTCGGTCCACCGCTATGTCCGAGCAACTGGTCGCCATGGCAGCCGATCACTCGGACACAAGGGCGGCGCCCACCACAGTGTCCGAGCAACTGGTCGCCATAGCAGCCATTCACTCGGACACAGGCGTGGCTCGCCGACGTGCGGGGCGCCCGGCCGGGAGGGCGCAGCCTCAGACGCGGTTGGTGAACGCGACGGAGACCTCGCCGCCCGGCCACACCTCGACGGCGCTGAGCGATCCCGGCCCGGCCGCCAGCCGCCAGGCCTTGTCGTGCGGCATCCCCAGCAGCTGGGCGAGCACGACCATGATCGGCTTGCGATGACAGACCACGACGGTGCTCCCGCCGGCCTGGACCACCTGGTCGAAGGCCGGGAGCACCCGCGCCGCCAGCGCCTCGTGCGACTCCCCACCCGGCCGGGCGTATGCCGGGTCCTCGCGGAACCGGACGAAGTCCTCGCGGTGGTCCTGCAGCAGGTCACGCACGCAGACCCCGTCCCAGTCGCCGAAGCCCTGCTCGTCCCAGTCTGCATCGACGCTCGGCCGGGCTCCGATCGCCGACGCGACCAGCGCCCCGGTCTCGCGGGCGCGGGCGAGGGAGGAGGTGACGACCGCGGCCTCGGCGTTCTCGAGGAAGGCAGCCACGGCGGCACCTGCCGCCCGGGCCTGGGCGCGGCCGACGGCGCTGAGGGACGGGTCGGCGCCGCCGCGCCCGTCGAGCCTGCCCGTCGAGGTGTACTCGGTGACCCCGTGCCGCACCAGGACGACGCGGGTCGGGGTGCCGCGACCGCCGATCCTCGCGACGTCGCCCGAGCGCCGCGGACGCGGTCCCGACAGCCGGTCGGCGCCCGTCGCATCGGCGGCCTGGGGCGCGACCTGGGACCCCTCGCCGCCCGGGGGTGGGATCTCGTCGACGGCCGGCTCGCCGCCGAGGACCCGGTCGACGGTGCGCCCGTCCATGGCGACGTTGGAGAGGGCGTCCGCCGCCCTGTTCTGCTCACGGGGCATCCACCGGTAGGTCACCGAGCCCCCCGCATCGGTGATCGCCGTGGCGATCTCGCGCGCCTGCAGGGCCAGCCGCCGCATGTCCTGGTGCTTGATCTTCCACCGCCCCGACATCTGCTCGACGACCAGCTTGGAGTCCATCGCCACCTCGACATCCGCGCCGGCGTCGACGGCGCGGGCGGCGGTGAGCCCGGCGATCAGGCCGCGGTACTCGGCGACGTTGTTGGAGGCGGTACCCAGCGGCTCGGCGCGCTCGGCGAGCAGGGCCCCGGTCTCGGTGTCGCGGACGAGAGCGCCGTAGCCGGCGATGCCGGGGTTGCCCCGCGACCCTCCGTCGGCCTCGACCGTCAGTCGTCGTCCCATGGTCCGTCCTCGCCGGCGCCGGGCGCTCAGAGACCGGACTCGTGGGTGCGCACGAGGATGCGGCGACACTCCTCACAACGGAGCACCTCGTCCTCGGCCGCGACCCGGATGCGGTCGAGGACGCCCTGGTTGAGCTCGAGCTGGCAGCCGCCGCACCGGCGCAGGCGCATCGGCGCCGCACCCGTCCCCCCGCTGGAGGCGCGGATCTTCTCGTAGAGCGCGACGAGGTCCTCCCCCACGGCGGCGACGAGCCCGGCGCGGGGCGCAGACACCTCGGCCGCCTCGGCATCGAGCGTGGCCAGGGCGGAGTCGCGCTCGGCGGCGGTGGCGGTCAGCCGCTCGTCGAGGTCGCCCAGGCCGCGCTCGAGCTCGGCGACGTCGTGCTGGAGGTTCTCGGCCCGCTCCATCACCTCGAGCTCGACCTCCTCGAGCTCGCCCTGGCGGCGGGCGAGGGAGGTGAGCTCGTGCTGGAGGGCCTGGAGGTCCTTGGCGGTGCCGAGGCCGGAGTCCAGGCGCGCCTGGTCGCGGGCCGCCCGGTCGCGGACGAGCTGGACGTCGGACTCCGCCTTGGCGATCTCGCGCTGGACGTCGTCGAGGGCGGCCCGCGCCCGGACGAGCTCGTCCCCGAGCACGATGGCGTTGCCCTGGAGGTCGTCGTATGCGGCGATCTGCGGCACGTGGGCGCGGGCGTGGTCGATCTGGTCGAGCCGGGTGTCGATGGCCTGGAGGTCGAGCAGTCGCAGCTGTCGCTGGGCCTCGGCTTTCACGGCATACCTCCGGGCGGCTCGGCACCCACTGTGAAGTCCCACGGGTCGGTGCGCACTGTGCTGATGTGGGTCTCCACCCTAGGTGAGCCGGGCACGGCCTCGGCAAGGGAGTTCCGCAGGTCTCGCTCGAGGGCGGTCAGCCAGTTGGCCTCGGTCGACCAGTGGCCGGCGTCGAGGAGGTAGGGCCGGCCGCCACGGGCCTCCTCGCGGGCCTCCAACGCGGGGTGGTGACGCAGGTCGCTCGTGACGTAGACGTCGGCGCCGCTGGCGCGCACGGCGTCGAACAGGTCGTCGCCCGCGCCACCCATCACCGCCACCCGGGCGACCTCGGCGCCCCCGGGTCCGGCCACCCGGATGCCGCCGGCGGCCTTGGGGAGCCGGTCTCGCAGGCACTGGGCCAGTGCGGCCAACGTCGTCGGCCGGGCGAGGTCGCCCACCCGGCCAAGGGGCTGGCCCTCGACGACGGACAACGGCTCGGTGTCGCCCAGGCCGACGGCATCGGCGAGGGCGTCGCTGACCCCGGGGGTGGCGACGTCGGCGTTGGTGTGGGCGACGTACAGGGCGATGTCGCCGACCACGAGGGCGGTGACGCTGGCGCCCTTGGCGCTCGTCGTCGCCACGCTGCTCACCCCCCGCAGCAGCAGCGGATGGTGGGTCACGAGCAGGTCGGCGTGGGCGTCCCGGGCCTCCTCGATGACGGCCAGGGTCGGGTCCAGCGCCAGGTGGATCCGGCGGACCGGCTGGTCGAGGTCCCCGGTGACCAGGCCGACCCGGTCCCAGGACTGGGCGGTCGAGGCGGGGTAGAGGCGTTCGAGGGCGGCGACGATGTCGCGCACGGTCAGGTCCATGTGGGCCCGGCCGGGTTCGAACCGACGACACCCGCGGTGTAAACGCGGTGCTCTACCACCTGAGCTACAGGCCCTCGGCCGGGTGAGGGTGGCCCCGTCCGGCGGTCATTGTGTCAGGAGCGCGGCAGACCCGCCTCCACCCGTGCGGGGAGGCGGGCCCGGACCGCACCGGACGAGCCGGCCGAGGTCGCCCGCTCAGGCGAGGGCGGCCAGCGCGTCGTGGTAGCCGCCGAAGTCGCGGGCGGCGCCGGGGGGGTTGACAAGCGTCCACTGGAGGACGCCGTCCTTGTCGATGAGGAACGTGCCCCGGACGGCCAGGCCCGCCTGGTCGTTGAAGACGCCGTACTCCTGGGCGACCTTGCCGTGCGGCCAGAAGTCGGAGAGCAGCGGGAAGAAGTAGCCCTCCTTGTCGGCGAAGCCACGCTGGGCATACATCGGGTCGCACGAGATGGCGAGCACCTGCACCGTGTCGGAGACGAAGGCGCCGAGGTTGTCGCGGATCTCGCACAGCTCGCCGGTGCAGATGCCGGAGAAGGCGGAGGGGAAGAAGACGAGGACGACGTTCTTGGTGCCCCGGAAGGAGCTGAGGGTGACGTCCTGGCCGTTCTGGTCCTTGAGGGTGAAGTCGGGGGCGGTGTCGCCGACGGAGAGGGCAGGGGTGAGGTCGCTCATGTCGTCAGTCTGCCAGCCGGGCGACCTCCCGACAGGCGGGGGTCGAGGCAGCGGTCAGCGCCGGCCCTTGGGGGCGACGAGCTTGGTCGCCCGCCAGCCGTCGCCGGCGCTGGTCGAGCCCCCTGCGTGCAGCCCTGCCGTCACGGCAGCCTCGTCGATCTCGCTCGCGTCGACCTCCTCCGGTTTGCCGGGCTTGGGCGTGACGAGGACGACGAAACCAGTGTCCCCGAGCATCCCGACGGTGTCGACGAGGGCGTCGCCGAGGTCGCCGTCCTCCGCACGCCACCACAGGAGGACGGCGTCGACCTCCCCGGTGAAGTCCTCGTCCTCCAGCTCGGTGCCGCACAGGTCCTCGAGGGCGAACCGGAAGGGGTCGTCGACGTCGTCGTCGTACCCGAACTCCTGGACGACCTGTCCGGGGACGAACCCGAGCCGCTCGACACCCACCGAGCTGCTCGCGCCCGGATGGGTTCCGGCGCCGACGGACGGCGCTGATGGGGAGGTCACTCCTTCGCTGCCTTTCTGGCCGGTGTGCTGCCGGTCCCTAGTCCACTGGGTCCGCACCCGGGTCCGCAAGTGGTGTTCGCAGCCCGGGGGGTCCAAGCGGCTGGGGCCGGCGGGCCACCCGCGCTCGGGCCGCCTCCTCGCGCAGCAGCCGTTCCGCATCCCCCACGGCGAGGTGCTCCACGCGGGGCGACACCGGTCCCGGCGTCGAGACCAGCCGCACCGACGCCAGCCCGAGCCGGCGCTGCAGCACCCCCTGGTGAATCCCGAGGGACTGGATCCTGGCGTGCGGCACCACCACGGCCGAGCGGGTGAGCCGTCCGCGACGCAGCAGCAGGCCGGCGGGGGCCACGGCATACCCGCGGCGCCGCCAGGCCACCGGATCGAGGACGCGGGCGCGCGTAGGGACGCGGGACCAGCCCGGCTCACCCCCCTCTCCGGCCGCCGCGACCGCCATCGCCGGCCCGGCCAGCCGGGCGTCCATGGCGGCGAGGACCACCAGGACGTCGTCGAACCGGCCGACGGGCAGCACGGTGGTCTCGTCGCCCCCGCCTCGACCCGGCTCACCGTGCACGCCCGCGACGTTGACCCGGACCCGCCACCAACCGAAGGGGCGCCACCAGACGTGCTGGACGACCTCGACGGCCTGGACCCGGTGCAGCGGGATCGTCGTCGCGCGCAGGTCGGTGAGGCCGTGCCGGACCCGAAGGCTGTCGCCGACCTCGGACAGGGTGAAGTTGCCGTGGTGCAGCAGCTCACGCACGCGGCTGCTCCCGACACCGAGCAGGACCGGCACCAGCCCGGTGATCACTCCCACGGCGCCGGCGGCGGCCGCCCCCCCGGCGGCGACCACGGCGACGAGCAGGATGAGGGTCGAGGTATGCAGGATCGTCGCGACGAAGAGCCGCCCGTTCGGCACCTGGAGGACGCCCACCTCGCCGGGGGACCGGTCGTCGACTCCGCCGAGGGGCGTCGCCCACGCCTGCCCGGGCGGCGGCTGGGGCGGGCGCGGGACGCGGGCGCGGGCTCCCTCGTCGCTGCGGGCGGCCAGGTCGAGCAGATGGTCACGCACCTGGTGCGCGCGCGCCAGCCCGAGGTAGGCCAGGGTGAGATGGGAGCCGCGGCCGCCCGCCGACTGCACGACGACCTGGGCCACCGCGAACACCCGGGCCAGCAGGGGGCGGCTGATCTCGACGGCCTGCACCCGTTCCAACGGCACCTGCCGGTGCTGGCGGAACAGGATCCCGGTGCGCAGCTCGACCTGGCCGGCGGCGACCCGGAACCGCGCGAACCGCCAGCTCAGCCAGGACGCGCCCGCGATGAACGCGACGCCGCCCACGGCGACCAGGCCCAGCAGGACCGGGTGCGCCAGGATCTGGTCACCGCCGGGGTCGCCGGCGTAGTCACCGCCGACGGCGGGGAGCCCGAGCCCGTGCATGATCGAGTCCAGGCCCTGGCTGAGGACCCAGCCGCCGATGGCGAGCATGACGAAACCGCCACGCAGCAGCGGCGAGAGGGGGTGCAGGTGCTGCCAGTCCCACTCGATGTCGGCATCGCCGGCGGCGGGGAGGGACTGGCTCACAGGCCGGCCCGCTGCGCGTCGCCTCGCGCGGCCAGCCGGGAGCGCAGCCCCTCGGCCTGCTCGACCGGCAGCCCGGGGATCACCCCACCGCTCTCGGGCGAGGCGGTATGGATCTCGACAGACGCGATCCCCAACGCCCGCGTCAGTGGTCCGGTCTGGAGGTCGACATACTGGAGGCGGCCGTACGGGATGCTGACGAGGGTGCGGAACAGCCGACCCCGCCGGATGACGAGCTCCTCGTCGAGCTCGACCCAGCTCGCCGCGCTCACCTGGCGCACGATGACCCATCCGGCCCAGGCTGCGACGACGACGACCGCCAGCACGGCGAACCAGAGCCATGACGCGAGCAGGACCGCGAGGACCACCCCGACGACGGCGAGCGGCCCGAGCACGAGACCCAGCACGATAAGCCGGGCGGTCGCGAGCCGCGGCGACACCGGGTGCCAGCCAAGGCCGTTCCCGAACAGGGTGACGCCCCCGTCCACGGGCGTGACCGGCGTTGTGGTGTCGCTCATGGCCCCAGTCTGCATGACCGCCGCCGCCGGGCCGGGATGGGGCCGCGCCCCGTGCCGGTCCGACCATAAGCCGACAGTCAGGCCAGGAAGTCGCCGACGATCCGGTTGAACTCCTCGGCGTGCTCGATCTGGCTCCAGTGCCCGCAGCGCCCGAAGACAGGGATCTGGCTGTCGTCGATGAGCTGCAGCAGCCGGTAGGCGTTCTCGAGGGGGATGACCTGGTCCTCACGCCCGTGGACGATGAGCGTGCGGTGCGGCAGGGCCGCGATCTGGTCCGCGGGCGTGGCGAGCCCGTCGACGCCGTTCTGCCGGGGGGCCGGGAACATCGCCGAGAAGGACTCCTGGAAGCCCGGCCGGATCGACGCGGCGTACCGGAGCCGGGCAAGCCCGTCGGTGACCAGCGACCGGTCGAAGGCGAAGATGTCGAGCAGTTCGCGCATCGTCTGCAGCGAGGGCTCGTAGCCCCAGACCGCGTCCAGCCCCGGCGTGATGGGGAAGCTCACCCCGCACGAGCCCATGAGGACGAGGCGGCCCACACGCTCGAGGGCGTGGGCCGCCATCGAGATCGCCAGGGCGCCGCCGAAGCTGTTGCCGACGATCGAGAACCGCTCGAGGCCGAGGGCGTCGGCGAACCCGAGCAGGTGCCGTCTCCAGGACTGCATCGTGTAGCGGAAACCGTCGGGTCGGCCGGTGAAGCCGAACCGACGATGTCGGGTGCGTAGACGGCGTGGCGTTCGGCCAGGGCGGGATCGTCAACCGCCAGTTCGAGTACGCCGAGACGCCGGGGCCCGAGCCGTGGACGAGCAGGACAGCCGGGCCCTCGCCCGCCTGCAGGTAGTTGGTGGCGATGCCGTCGACGTCGACGGAGCGGCCGATCTCGGGGTTCGCGCCGGCGGCGCTGTCGCCCGGTGCCATGCTCGTGCTCATGGGCCCACGCCAGGCCCCTCCCTCCGGTCGCGGACAGGGCCGTTCCGCTCCCGGCAACGGTGGGCGCTGGGCCGTCCCGCAGGCAGGACATACCCTCGGGGGATGGGACGCAGGACCAGGCGGGTCCCCAGCACCCGGATCGACACCGGGACCGGGCTGGTCGTCCGGCGCCCCGACACCGTCGCCGTCGAGGAGCCGCTGGAGATCCGGGTCTCGGGCACTGCGCTGACGACGACGATGCGCACCCCCGGCGACGACTTCGACCTCACCCTGGGCCACCTCGTCACCGAGGGCCTGGTCCGCGCGGCGGACGAGGTCCACACCCTGATGCACTGCACCGACACCGACGAGGACGGGAGCCCGACCTTCAACGTGGTCGACGTCACCCTCGCCCCGGGTGCCGTCCTGCACGGCCCACCGCGGGTGCGGTCCGAGACGATGACGAGCGCCTGCGGCGTGTGCGGGACGGCGACGGTCGACGCGATCCGCACCGCGAGCCCGTATGCCGTCGCGCAGGACCCGGTGGCCCTGTCCGCCGACGTCCTGGTCACCCTTCCCGAGCGGCTGCGCGGCGCGCAGGCGACCTTCGAGCGGACCGGAGGGTGCCACGCGGCCGGCCTGTTCGCCGCGGACGGGACGGTCCTCGCCGTGCGCGAGGACGTCGGCCGGCACAACGCCGTCGACAAGGTCATCGGCTGGGCCGCCCGGGACGAGCGCCTCCCGCTGGCCGGGTCGGTTCTCGTCGTCAGCGCCCGGGCGAGCTTCGAGATCGTCCAGAAGGCCCTCATGGTCGGCCTGCCCGCGGTGGTCGCCGTGTCGGCCCCCTCCTCGCTGGCCGTCGACCTCGCCCGGGACGCGGGGATGACCCTCGTCGCGTTCACGCGGCCACCGCGGCTCGTGGTGTACGCCGGCGAGCACCGGGTGAGTGACTAGTCACCTCGGCCCAACGGATGGTTTCGCCCCGTTTGCCGTGTGCGACGGCGGCGACGTTCCTACCATGGCGCCATGAAGCATGGGTCACACTTGTGGGGCGTCACTGCCCAGGCGCTGGCCGCCGCGCTGCTCTGGCTCTATGCGACGGCTGCCCTGTGGACGCGCTACCTGCCCACGCAACAGGCACTGCCGACCCCGTTCGCCATCGTCATCGACATGCCGCACGCCCAGCTCATCCGGCTGCTTGCCGGCGGCATGGCGGTCGCGCTCACGACCCTCGTGGGGTTCCAGCTGCTCCGCACGACCGGCGCGTTCCTCGCCCTCTGGGTCTCCCTGTTCGCCTTCCTCAGCCTGTACCTCGTCTCGCCCAACCGCAGCGCCGAGCAGATCTACTCCGCCCACCGCAGCGACTTCACGACGATCGCGACGCTGGCGAGGGCCGGTGAGCTGACCGACACGACGTCATACGGCAACAACCTGTCCCTGCGGATGCGCTATCTGTCGACCACCGGCCGGGTGAACTGGATCCAGGGCTCGCTGTTCGTTCCCCGGCGCGTCGTGTTCCCGCACAACTCGGCCGGCTTCTGGTACGTGCCCAAGGGCTCCCCCGTCGGTCTCGACATGTTCGGCACGGCGTGCGCCCGGCCGGTCCATCTCGACCAGCACTGGTGGGCCTGCGGCATCAGCGGCTGAGCCGGCCTCTCGCCACCCCACCTCCGTGGCGCCCCTGCGTGGGTGGACCGCGACCGGTCCCGTGCCGGTCCGGCATACCCAGAGGTAGCCGGTCGGAATTGTGACGGCGGACACCTCGGGGGGAGGATGGAGGAGCCGCACCGCAACCCCCGAGGCGACATCCTTCGAGAGAGGACCACTCGTGACGTTCCGCGAGGAAGCCGGACCCATCCTCAACGGCATCCCGGCCCACCTGCCCGACACCGACCCGGCCGAGACCCAGGAGTGGCTCGACTCGCTGGACCAGGTCCTCGACCTCGGCGGTCGCACCAGGGCGCGTTACGTCATGCTCCGCCTCCTCGAGCGGGCCCGCGAGAAGCAGATCGGGGTGCCGTCGCTCACAGCGACCGACTACGTCAACACCATCGGCCCCGAGCAGGAGCCGTGGTTCCCCGGGGACGAGGACGTCGAGCGGCTCTACCGCCGGATGATCCGGTGGAACGCCGCGGTGATGGTCCACCGCGCCCAGCGCCCGGGGATCTCAGTCGGCGGCCACATCTCGACCTACGCCTCGGCCTCGACCCTCTACGAGGTCGGGATGAACCACTTCTTCCGCGGCCCGGACCACCCCGGGGGCGGCGACCAGGTGTTCTTCCAGGGCCACGCCTCCCCCGGCATGTACGCCCGGTCCTTCCTCGAAGGCGTCCTGGGCCAGGACGACCTCGAGGGCTTCCGCCAGGAGAAGAGCCACGTCGTCGACGGCCGGGTCCGGGCCCTGTCCTCCTACCCGCACCCGCGGATGATGCAGGAGTACTGGCAGTTCCCCACGGTGTCGATGGGGCTCGGCCCGATGAACGCCATCTACCAGGCGCAGTTCAACAAGTACCTCCACGCCCGGGGCATCAAGGACACCAGCGAGCAGCGGGTGTGGGCCTTCCTCGGCGACGGCGAGATGGACGAGGTCGAGTCGCGGGGGGCCTTGCAGATCGCGGCCTACGAGGAGCTCGACAACCTCACGTTCGTCGTCAACTGCAACCTCCAGCGGCTCGACGGGCCGGTCCGCGGCAACGGCAAGATCATCCAGGAGCTCGAGGCGCAGTTCCGCGGCGCCGGCTGGAACGTCATCAAGGCGATCTGGGGACGCGGGTGGGACCCGCTGCTGGCCGCCGACCGCGACCACGCCCTGGTCCACATCATGAACACCACGACCGACGGCGACTACCAGACGTTCCGGGCCAACGACGGCGCCTACGTGCGCGAGCACTTCTTCGGCAGGGACACCCGGACCCGCAAGCTCGTCGAGAGCTGGTCCGACCACGACATCTGGTACAAGCTCAAGCGCGGCGGCCACGACTACCACAAGGTCTTCGCGGCCTACCAGGCGGCGACGCACCACACCGGACAGCCGACGGTCATCCTCGCCCACACCATCAAGGGCTACACGCTCGGCGCGGCCTTCGCCGGGCGCAACGCGACCCACCAGATGAAGAAGATGACCGTCGAGGACCTGAAGAACTTCCGCGACGTCCTGCGCCTGCCGATCAGTGACGCCCAGCTCGAGGCCGACCCCTACAAGCCGCCCTTCTACCACCCCGGTGAGAGCGACCCGGCGATCGAGTACATGCTCGAGCGGCGCCGCGAGCTCGGCGGCTCGCTCCCCCAGCGGCGGAGCAGGTACACCCAGCTCGCGCTGCCGGACGACGACGCCTACGCCCATGTCAAGAAGGGCTCGGGCAAGCAGCGGGTCGCGACGACGATGGCGTTCGTCCGGCTGCTCAAGGACCTCATGCGCGAGAAGGACTTCGGCCAGCGGATCGTACCGATCATCCCCGATGAGGCCCGGACCTTCGGGATGGACAGCTTCTTCCCCACCTTGAAGATCTACAACCCGCACGGCCAGAACTACACCCCGGTCGACGCCGAGCTCATGCTGAGCTACCGCGAGTCCGAGCAGGGCCAGATCCTCCACCTCGGCATCAACGAGGCCGGTTCGACGGCGGCGTTCACCGCGGCGGGCACGTCGTATGCCACGCACGGCGAGCCGATGATCCCCATCTACACCTTCTACTCGATGTTCGGGTTCCAACGGACCGGCGACTCGATCTGGGCGGCCGCCGACCAGCTGACCAGGGGCTTCCTCATCGGGGCCACGGCCGGGCGCACCACCTTGACGGGCGAGGGCACCCAGCACGCCGACGGGCACAGCCCGCTGCTGGCCTCGACCAACCCGGCCGTCGTCGCGTACGACCCCGCCTACGGCTACGAGATCGCCCACATCATGCGTGACGGGCTGCACCGCATGTACGGCGAGGACCCCGAGAACCTCATCTACTACATCACCGTCTACAACGAGCCGATCGTCCAGCCCGCCGAGCCCGACGACGTCGACGCCGAGGGCATCCTGCGCGGGATGTACCTGCTCAAGAAGGCCGACACGGGCGACTGGCAACACCAGCCCGCACGGGCCCAGCTGCTGGCGTCCGGCGTCGGGGTGGCCTGGGCTCTCGAGGCCCAGGAGCTGCTCGCCAATGACTGGGGGGTGGCCGCCGACGTCTGGTCGGTCACCTCGTGGGGCGAGCTGCGCCGCGACGGGCTCGCCAGCGACGAGCGGGCCTTCCTCCACCCGACGGGTGAGGCGCGGGTGCCCTACGTGACCGAGCGGCTGCAGAACGCGCCCGGCCCGGTGCTCGCCACCTCGGACTACATGCGAGCGGTCCCCGACCAGATCGCCCAGTGGGTGCCGGGCGACTTCGTCTCGCTCGGGGCCGACGGTTTCGGGTTCGCCGACACCCGCGCGGCGGCGCGACGGTTCTTCCACATCGACGGGCCGTCGCTGGCCGTGCGGACCCTCCAGGTGCTCGCCCGGCGCGGCGAGGTCGGGCAGTCGCTCGGCCGCGAGGCGGCCGAGAAGTACAACCTGCTCGACGTGACGGCGGGCGCCTCCGGCACCGAGGGCGGCGACGCCTGAGCGGACCAGCCTCCGCGGGCGGGCCCCGGCGGCAGACCCCGCTGACGTGGCTCGACGGTATGCCGCGGACCCCCAGGGTACGCGGCATACCGCCCTGCCCGAGGGGCCTAGACGGTGACCGAGAGCTCCTCGCGCCAGCCGGGGTAGAGCAGGTCGGCGTCCTGGGGGAAGGACTCGAAGGCGCGGGCGAACTCGCGGTGCTCCTTGGCCCACTGCACGGGGTCGGCCCCGGCCTTCCAGCCCTCGTAGGCCTGGCGCAGCGAGAGAGCCCCCGCCGCAGGGCTGTCGAGGTGGCCGTAGGCGCCGCCACCCGCGGTGTTGATGATGTTGCCGTGGCCGAGGTTCTCGAAGAACCCGGGCAGCCGCAGGGCGTTCATGCCGCCGGAGACGATCGGCGTCGTCGCCTTGATGCCGTCCCACCTCTGGTAGTAGACCGGCCCCTGCGCCTCGTCGCGCTCGATCATGTAGGCGATGACCTTGTCATCGCCTGCTCCCTCCATCTTCCCGTAGCCCATCGTGCCGACATGGATGCCGGAGGCGCCCTGGAGCCGGGACATCTTCGCGAGGACGAACGCCGTGTAGCCGCGCTTCGCGCTCGGCGAGGTCACCGCCCCGTGGCCCGCCCGGTGGTAGTGCAGGAACTGGTTCGGATACTGCCGACGGGCGGTGGTGACCATGCCGGGCCCACCGACGTAGCCGTCGACGAGGAAGGCGACCTTGTTGGCGTCCGGACCGAAGGTCTCGAGGGCGAAGTCGGCGCGGGCCAACATCTCGTGGTGGTCGTCGGCGGTGATGTTCATCGAGAACAGCTTGGCCTCGCCGGTCTCGTCCATAGCCCGCTTCATCGCGTCGTAGACGAGCGGGATGGTCCTTTTGATCGGGGCGAAGACCTGGTTGCCCTGGGGCTCGTCGTTCTTGATGAAGTCGC